>JBJFGF010000023.1:0-62886 GCA_051892415.1 Acutalibacteraceae bacterium | reverse complement strand
ACTTGTCGTGTTATTCGCTAACTGCTGATTAGCGCTGTTCGCGAATAGCGGCCTGGGCTGCTGCGAGGCGTGCGATCGGAACACGGAAGGGTGAGCAGGATACGTAGTTGAGTCCGATTCTATGGCAGAATTCAACTGAAACGGGGTCGCCGCCGTGCTCGCCGCAGATACCGTAGTGGAGATTCTTGCCGCTTGCCTTACCTTTTTCAACTGCCATTTCCATAAGGGCGCCAACGCCGTTCTGGTCAAGTTTTGCAAAGGGATCGTTCTCAAAAATCTTGCTGTCATAGTAAGCTGTGAGGAACTTACCTGCGTCATCACGGCTGAAGCCGTATGTCATCTGGGTAAGGTCGTTAGTACCGAAGCAGAAGAAGTCAGCCTCTTTTGCGATTTCATCAGCTGTTACGCAAGCTCTGGGGATCTCGATCATTGTACCAACTTCGTATTTGAGGTCTGCGCCTGCTGCTGCAATTTCTGCATCGGCAGTTTCAACAACGATCTTCTTAACGAATTTAAGTTCTTTAATATCGCCAACAAGGGGAATCATAATTTCGGGAACGATGTTCCAGTCAGCGTGTGCTTTCTTAACATTGATAGCCGCACGGATAACAGCCTTTGTCTGCATTGCTGCGATTTCGGGATATGTTACAGCAAGACGGCAACCACGGTGACCCATCATGGGGTTGAACTCATGGAGAGAAGAAATAAGGGCTTTGATATCTTCTACTGTTTTGCCCTGTGCATCTGCAAGTGCTTTGATGTCTGCTTCTTCAGTGGGAACGAACTCATGAAGCGGAGGATCAAGGAAACGAATTGTAACGGGGTTACCTTCAAGTGCTTCATAGAGTTTTTCAAAGTCGCCCTGCTGATAGGGAAGAATCTTATCAAGAGCTGCTTCTCTTGCTTCAACGGTGTCGGAGCAAATCATCTCACGGAATGCAGCGATTCTCTCAGCCTCGAAGAACATATGCTCTGTACGGCAAAGACCGATACCCTCTGCACCAAGCTCGCGAGCTTTCTTTGCATCAGCGGGAGTATCTGCATTTGTACGAACCTTGAGAGTTCTGTACTTATCTGCCCAATCCATGATTCTGCCGAACTCACCTGCGATCTCTGCATCAACTGTGGGGATGATACCGTCGTAGATGTTACCTGTTGAACCGTCGATTGAAATATAGTCACCCTCGTGGTAAACCTTACCTGCGAGTTCAAACTTCTTGTTTTCTTCGTCCATTTTGATGTCGCCGCAACCGGATACACAGCAAGTACCCATACCGCGAGCAACAACAGCTGCGTGAGAAGTCATACCGCCGCGAACTGTAAGAATACCCTGGGAAGCCTTCATACCTGTGATATCTTCGGGAGATGTTTCAAGACGAACAAGAACAACTTTTTCACCGCGAGCATTCCAAGCCTCTGCATCTTCAGCGCTGAAAACGATCTTACCGCAGGCAGCACCGGGAGATGCGCCAAGACCTTTACCTGCGGGAGTTGCAGCCTTAAGAGCCTTTGCATCAAACTGAGGATGAAGAAGTGTGTCAAGGTTTCTGGGGTCGATCATTGCAACAGCTTTCTTTTCGTCGATCATGCCTTCGTCAACGAGGTCACAAGCGATTTTAAGAGCAGCCTTTGCAGTTCTCTTACCGTTTCTTGTCTGGAGCATATAGAGTTTGCCTGCTTCAACAGTGAACTCCATATCCTGCATATCTCTGTAATGATCTTCGAGGATTGCGCAAACCTTTGTGAATTCTGCAAATGCCTCGGGGAATTTTTCTGCCATTTCTGCGATGGGCATGGGAGTACGAACACCTGCAACAACGTCTTCGCCCTGTGCGTTTACAAGGAATTCACCCATAAGACCCTTGTCGCCTGTAGCGGGGTCACGTGTGAAAGCAACACCTGTACCGCAATCGTCACCCATGTTACCGAATGCCATTGCCTGTACGTTAACAGCGGTACCCCATGAATAAGGAATATCGTTATCACGACGGTAAACGTTTGCACGGGGGTTGTCCCATGAACGGAAAACTGCCTCAACAGCGCCCATAAGCTGTTCCTTGGGATCTGTGGGGAAATCTTTACCGATTTTTGATTTGTATTCAGCCTTGAACTGACCTGCAAGTTCTTTGAGGTCTTCAGCAGTAAGTTCAATATCCTGAGTTACGCCTTTTGCTTCTTTCATTTCGTCGATGAGCTGTTCGAAGTATTTCTTACCAACTTCCATAACAACGTCGGAATACATCTGAATGAATCTTCTGTAACAGTCCCAAGCCCAACGAGCGTTGCCTGACTTTGCAGCCATAACTTCAACAACTTCTTCGTTAAGACCGAGGTTAAGGATTGTATCCATCATACCGGGCATGGATGCACGGGCACCGGAACGAACAGAAACAAGAAGGGGGTTTTCCTTATCGCCGAACTTTTTGCCGACAACGCCTTCCATTTTGTCGATGTATTCCATGATCTGTGCCTGGATTTCATCGTTGATTTTTCTGCCGTCCTCATAGTACTGAGTACAAGCCTCTGTTGTGATTGTGAAACCCTGGGGAACAGGAAGACCGATGTTGGTCATTTCTGCAAGGTTTGCACCCTTACCGCCGAGAAGCTCACGCATGTCTGCATTACCTTCTGAGAACAAATAAACGAATTTTTTGCTCATAATTTACCTCCAAATAATTTTTCGCGCATTTTGGCGCAATTAGAGTTTTTACACCGTCTGCCATTGTAACATATATTTTCAAATATTTCCATAGTTTAAAGATAAAATTCCCATAATATAACAGGAAATTTTTTGGGCAAGTTGACTACAACAAAGAAACATACCGATACAAAAGTTACAGAGCATTTCCGTTCGTTGAATGAAAATGCTCTGCATTTTTGGGATTTGTATCAATCAAATATGTACATTATGTAGGAAAACCCCGTATTTATTGACACTGAGGGCAAGAACATATAACACTGCCGTCTTCAAGAATACAATAGTAACGCGGCTCTTTTTCGGTTGAGAAAGGACAAACGGGGATTTTCCGGTTCGCAAAGTAACAGTAAAACGGCTGGGATTTCAAATCGGCTTCTTCATTCAAGAAATCGCCCCCTTATATCTTCCAAACCGAAAATCAAGTTGTATTCTCCGCCAAAACCCACAAGTTTAAAACAATCCAGTTCTTTATCTTTGTAATTAACGGTAGTTTTGCAGGACGATTTATTTAGGTCTATTATCGGGTTTCCCGATGAATCTTTTTGAGGTTTTCCGGCATCCATTTTACCCTGCATAGCTGCGTCCACATACGCCTTGATATATTCTCTGTTCGTTTCACAATAAGCAATTTTTCTCCTGTATGCGTTTATCTCAAAAGCAGAGAAAAAAGCGGAAATAATAATTATACCAATAATGATTGACACCGATATTCTTTTGAAATTAACGCGTTGTTTATTGAAATACTTTTCGAGCATACAAATCATTCCCTAAAATTCTTTGTAAGTTCAGTATAACCCAAATATATAGTAAAGCCAACCCATAGGGGTAAATATTATTTTACAAATGTATATTATAATAATTCGTGTATGGGAGGTATCAACCATGGATGTATTAAAGAGAATCAACCAACTGCGTTTGGACAGAAACTGGTCTGTATATAGGCTTTCGGTTGAGTCCGGCTTGCCGCAGTCCACCATTACAAATATGTTCAACAGAGAAACCTTGCCCTCTATAGTCACTTTACAGGCGCTATGCGACGGTTTCGGTATTACAATGGCAGAATTTTTTACCGAAGAAACCGCAAAACAGGACATAGACTATAACGAATTCAAAAAGACATTCGACCGACTTTCCCCAACGATAAAGAAATTATATTCAACTTAATGAAAGAACTGAAAAACAGATGACCCCCTGCAAAAAAGAGCGGCATCTGTTCAATTAAAATATTTCCGATAAAAAACGCGCATAATACACAATCAAAAACCGACAGAGTTCATTTTACTGAATCTCTATCGGTTTCCTTTTGATTTTAATTATTGATACTCACCCACGGTAACTGCCATAAGGGAAATAAGGTTATAGCCCGTTTCAGTTTCTTTTAATGTTATATCGGCATATTTATCCGGTTGGGTTGCGCTGATTGTTCCGTCTGCCCGGACTTCAATATTGTTTGTGCCCACGTAACCGACACGGAGAACCGCAAGTCCGCCGGTTTTTTCCACGGATTCGATTCTCACCGTAAAGGGCGGTGTAACACCCGTAAGAGGTACTGTGTATGTCTGGGCGGTAGCATCATAGGTAAATTCATAACCGTAACCCATAACGCTTGAATGGACAATCTCAACATCGGGTCCGAACATTTTCAGATAATAGCCTTCAACATCCTCTGCCGGAACAACAAGGCCTTTTTCCGTCACATTGTAATCCCCCGTTTTTGTATCGTCCGTAAGGAGAGTGCATATTGCAATATTGAGCAACGCTTCTTTATCGGCTTTTGTTATATCGGAAAATGAGTCCGGGTCAACACCTACCACCCATGTCAAAAACTCCGCATAGCCGGTATAATCCGCCGTTTCTTCCTCCGCCGAAAAGAATCTGTCCGCAACAATTCTCACAATGCTTACCGCACCCGTAATCGCGAGGGCAAGAACTACAAGGCCTATTATAAATGAGCCGACTTTTTTCTTTTTATTTACGGTAACAATTTCACTCATAATTTTTACCTGCCGTATTTTCTTCTTGTACGTTCGGTACGTCTTTCAAGGGCTTCTTTTCTTGCTTTTTCCTGCTGACGTTTTTTCTTTTCCGCCGCCTTTTGACGAAGCATAAGGTTGATTCGGAAAACAACGATTGTTCCGCCGATAACCTGTACAACTTCACAGCCCGTTGCTTCGGAAATTTTCTGTGCAATTTCCTTGGGGCTTTCGGGGGCGGATTCAAGGTGAACCTTTATTTTAAAAAGTTCACGTGTATTAAACGTATCTTCAATTTGTGCAATCACCGCGTCGGTAACGCCCTCTTTACCTATTTGAAAAATAGGGTCAAGGCCGTTGGCTTCTGCACGAAGTTTGGCGCGTTCTTTACTTGTCATATTATTCTTTACTCCATTTTGTGCCTTCACGGGTATCAAGAATTTTAACACCCTGTGCGGCAAGTTCGTCTCTGATTCTGTCTGCCTCTGCAAAGTTCCTGGCTTTTTTAGCTTCAACTCTCAAAGCAAGTTGTTCTTCCACATATTTTGAAAATTCATCTTCCGCAGGGGCGTCCTCTTTAGCGTCATTGAGTTTCTTTGCACCCTCAACGAGATCCAGGGAAAGCACCTTATCAAAATCATTAAGAAGATAAATCTTCGTCTTATCGTTTGTATTTTCTTTCAACACATCGTAAACCGCTGTAACGGCAAGGGATGTATTTATATCATTATCAAGAGCCTCTTTAAAGGCACCCTGAAGTTTTTCAACCGCCGCCATATCAAGTTCGTCGCTGTCGCAGGGATTGAGTGCGGCAATTCTTTTGAGAAGTTTTTCGTAAGCCGTTGCGGCGCCGTCAAGGTTCTCATAGGAGAAAACAAGTTGTTTTCTGTAATGGGACTGCAAGCAGAAAAATCTGTATGCCAGAGGGTTATAGCCCTTTTCCTCAAGAAGTGAAACAGTGAGGAATTCACCTTTTGATTTGCTCATTTTACCCGTGTTTGTGTTAAGATGCAAAACGTGGAACCAATAGTTACACCATTTATGACCGATATATGCTTCACTCTGGGCAATTTCGTTTGTATGATGGGGAAATGCATTGTCGATACCGCCGCAATGTATATCAAGTCTTTCGCCCAAATGTTTAAGACTGATTGCAGAACATTCGATATGCCATCCCGGGTAACCCACACCCCAGGGAGAATCCCATTTAAGCGCCTGTTCTTCAAATTTTGATTTTGTAAACCAGAGAACAAAATCGTTTTTATTTCTCTTATTCGTATCTTCTTCAACGCCCTCACGAACACCGACCATCAATTCCTCGCTGTCGTGCTTATTGAAAACGTAGTATTCATCAAGTTTTGACGTGTCAAAATAAACATTGCCGCCGGCAACATAGGCATAGCCCTTGTCCAGAAGGCCCTGTACCATTTTAATGAACTCGTCAATACAGTTCGTTGCGGGCTCAACAACATCGGGGGTTTTTATATTGAGTTTTTTGCAATCCTCAAAGAAAGCGTCCGTATAGAATTTTGCAATATCCATAACGGATTTGTTCTCTCTTTTTGCACCCTTGAGCATTTTATCCTCGCCGGTGTCCGCATCGCTTGAAAGATGTCCCACGTCGGTAATATTCATTACGCGTTTAACGTCGTAACCGCTGTACCGCAGATGCTTTTCAAGCACATCTTCCATAATATAACTGCGGAGATTGCCTATATGGGCAAAGTGGTAAACTGTGGGACCGCAGGTGTACATATTAACCTTGCCCGGAACATTTTCTTTAAATTTTTCTTTTTTATGAGAAAGTGAGTTGTAAAGTTGCATATAATCACCTTATTTAGAAAAATCGATTAGTTTTATTGACTGTTTTACGTAGATAACACCGGAAATTACACAAAGTGCCGCCGTTACCCACAACAGTCCGTTTGACACGGCGGAAAGAGGGAAACTCTTTCCGAGAAGTCCCAAATCGTTAAGTTCCGCAAGAATCATAATTACAAGGGAGAAAACCATCTGTGAAATAGTTTTCAGTTTGCCGTAAATATTGGCGGGAATAACAATACCTTGCGCCGTTGCTACAAGTCGGAAAGAAGTGATTGTAAATTCTCTTAACAATACTATCATAATTATCCAGATATTACAAAGTCCGAACTGCATAAAAGCAAGGAGTGCGGCAGTTGTCAGAATTTTATCTGCAACAGGGTCCGCAAGTTGACCGAATACAGTAATAATACCTTTTTTTCTGGCAATTTTCCCGTCAAGAAAATCCGTAAATGAACCGATTGCAAAAACGATCAAACCGATAAGATAGTGATGGGGAATATCACTCAAAAACAATCCGAGAAAAACAGGAGTCAAAACAATTCTGATAATAGTAAGCTGATTAGGTACATTCATATTTTTCATACTGCTTCACCAATGAGGGAATACTCATCCTTATCAAATATTTCAACCGGTACAATCTCTCCGTCTTCAATTTCATAGCCCGATGTGAAAACAATGTTGTTGTCAATATCGGGTGAATCCATATAGGTTCTGCCGTAGTAACTGTCCGTATATGCATCGTAACCCTCAACAAGGACATCGTAGGTTTTGCCCATGCACTCCTCAAGTTTCTGCTCGGATATTGAGTACTGCTGAGTCATAATGGCTTCCGCACGCTCTGCGGCAACCTCCGGATCAACCTGATTTTCAAAATCGTAGGCGGGAGTGCCTTCCTCACGGGAGTATACGAAGCAACCCACTCTGTCGATTTTTGCTTCGTTTACAAACTCGGAAAGAGTTGTGAACGCATCCTCGGTTTCACCGGGGAAGCCCACTATAAAGGTTGTTCTTAAAACCACATCGGGAATTCTCGCTCTGATTTTTTCCACAAGAGCAAGAAGGCTTTCTTTATCGCCCCGTCTGTTCATTGCTTTAAGAATTTCCCCGTCCGCGTGTTGCATGGGTATATCAATGTAATGGCAAACTTTTTTATTTTCCGCAATAGCGTCCAATAATTCGTCGGTAATTCTGTCAGGATAGCAATAAAGGAGACGAATCCATTGGAGTTTTTCAATTTTATTAAGTTCCCCCAAAAGTTCGGGCAATTTAAGTTCTCCGTAAAGGTCCTCTCCGTATCGGGTGGTATCCTGTGCCACAAGAACAAGTTCTTTAACTCCCTTTTCACAGAGCATATTTGCTTCTTCGAGAACGTCTTCCATTTTTCTGCTCCTGAAATCGCCTCTTATAGAGGGGATGGCGCAGTAGGAACAACGGTTGGAGCAACCGTCCGCAATTTTGAGATATGCGGTATATTCGGGAGTTGTGAGAATCCTTCCGCCGTCAAGGGGCAATTCTTCCTTATTTGGAAAGTTCTTGTATTGCTCGTTGCTTTCAAAGACAGCGTCACACACGGCAACAATATCTGCGTTTGCACCGATACCGATTACGCCGTCAACCTCGGGAATCTCCGTGAACACTTCCTCATTATACCTTTGGGCAAGACATCCTGTAACAAGGATTTTTTTCAAAATCCCGTCGGTTTTTAAATCTGCCATTTCAAGAATCGCTTCAATGGACTCCCTTTTGGCGTCCTCAATAAATCCGCAGGTGTTGACAATAACAATATCCGCTTTGTCGGCTTCCTGAACAAGAATATATCCTGCGTCAACAAGTTTTTTCAGCATTAACTCTGCGTCCACCTGATTCTTAGGACAACCCAAACTAATCATTCCGATTTTTCGTGACATATATTCCACCCTAACCTTTCGGCATTTCAAATCCGCACTCATAAAAAGCGGATTTTATATCAGAATAGGAATACCCCATTCTTACAAAACGGTTGACAATTCTCTTCCTGTCTTTTTCCGTTTCAAGTCTGTTTTCATATTTTGCAGTTAACATTTCTATAATACGCGAAATTGGCTCATTGTCAAGTGTTTTCAATGTATTGTTAACAGTTTCGCCATCAATACCCTTGAGTTTTAATTCGTATGTTATTCTCTTTATATCATATTTTTTTACATCAAAAAGATACCTTACATATTCCTTGCAAAATGCTTCGTCATCAATGTAACCACTTTCAAGCATTTTCTTAAGGGCTCGCGCTGCGGCTTCCTGCCCGAATTTCAACTTCAACTTATTATACAGTTCCTTTTCCGAATAGGCTCGCATTGAAAGGTAGGCTATTCCTTTCTCATAAGCAGAGCGAAAGCCTGCCTCCTCTTTCAAGGAAGCAAGCTCGTCATCTGAAATTTCCTGTCCGTCCCTGATACCGCAAAGGTACCAATAGTCGTCGTAGAGTGTAAGGGCATATTCTCCGTCAATATAAATATGAATTTTATTGCCGTTACCCTGCTTTGATGTAATTTTCATTTTTATTATTCGTCATCATCAACCGCAATATCAATTTTTGCCCTTGCGGTTTCTTTTGAAACAGGCTCAACAGGTACAGGAGCCGCCTGCTCTCTGCGCGAAATGGGATTTCTTGCGGAAATAAGATTGTTTATGCCCTCACGAACCTTTGCTTCAATCTCTGCACAGAACTCGGGAGTGTTCTTAATATATTCTTTAACATTATCCCTGCCCTGTCCGAGTCTTTCCTCGCCGTAGTAGAACCAGGCGCCGCTCTTTCTTACAATATCCATCTTGACTGCAAGGTCAAGAAGCTCGCCGTATTTGGAGATACCCTCTCCGTACATAATATCGAACTCTGCCTCTTTGAAAGGGGGCGCAACCTTGTTTTTAACAATTTTTGCTCTTGTTCGGGAACCGATAAATTCATTGCCGGGTCCTTTGAGTTGTTCAACCCGTCTTACGTCAATACGGATTGTTGAATAGAATTTAAGCGCACGTCCGCCGGTTGTAACCTCGGGGTTGCCGTAAATAACACCCACTTTTTCACGAAGTTGGTTAATGAAAATAACAACCGTATTGGACTTTGAAACGGCACCGGTCAATTTTCTTAATGCCTGGGACATAAGACGGGCATGAAGTCCCACGTGACTGTCGCCCATTTCACCCTCAATTTCCGCCTTGGGAACAAGTGCCGCAACAGAGTCAACAACAATAACATCAAGTGCGCCGGAACGTGCAAGATATTCCGTAATTTCAAGAGCCTGTTCACCGTTGTCGGGCTGGGATACAAGAAGTGAATCAATGTCAACACCTAAAGCGGCGGCATATACAGGGTCAAGCGCGTGTTCCGCGTCAATAAAAGCCGCATCCCCGCCCATTTTCTGCGCCTCCGCGACAACATGGAGAGCAAGGGTAGTTTTACCCGAACTTTCGGGACCGTAAATTTCGACTATTCTTCCTCGGGGGAGGCCGCCGATTCCCGTTGCGGCATCAAGAGCGATTGAGCCTGTGGGAATTGCTTCAACATTGAGACCCGCATTTTCTCCCAAGCGCATAATTGCTCCTTTACCGAAGTTCTTCTCTATTTGGGAAAGCGCCGTTTCAAGGGCTTTGTTCTTTTCGTTTCTCTCTGCCATTTCTGTTTATATCTCCTTTTTAAAGTGTACAAATGTTCGGTTACAATATGCATTATATAACATAGCTTTGAAAAAATCAAGCAATTTTGAAAAAAATATGTAATAATACCCCCTATTATCTGTGAAAGTTCATAAAAACGGACAATTTCAAAAAAAACTCTTGCATTTGACGTGAAAAGGTGATATTATACGTTCGTTGTCTTGTGTTTAGACTTAATCTGAAAAATTATGAAGGAGGTGCAGCTCAATGGCAAAATGTGAATTCTGTAACAAAGAAGTTGCTTTCGGCATCAAGGTTTCTCACTCACACAGACGTTCCAACAGAACTTGGAAACCCAATGTTAAAAGAGTTAAAGCAATCGTAAACGGCTCTCCCAAAAGAGTATATGCTTGTACACGCTGCTTGCGCTCCGGTAAGGTTACCCGCGCTATCTAAGTAACTTAATTGTAAAAAAGCATATTGCTCCGAAGTTCGCTTCGGAGCTTTGCTTTTTATTATCTTGTTTTAACAAAATTTGTCAATTTTTTTGTATAAACATTCCTATTGAAAATAATGAGTCCCTATAATATAATTAAAGTAGTATATTGCCGCTTTGAAAGGATGTGCGCTTTTTTGAACAAAAAGAAGTTGTTAAGTTTAGCCCTGTGCGCTACTCTTTTGTTATCCTGTTTACTTTTTACCGATAAAATTCCCCGTGCATTGAGCGGAAGTGCAACAATTTATGAGAGTGCAGAGCCTGTTACTCCCCCTGAAAGCGATTTTACATATACGGGAACACCAACCTCAAATCCCACAAAAGCGATTATAACCGGCTATACCGGAAATGAAACAAAAGTAATAATCCCCGAAACTCTTGGGGGGCTTCCCGTGGCAAATATTGCCGCTAACGCTTTTGCCGGCAATGAAAACCTTACCTATGTAAAACTTCCCGCCAATCTTATCAGTATTTCCGGAACCGCTTTCATCAAATGTTCCTCTTTAACCGAAATTGACGTGGATTCCGAAAATGAAATATTCTCTGTAATTGACGGTGTTCTTTACCGAAATGACACAAATGTTGATTCCGAAACTTACGGAAACATAAAAGCCCTCATTATTTATCCCTGCGGAAAGGTCGGAAAATTCACCGTTCCCCGTGCTGTTGAAACAATCGGCTCCTACGCGTTCAGTTATTGCTTTAACTTGACGGAAGTTGATATGTACAACAATGTTACACTCATAAATGACGGCGCTTTTTCCTATTGTTGGAATTTGCAGAGCATTCGTTTGAGCGACAATCTGACCTATTTAGGCAAAAAGGCTCTTGCCTACTGCGAGTCCTTGAAAAAGATTGATTTACCCTCGAGCCTTACCAACATAGGCGATGACGCGGTTTTGGGTGCAATTGATTCCGACAGCAACAAAGTTTACTATTTTGTTGACGGTATATCCTGTAAAGAAGACTCCTATGCATACGAGTATTTAATTGAACAGGGTTTGCCCGAAAGCATTATAATTCAAAACCATCGCACCGTTACCGACAACGACACCCGTGTAAGACTGATTGACGCTTACAATGTACTTCCCGACGGATTGGCGATTGATATTTCCGTCAATCCCGTCAATTTGTCGGAAGTAGAAAAACTGTTCCCCACAAGGTACTCAAAGGCATTTGCGTTTGATATCAGCATCACAAGCAACGGTCTGCCCTACACCCTGCCGGGGAAAGTAATCCTCTCCTTTGACGAGGCTTGCGGTGACGCAATTCCCTCCGCCACGAAAATTTACAGACAATCCGGGGAAAAACTTATTCTTGCCGGGGGCTCCGTTCACACACCGTTTATAGGTTCGGAGATTTCAACGGGCGGACGGTTTGTCATCCTCGTAAACGACGATTTTTCTCTTAAGGGCGATATCGACGGTGACGGCGTCGTTACTCTTTTCGATGTCAAAGCCGCTCTACACGCTTCCGTCGGAACTCTTGAACTTACGGCCGAACAATCCGTTGCCGCTAATGCGGACAATTCCGCCGACGGTAAAATCACCACTGAAGATGCACGTAAAATTTTACGTATGGCCGGCGGTATGGAATAATTATTCTCGGAGGTTTTCAATGGTCGGTATCGGCAGATACAAAGTCAACATTGACCGCAATTTTTTCAAAGGTAATGTGATTTTAAATATATCACATAACTGCGGGAAATACTCATTTGAAATCGAAGCGGATGAAATTGATTTTGATACTGATATTACCGTCTTAAGGGCGGTAGAAAACGGCAATACACTTTGCGCAAAAGCAGAAATCGGCGCAATGCCCGGCAAGGAAATTGATGTCAGCCTTACCTTTGACGGCAATGAGTGTAACGGTTATTTTAAAGTTCCTTATGTTGGGAAAATCAAAATTAACGATGCCGTAAAAATATAAATTATAAATACCGTTTTACCTTATGATGAGTAAAACGGTGTTTTTGATAATGGATAAGGAGTTTTTCCGTGGTTGAAAATAAAACTCGTGAAAAGAAAAACACAAATTTGCCGGAATGGTTCAGATTGGACAATGCGGCATCCATATTTCCGGGTCAAAACAGGGGCACTTGGTCAAATATTTTTCGTTTTTCTCTTGAACTCAAAGAGGATATAGATCCCGAAAAGCTTGCCGAAGCTCTGAAAAATATTATGCCCCGCTTTCCGGAATTTGATGTCAGAATTCGCAAAGGTCTGTTTTGGTATTACTTTGAAAAGAATCCCAACATTGCCCCCGATATTAAACCTGACATCCAAAATCCCTGTCACCGAGTAAAATTCAAAGAAAACAAAGGCTACCTCTTTAGAGTATATTATCACGGAAAAAGAATAGCCGTTGATACATACCACGCCATAACCGACGGGCACGGTGCGGCGGTTTTCGGCTCAACTCTTGTCGCAGAATATCTCAGACTCTGCGGATACTCCGTTCCTCACGGAGATTTTGTTCTTGATACTTCCGCTTCTCCTAAAGAAAGCGAACTTGAAGACGCTTTCATAAAATATGCGGACTCAAAGGGAAAAGTTAAACGCGGCGGGAAATACGTCTATCACGCAAATGGCACAAAACTCCCGAAACACATGGTAAACATAATTTCCGGAACAATGTCTTTTGAGGAAATTCATAAATATACCAAAGAACACGGAGTGACCGTAACAGAATTTTTTGCCGCACTTCTTATGAAAGTGCATATAGAAAAGCAACTGCGCGAATCCAAAAAGCAAAAAGAGGTTTGCGTGCAAATACCCATTGATTTAAGAAAAGTTTTCAAAACCGAAACTCTGCGAAATTTTACAATATGCCTTCGGACAACCGCCGACCCCCGGTTAGGCGATTACTCCTTTGAGGAACTTTTAAAACAGGTTGCCTGCCAACTTCGCCTTGCAAATGACGAAAAAAAACTCAATGCTATGATAACCGCCAATCTAAGTATAGAAAGAAACCCTGTTTTAAAGTTTTTACCCCTGGGAATTAAAAACATCGGCGTGGGAATTTCCTTCTTCATAACCGGAGAGCAAACCACAACGGTTCTGCTGTCAAATCTCGGACCCGTAACACTCCCGAAAGAAATGCTTCCCCATGTTGAAAAGGCTTTATTCATGCCGGGACCGGGTATAAGAAACGCAGTACGGTGCGGTCTAACTACCTTGGAGGACAATCTTGTTCTGACTACTGCAAGCATTGTAAAAGAAACCGACATTGAGCGTGAAATTTTCACCTCTCTTGTAAAAATGGGCTTTCATGTTAAAATAGAAAGTAACAGAGATTAACTTTATTCAATATATAAAGGATGTTTTATATGTCATATTGTGTTAACTGCGGCGTGGAGCTTGACAAAAGCGCCCATAAATGTGCACTTTGCGACACACCCGTATATAATCCGAATTTACAAGTCCGGGACAAATCCCACCCCTTTTCCCACACACCCGATATACCATCGGGTATCAAACAGCGGTTTATTGCCATTGTAATTTCATTTATTTTCTTAATCCCCAACATTGTTTGTATGTTTATAAACCTGTTCTTCCTACCGGGAAAACTTTGGTTTATATATGTAGCGGCAAGTTCCTTTTTGTGTTGGATTTTATTTGTATTCCCATTCCTCACAAAAAAACTTCGTCCTTATTTAATGTGGGGCTTTGATTCCCTTGCCGTGGCATTATATACTTTGGTATTCTATTTTAATGATTACAGTTCGGCTAAATGGTATTTCTATCTTGCTGTTCCCATAATAGCGATAATTTCCGCTTGTGTTCTCTGCTTTATTTATTGGTACAGACAGAGAAAACACCATTGGACTTCAAAGGTACTTCATATTTTCATTGATTTGGTAATATGTCTTTTTGTTACAAGTCTTTGTTTATTCTTAAATAACTTTACGACCGCTTGTATAATAACTCTCATTATCGGTACTTGTTGCCTTGCACTTGTGTTCTTTTGGCTCTATGCCAACAAAAGCAAGAAAGTCCGCGCCTGGCTTACAAAAAAATTGTTTGTTTAAGTTTTATATATTAAAAAATCACTCCTGCATCCGTGAACTGCCCCAAATTGTGCGGACAGTACAAAAAACACCCCCTATGGTGTTAATTAAATTTTAAGCAGCAAACTGATTTCGGTTTTGTATGCAACAATACTGTTATCATATAAATCTCTGATTACAGAAAGATAAAGTGTTCCTTGCTGTGTCTTAATATACGATATATCTGTAACCCATTTTTGATTTGGTCTGTCAGCCTTAAAATCTCGGTCAAGCAGATTATCATACTTGTGTAACACATTACCATAATTGTGATATTTCTTTCTTCTGACTTCTGATAACAGGTTGTATTTCTGCATAACCCTTAAAATTGTCTTTGGATTACGGTGTATTCCTTGTCTTTCAAGCCATATATGCACTCTACGATAACCGTAGGTTTTGCCATGCTTTTCCTGACATTCTTTTATCTTTTCTGCCAATGGTAAATCCTTTGCAGGTATATCCATTCTTTTTACATAGTCATAGTAACCGCTTCTTGATACATCGAAGAACCGACACATCTCACTTATTGAGTATCTGTCTTTATGACGGTAGATATCCATAAATTTTACACTTGTTCTCACTTCCTTTCTGTGAGCGAGAGAAAATCCCGCATCAGTCCATTTTCCATTTCTAATGACTTTATTTTTGCATCTTTACGAGCGACTATATATCGAAGCTCAGCTATCCTATCGTCTTCACTCACAACATAATTTTTGGGTGGTCTGCCTTTTCTTTTCAGTGACATTCCTGCTTTTATTTTCATTTGCTTTTTATTGTACCGATTTATGGACGCCTTGATTTGCTCTTTGCTTAATCCAAATTTCTCTCCGATTTCTCGTCGAGTCATTCCTGCTTTTCACATTCTTAATATCTCTTCTTCATATTGTTGTATGTTTCTGTAACTTCTGGGCATAAAAATTCCTCCTATGATAATTTATTTTACCATAGGAGGGTTGTTTTTTCTATTGTCCGTTTTTACCGGACTTGTTCAAATTGCGGGAGTGATTTTTTTGTTAAACTCTTATTATCGGAGCCTTTAATATGCCGTTTTTCCTGAGTACATATTCATAACTCCAGTTTATACCCGTACTTCTCCATGCACCGGGACCGTGCCAGGACTCTTTTTCATTTACAAGATGGAGCGCCCCGAAGGAATTATATCTGTGTATATAAAGTTTTACTCCGATTTCGTGGACACCCTCTGAAAGACCGTTAATTTCAAGTCTGTACGGTGGATAAATTATTCTGCCCTTTTTCTCCCCGTCAACGCTGACGCTGACAAGTGCTCCCCGATAGTCGGAAACCTCAATCTCGACGCCCTTATCTTTTACTCGTGCGGGAATTTTATAGGTTATTGCACCGCTGTAAAAGGGAAATCCCTGAGAAAGAATTTCTCCGAAACCGATTTTTTCGGGGAGGGGGACAAGGGTTGCCCGGGTTCCTACAAGTTTTACACCGAAATATCCGATAACAAATACTGTTTCAAGATTTGCAGAGGGACCGAAAGGATATGTAATTTCAAGAACATTTTCACCCTTTTTAATTTGCGGTAATTTAACCTTGAAAATTGAAACATCAACATAATTACCCACGGTATCGGGAGAAACTTCTTCTCCGTTGAATACGATTTCCGCCTTTTGTGCGTCTTCAAGAGCCAGAAATGCACCGTTGTATTCAATTTCACTTTGGAAAGCATATCTGAGGGTTACTCTACTTACATCGGGTTCTTCCCCGTAAACCCAGGGTTGAACAACCGCTCCGCCCCGCTCACGCAAGCCCAGTTTTTTGCGGCAAATATTATCAAGTCTTAAAATTTCTTCCCTCGGAGAAAAATCTTTTTCACCCTGAATTTTATATTCCGCCATATCGAGAACAAGGATATTTTCTTCCGAAAGTTCGTAATCCGTCAAAGAGTTTACGAAAATTTCACTTTTTTGAGAAGTTGTTTTTGCCGACGCGGGTCGAACGGCATTTACATCCGTAAGTTTATAAAGCCTTGAATCATAACCGTATATACGCTCGCTGATTACGGTTTTTCCTTTTTGTACTGAATATTCCGCAGAATAAACATCACCGCTTTGAGTATCGTAAACAAGAACGCCGTATTCACCGTTTACGGTAATTCTCACATCCTCTCCGTAGTCAAGGTCTTTGTTGTAGGGCTCTTTATCACGGCACACAAAAAGCCATTTGCAATCCCCATCCTGACGGAGTTGATAAATCAAATTGTCGGTAAGTTTACCGTCTGCGCGGCGCATGGTAATAACTCTGTCTTTTTCCATCGCCGTTAAAATTGCGGAACGGGTATAGTCCGCCTTTTCGCTTATGTCATAAAGATTTTTTCCCCTTTGGGAAACAACCGCGTCACAGAGTTTTGGCGCGGCGCCTAAGAATATAAGCCTGCCGCCGTTTTCGCGGAAATTTTCAAGACGCTCCAACGTAGTTGAACGCAGGGTTTCGCAGGCGGGAACAATAATAGTATCATATCCCATCTCGCCCACCCTGAAGGGAACATCACCTCTTTCACAAAGGGACGGTAACAGGGATTCGCTGATGAAATTGAAATCTATTCCGCCCTCCAACAACCATTTTGTAAGGTTAAAGAAGTTTTCGTCACAGCCCTCACGGAAAATACCCGATTTATCGTTGGGACCCCAATGGAGCCAGAAACTTTCAACGGGGTGAATAACACCAACTTTTATAACGGGCTTGCCCCTTGTAAGCGCAGTATTAAGTCGGGCAAAATGATCTTCGATTGCTCCGTACTCCTTATACCAAGGGGATTGATATGAGATTGACGCGGGGTAATCCCGTTTCGCCTCACCCGCCATAGCGTACCAGGAAAGGTGGGGAACACGTACCGTTATACCCAAAGCCGCCTGCCAGTCACCCTGGTGCTTGTAGGTTCTGAAATCGCAATCCCAACCCGTTACACCGTAAAGTTCGGAGAGGACACCCTCATAGCCATACTGATGGGCGGCGGACTGCGCCTGTTTTGCAGTTGTAAATTCGTGCGAATTGCAGAGAAGATCAATTCCGGGAAGTTTAAAACTTCTGTAAGAGCGCATTGCCTCGCCCAAAGCGGCGGTTTGACTTGTCAATGACGGTTCTTCCATCATGTGACCCGTAAGGGCAATGCCGTTCTCTTCGCACCATGAACCCACGGTATCCGCAAAGGAACTTGCAAAAAGTTCCGCAATGAAATCGTGATATCTGTATCGGTGCAGGGAGGGTGCGCCATCTTTTAAATCCCAGAAAATTTCGGGAAGAGTGTCAAGAATATCGGCACCGTAAAATTCTTTGTAAAGTTCGGGAACTTTATCTGTCCATGGCATTGAAACATCCTTGGTATCAAAAGAGTTCTCAAAAGTTTGCTTTCTTGTAAACTGGGGCTCGTCCGTGAATATGGCGGGAACCGTTTTATCAAATTCCTCCCCAACGCTTTCCTTATACCTTTCGTGAGTAACCTCTACAAAGCGTTTTATTGCCTCGGGATTAAGAGTATCCGCATAGGATTGATCGTTGTGCCAACTGTTAGGACCGTAAACGCTCAAAAAGGCATACCACTTTGTACCCCGTGCTTCCTCGTTTTCTTTGATTCTTTTATAGGACTGAAGATATCCGTCGGAATCAAGAACAACATCATAGCAGGCAAGGAGTTTTTCATTACCCGATCTGCCGCCGTCAGAACGGGATTGATCGTCGGAGGCGTAAATCTCACCGTCCTTTTTTGTTGTCCAAAGCAGATTTCTTGCCCGATACCTTTCATCACGGGTAACAAGTCCCCCTGCCGCACCCGATGGCCAACGATCCTCGTCATAAAGCCATGCAAGCATTCCTTCATTTTTGGCTTTTTCCACACAAGCCTTTACAAGTTCCATATACTCGTCGCTTAAATATTTGTTTTTAAGTCCCGTTCTCACGTGCATATGGAAACCGCCCAGGCCCATTTCCCTAAATACGTCAATCTGACGGCAGAGTTCCTCCGCCGTGAGCATATTATTCCATGCCCAGAAAGGTGTTCCCCTATATTCCGAAGTAGGATTTTTGAAAAGTTCCTCTGTCAAAGTTTTAGCAGAATTTTTCTTGTAAAGCATAGGATTTCCTCCCGAGTTCAAAATACAAAAACATTCTAACACATACTTTTTACGAAAGCAATATAAACAAATGATGTGTTGATTTAATATTAAAAATGCCCATATCTTTTTACTTGCAATGGAAATTGTTGTATGTTATCATTATATTGAATAATTTTGATATTATATTATGGAGGTAGAATATGAACCACGCAGATCTTATTAAGCAAATGACCCTTGAAGAAAAGGCAAGTTTCTGTTCCGGTCTCGACTATTGGCACACAGTCGGTAATGAAAAACTGGGTATTCCCGTTGTAATGTGGACCGACGGCCCCCACGGTATCAGAAAACGTGCGGAAAAGATGGACAAAGAACAGGCAACAAGCCTTAAAGGTGTTCCTGCTATTTGCTTCCCCACGGCAGTTACCACTGCTTGCTCATGGGATCCGGATTTGATTTATGAAATGGGTGTTCTTTTGGGCGAAGAATGTCTGAAAGAAAAAGTCAGCGTTCTTTTGGGACCCGGCACAAACATCAAGCGTTCCCCTCTTTGCGGAAGAAACTTTGAGTATTTCTCAGAGGACCCCTATCTTGCAGGTGAAATTTCCGCCGCCTTTGTAAACGGCGTTCAGTCAAAGGGCATCGGCACATCACTCAAACACTATGCCGGAAACAGCCAGGAAACCCGCCGTATGACTTGCGACAGCGTTGTTGACGAGCGCGCTTTGAGAGAAATATATCTCACATCCTTTGAAAAGACTGTTAAACAGGCTCAACCCTGGACGATTATGTGTGCATACAACCGTCTTAACGGTACATACTGTGCAGAAAACAAATGGCTCCTTACGGATGTTCTTCGTGACGAATGGGGCTACAAGGGTATGATTGTTACCGATTGGGGCGCAGAAAACGACCGCGTGGCCGGTCTTCTTGCAGGACAGGAACTTGAAATGCCCACTTCAAACGGCGAAGGCAACAAAAAAATTGTTGAAGCCGTTAAAGACGGCAGAATTCCCGAGGAATTCCTGGACAAAATGGTTGACAATATTCTCACGGTTATTATGCGTTCAAAAGAAGTTCTGGGCGATTACACATACGACAAAGAAGCCCATCACAAAAAAGCCCGTGAAATTGCCGGTCAATGTATGGTACTTCTCAAAAACGAAGATAACATTCTTCCTCTTAAAAAGACTGCAAACATCGCCGTTATCGGTGAAATGGCGAAGAAACCCCGTTATCAAGGTGCAGGTTCCTCCATTGTTAATGCAATAAAGATTGACTGTGCTTACGACGAAATCATGGCAAAGGGTGTAAATGTTACTTATGCCCCCGGTTATTCAACCGCAAAGAAAAATAAAATCTCCGACGATCAGTTTATCAAAGAAGCAGTCGAAGCCGCAAAAGGCAAGGATGCGGCAGTTCTCTTTATCGGTCTTACGGAAGAATTTGAGTCCGAGGGCTTTGACCGTACCCACATCGGTATCCCTGCGCTCCACAACAAACTTGTTGAGGCTGTCAGCGCAGTAAACGAAAATGTTATCATCGCTCTTTCAGGCGGCGCAGTTGTTGAAATGCCCTGGGCGGACAAAGTTAAAGGTATTCTTAACTGTTATCTGGGCGGTGAAGCCTCCGGAAGTGCCGCAGCGGACATTCTCTTCGGTGATGTTAACCCCAGCGGTAAACTTGCGGAAACCTATCCCCTTTCCCTTTCCGACAACCCCTCATATAACTATTACCCCGGACACACTGCAACCGTTGAATACAGAGAAAGCGTATTCGTTGGTTACAGATATTATGATACCGCGCGTAAAAACGTGCGTTTCCCCTTCGGTTACGGACTTTCTTACACAAACTTTGAATACAGCAACCTTAAAGTTTCCGCCGACAGCATAAAAGATACGGACACTCTCACGGTATCATTCAAGATTAAAAACACCGGTGATGTTGACGGCGCGGAAATTGCACAGGTATATGTTACCGACAACGAAAGCACTATTTACAGACCCGAACAGGAACTTCGCGGATTCAAAAAAGTTTTCCTTAAAGCAGGGGAAGAAAAAGAAATTTCCGTTGACCTTGGAAAACGCGCATTCGCTTACTACAATGTCAATATTCACGACTGGCATGTTGAAAGCGGTAAATTCACCGTTAAAATCGGTGCTTCAAGCCGTGATATTAAGTTAACGGCGGAAGTAAACGTTGAATCCACCGTGGAAGCAACAATCCCCGATTACAGAGCAACTGCCCCGAAATACTACACCGCAGATATTACCGATATCAAGGATGAGGAATTCGTAGCAGTTCTCGGCAGAGAACTTCCTCCCTGTGAAATAAAAGCATATCCCAATCTTACCCTCGCCAACACCCTTGAAGATTCCGAGGCAGGCAAAAACGGTAAAAAGGTTGTTAAACTTCTCCGCAAATTCGTAGGAAATGAGGGTATGGCTTGCTCCATTGCACTCCAAACTCCTGTTAAGAACTTTGTTTCCATGAGTTTCGGTGTGTTCAATCCGCAGATGGCACAGGAACTTCTTGATATACTCAATGACAAGAAACCCCTTGTGAGCGGACTTGTTGTTATGATTGTCAAAGCAATTCCCAAAGTTATCAAGGGAATCCCGAATCTTATGAAAATCTAATCATATAAAAAGACGCGGACTGCAAAAATTCTCAATTTTTGCAGTCCGTTTTTATCTGTGCGTCAGTATTTGTTTTCAATAAATGATTGTTGTAACGCTTTTGGGGGTTATTGTCACGGTTTCATTTTGGGAAAAATCCCTTTCTTCAAGGTTTTTGCTTTCATCCGTAACAACCGCTTTCCCCGATTTTTCAAAAGAAAAATCTTTTTCCTTTTCGGTGGGATTTATAATAATAACAAAGGTTTTACCGTCCTTTGAAAAAGCAAGGGTTGAAACCTCCGTATCATCACATGAGCAGTCAATTCTCACGGCATTTTCAGGTATGTATTTTGAAAAATTGCCCGTAACATAATATCTTTTTGTAATTTCATAGGTTTCGTTTTTCGGGTCAATGTAAATAAGTCCGTCGCAGTAATCATAATGGGAACAGGCAATCCAATGTTGCCAGGCGGTGACATTGAGAATTGATAAATCTTCATACATTACCCTTGCCATTTCAAGAGCGGAGTTCATTGACGGATCCTTTCCGCCCTGCATGTGAGTCCATTCGCTCATTTTCAAAGGAACATCGGGGTAATTTCTGTCCATCCATTTTCTAAAGCGTTTCAAATATGGAATCCTTTTGCGTATAAAAGGAATTTCGTGTCCTGAAACTTTGGGAACAATGAAATAGGAATGGAAATCCACTCCGTCGCACATACTGCGGATTTCCTCATTTTTAAGCATAACTCTCGTGTACATTTTATTGAACCAACGAATATCGCCGTTTTCCGCACCTGAAAGTTTAACACCAGAAAGATTAGGTCGCTTTGTCATTTCCCGTGCAAACAAAAGCATAACACGGTATGCCTCACGGGGACTGTAATGGCAACCCTCCTGGGAGCCGTCCCATTTCCAAAGAGGCTCATTTATGGGGGAAAGATATTTTACGGGTATGCCCTTATTTACAAAATGCTCCGTAACGTCAAGACAATACTTGCAAAAATCCTTTTCACATTCTTTTTTTAAATTTGTTTTAAAATAATCCTTTTTACTGTGGTGGGCAAGTCCGTTTCTTGTGTATTTTTCGAGGGGTGAATTAACAAAGAATATAACCTCGTCCGCGCCCTCTATGACAGATTGCTCCATCATATAAACCGCGTTTTTATCTTTGCCGAAATCATAACCGCCGTTTAAATCGTCAAAACTTTCCGTCCGCCTTGCTTTGTCGGAATAAATACCTTTATCCGAAAACGCGGAGTCGGTGCCCAAATTATAGCGGTATGTTTTTAGCCCTATACCCGAATTTTTATTGTATAAAAGGGCGGCAATTTTATCTTTTTTCAAAGTACCGTCATCTTCGGTGCTTTCCCAGCCCCCAACGAGTTGCGCCCACCAGGCACCGCTTGCGCCGAATCCTTGAAAAACCTGATGTTTTTTATCATAATTAACGGTTATTTTCATAGAATCACCTACTCAATTTATTATCTTGTAAATCAGGGGTAAGTCCTTTGGTTTTTCCTCTGAAAATTCCAATGCACAAAGGAATTTCTGTTTCGATGCACAAAATGCACTTTCGTTACAAGAATAAAGAGTTGCCAGCGTATCACCTTTTTGTACCTTGTCCCCCGTCTTTTTATTAAGAATAATACCCGCGCTCATATCTATTGTATCTTCCTTGGTTTCCCTACCCGCACCGAGAATTACCGACGCTATACCGATTTTTTCCGCGTCGGTTTTTATAATGTATCCGTCGTATCCGGATTTGATTTCATAAGAATACTTTGCTTTCGGGAAAAGTTCGGTGTTTTCAACCCAAAGGGAATTTCCGCCCTGGGAGGAAATCCACTCTTTGAATTTTTCAAAGGCTTTCCCAGAGATTAGTGCTTCCTCCGTCATTTCTCTTGCGCGGGACTCTGAAACACCCTTTGAAAGTGCAACAATTTCCGTAGCAAGTGAGAGACAGACTTCTCTCAAATCCTCGGGACCCTTGTTTTTAAGAACTTCAACCGCCTCTATAACCTCAAGAGAATTTCCTATATTGTTTCCCAAGGGTCTGTCCATATTGGTAATTACCGCCGCGGTTTTTCTTCCGCAGTTATTCCCGATTTTTACCATTGCAGTTGCCAATTCCTCTGCTTCTTCGGGAGTTTTCATAAATGCACCCGAACCGCATTTAACGTCAAGAACTATTGTATGTGCCCCTGCCGCAAGTTTTTTACTCATTATACTTGAAGCAATAAGGGGTAGGCTGTCAACGGTTGCGGTAACATCACGGAGTGCATAGAGTTTTTTGTCCGCAGGGGTAAGATTCCCCGTCTGTCCCACAACGGCTATGCCGTTTTTCTCCACCTGACTGAAAAACGCCTCGGGAGAAAGGGAAGTGTTAAAGCCCTCTATTGATTCCAGCTTGTCAATGGTGCCGCCCGTATGCCCAAGACCTCTGCCGCTCATTTTTGCCATAACGCAACCGAGGGAAGCAACAATGGGCGCAACAATAAGGGTTGTTTTATCCCCCACACCCCCTGTACTGTGCTTATCAACCGTTAAATCTCCGAATCGGGACAGATCAACGGTGTCCCCCGAATGAGCCATGGCAAGAGTCAAATCCGCAGTTTCTCTTTCATTCATTCCGCGGAAGAAAACAGCCATACAAAAGGCGGATGCCTGATAATCGTGAACGGAGCCGTCAACAAAGCCTTTAATAAAGAAATATATTTCTTCTTTTGTAAGTTCAAAGCCGTCCCGTTTTTTCTTTATAATATCATAAATTCTCATATCTTACCTCACGTTGTCGGGAGAAAAAGAAAGGGGTAAAAGTTCCTTTAATTCAACGGTTTTGTATGTTTCGGGAGTTTCTCCTAACAGGATTTCAAAATCATCCCCGCAGAACTCCCTCATAACCTGCCGACAAACTCCGCAGGGAGCAAAAACCCCGTTTATTACTCCGTTTTTTCCGCCCGCTACGGCAATTTTCAAAAAATCTCTCTCCCCCTCGGATACTGCCTTGAAAAAGGCAACTCTTTCCGCGCAAACAGTCGGACCGTATGCGGCATTTTCTATATTTGTTCCTGTATAAATCTTTCCGCTTTTACAAAGGAGCGCCGCTCCAACCTTGCAGTTTGAATAGGGAGAATAAGAATTTTCCATTGTCTTTACGGCTTTTCCGTATAATTCTTTATCCGTCATATCATCCCTCTTTTACAAGAAGATTTTCAACCGTTCGGGCAACATAATCGAAGCCCTCAACGGTTCCCGAATTTTCGGGTTTTATTTTTTCTCCGTACAAAACAAAGGGTACACATTCCCTTGTGTGATCCGTTCCTTTGAACGCGGGGTCGCATCCGTGGTCCGCAGTAATAATCAACGCGTCCGTTGATTTCATATTTTTAATGAATTCGCAAAGCCATCCGTCAAATTCCGTCAATGCCTTTGCGTAGCCGTCAACATTTCTTCTGTGGCCGTAAACCATATCGAAATCCACAAGATTTACAAAACAAAGACCCTCAAAATCTTTATTCTGGTACTCCGTTGTCTTTGCCATACCGTCATTATTGCTTTGAGTGAAAACATATTCCGTCAGACCCTTGCCTGCGAAAATATCGTGAATTTTTCCTACACCGATAACATCAAAGCCCTTATTTTTCAGGTTATCAAGCATTGTGCTTCGGGGTGGGGTGATTGAAAAATCGTGTCGGTGGGAAGTTCTTTTAAATGGGTACTCTCCCTCAAAAGGTCTTGCAATAACTCTGCCCACACCCAAATCGCCTTTTAAAAGTTCCCTTGCGATTTTGCAGTATTCGTAAAGTTTTTCGGGAGGTACTATACTCTCATGGGCGGCAATCTGAAAAACACTGTCCGCGGATGTATAGACAATCAAATCCCCTGTTTTTAGGTGTTCTTCTCCGTAATCTTTTATAACTTCAGTACCCGAATACGTTTTGTTGCAAAGCACACCCCTGCCTGTTTTTTCGGAAAACTCTTTTAAAAAGTCGTGGGGAAAGCCATTTGGAAAAGTCGGCAACGGTTTTTCGGAAACCACTCCCGCGATTTCCCAATGTCCGATAGTTGTGTCCTTGCCCTTGGATTTTTCACAAAGTCTTGCAACCCGGCTTTTTAACTCGCCCCCGCCCAAAAACGAAAGCCCGTCAATGTGTGTATAACCTATGGAACGGAGGGTTTTTATATTAAATTCCTTGGATTTTGAAATTGATTTAATTGTATTTGCCCCCTTGTCCCCGAAGTTTTCCGCGTCGGGTGCATCACCTATGCCGCAACTGTCAAGAACAATGAGAAATACTCTTTTAATATTATTCATTTGCTGATTCTACCGCCGTTTCCAATGAAAGTTTCATCATATCGGTAAAGGTATTCTGTCTGTCCTCGGCGGGAAGTGATTCTCCCGTTACAAGATGGTCGGAAACAGTAAGGATTGCAAGAGCCCGTTTCCCACTTCTTGCGGCGTTCATATACAGAGCCGCCGCTTCCATCTCAACTCCCAAAACACCCATTTTCCTCCACAGGCCCGCAGAAGTCATACCGGCGGGAATATTCTCATTATCGTTATAAAAGGTATCGGAAGAAATAACATTACCCACAACAAAGGGAAGCCCCATATTCTCTGCAATGTCTGCCGCGGTTTTAAGAATTTTGTAGTCAGCAATGGGTGCAAATGTACCGGGGAGATTAAATGTGTGAGCATAGTTTGAGTCCGTACATGCCCCCTGGGCGATTATAATATCTCTCACCTTAACTTTTTCGCACATTCCCCCTGCCGAACCCACACGAATAATGTTTTCCACATCAAAAAAGTTGAAAAGTTCGTAGCTGTATATACCGATTGAGGGCATACCCATTCCCGATGCCATAACGGAAACGGGGGTGTTTTTATACATACCCGTGTATCCGTGAATTCCACGGATATTATTTACTAATTTCGCATTTTCAAGAAAGTTTTCCGCTATAAATTTTGCTCTCAAAGGGTCACCGGGCATAAGCACGGTTTTTGCAAAATCCTTTGGTGTTGCGTCAATGTGGGGTGTGGGGTAAAGAGCCATAAATATTCCTCCCTGAAATCAAACCTTATACATTGTGTACATATTTGCGTATATGCCGCCTTTGGCGGTCAACTCCTCGTGGGTGCCGCTTTCGGCTATGCCGTCCTTTGTAATCACAAGGATTTTATCGGCATTTTTGATTGTTGTAAGCCTGTGGGCAACGGTTATTGTTGTTCTGCCCTTTGCAAGACGTTCAAGAGATTTCTGAACAATGAACTCGCTTTCATTATCAAGGGCGCTTGTGGCTTCGTCAAGAATAAGTATTTTCGGATTTTTGAGAAATACTCGGGCAATACTTATTCTCTGTTTCTGACCGCCCGAAAGTTTAACTCCTCGTTCTCCCGTATATGTATCATAGCCGTGGGGCAGTTTTTCTATAAATTCGTCGGCTCCCGCAAGTCGTGCGGCTTCCCTTATTTCTTCGTCGGTAGCCCCGGGTCTGCCGTATTCAATATTTTCTCTGACGGTTCCCGAGAACAGATAAACATCCTGCTGAACAACACCGATACTTTCTCTCAAACTCTTTAAGGTTACATCGTGAATATCAATTCCGTCAATTTTTATACTGCCGGAAGTTATCTCATAAAATCGGGGTATAAGATTGCAAATTGTGGTTTTTCCGCCGCCGGAGGGACCCACAAGAGCATAACTTTCGCCGCTTTTTATGTGAAGATTTATATTGTTGAGAACCTCCTCGGAGTTTTCCGAATATTTAAAGGTCACGTTATCAAAATCCACCGCACCTGCGGTAACTTTTAATTCCTTTGCTCCCTCTTTATCATATATGCTCGGCTCCGTGTCCATAATCTCCGCAAAACGCTCAATACCCGTCATACCTCTTTGGAACTGCTCGGTAAATTCTACAATTCGCTTAATGGCTGTCAGTAAAACGGAAATATACATAAGATATGCAACATAATCCGCTGCGTTGATTTTTCCGTTTATGAGGAAGAATGCACCTGTCACAACAACAATAATATACATAATTCCCTCAAAAATTCTGTTAACTGCATGGAAAGAACCCATGTATTTATACATCATTGATTTAACATCAAGGTATTTCACATTGTTCACCGCGAATTTTTTCTCTTCGATTTTTTCATTGGCAAAGGACTTTACAACCCTTATTCCCAAAAGACTGTCCTCGGTCTGCGAATTAAGTTCGCCGTTAATTACACGGGATTCCCTCATACACTCACGCATTCTGTGATTAAAAAATATAAGGCTTGCTATCATCACGGGCAGTACGGCAAACATAATAAGAGTAAGCGGAATATTGAATGTACAAAGAATTACAAATGCCGCTATTATTTTAACCCCCGCAATAAAAAATTCCTCGGGACAATGGTGAGCAAATTCCGTTACATCAAATAAATCACTTGTAATTCGTGACATCAATGTACCGATTTTTGTGTCGTCATAAAAAGAATATGGCAGTTTTTGAAGTTGAGCGAAGAAATCCTTTCTCATAAGGGTTTCAATTTTTGTTCCCATAATATGACCTACGGAAGCCATATAATATTCCGCAACCGCGTCAACGACTCTTAATAAAATATAAATTCCGCCCACGGATAAAATCAGTTTTGGCGTAAGTAAAGAGATATCCGTTACTGCGGCATTTGTTATGTACCGTACAATAACCGGCAAAACCACCTCGCAAATCGTTGTAAGCGCCGCGCAGAACAAATCAAATACAAGTGTTTTCCAATGTTTTTTATAATAGGGAAGAAACCGTTTTATAAGTTTACTCTTTTTTATTTTCATTTCTTTTTCTTTCATGGATGCCTCCGAAACCGTTATCTGTTTTAATTTTATCACAATTTACCGAAAAAATAAATATAAAACTTTTAATATAAAAATAGCGGGGCTGTAAAAAGCCGAGTTTCTACAGTCCCGAGTCACTTTATACGTTTTTTAAAACATTTGCCACGGAATTCACGAAGATTTCAAGACCTTTTTTGAGGGTTTCGTCATCTGCAAGAAGACAGGGCATAAGTTTGACAACATCATTATTTCGTCCCGCTCTTTCAACAATAAGTCCGTTGTCGAAACACTCTTTTACGATTGCTCTTGAAACCGCGTCGGGTTTGACCTTATTACAGTCAACACCCCACATGAATCCTATTCCCCGAATATCGAATTTTTCGTTCATTGCCTTGACTTTGCCGAGATATTCTTTAATTATTTCTCCCTTGCGCTGAACTTCTTTCTCAACATTCTCTTTAAGCATTACTTCAAGACCGGCTTTTGCCGCAACTATTGAAAGTTGACTTCCGCGGAAAGTTCCGTTATGCTCACCCGGTTTCCATACGTCAAGTTCGGGTTTAAAAAGAACAAGTGCAAAGGGCATACCGTAGCCGCCGATTGATTTTGAAAGCGTTACAATATCGGGAACTATGCCCGCACGTTCAAAAGAGAAATATGTTCCCGTTCTTGCAGAGCCAACCTGAATATCGTCGCAAACGAGAAGAATATCGTTTTTGGTGCAAAATTCACGCAAGCCCTTGAGAAATTCAACGCTGAAAACATGAATTCCTCCGTCCGCCTGTACCGGCTCAATAAACACCGCCGCGGGTTTTGAAATACCCGAATGGTCGTCGTCAAGCAGAGTCTGCATATACTTTATGATGTCAAGTTCGGGGAACATATACGGAGTGGGAATATGGGTTACGTCCGTAAGTACAACACCCGCACCCTCTCTTGAGTCCCTGTCGGTTGTCATTGAAAGGGAACCCAGGGTCATACCGTGGAAAGCACCCATAAAGGCGAAAATGTTATTTCTCTTTTTCACCTTTCTTGCAAGTTTAAGTGCCGCCTCAACCGCATTTGTTCCCGTTGGACCGGGGAACTGAATTTTATAATCAAAACCGCGGGGCTCAAGAATATTTTTTTCAAAATACTCAATAAAATCCCTTTTTGCAGTAGTAAACATATCAAGAGAATGAATTATTCCGTCGTTCTCCAAATAGTCCATAACTCTCGCTTTGATATAGTCATTGTTATGACCGTAGTTTAAAGCACCCGCTCCGCAGAAAAAGTCAATATACTCTTTTCCGCCCTCAGCAGTAATAATTGAGCCCTTTGCCTTTGTAAAAACCGCCGGGAAATTACGGCAATAGGAGCGTACCTCTGATTCGTATTTGTCAAAAACCGATGTATTCATAAGCATTTTCCTTTCAAATGCACTAAAATGTCATTATCGGGCTTATTATACCACTTTCTTTTAAACATTCCAATATATATTTCAAAAATTAATCAACATATTTTTAAATAACATATTGAACTTTACTTTCGTTTTTGGTAAGATTTATAATGTAGTATTTTTTTCTATTTATAATAAGTATAACAAAGGAGTAAACCGATGACGGAACCCATTAAACTTTACCCCCAACTGACAAGGGTCTCAAGTCACTTCAAAAAATACGATATTGAAGTGCCGAAGAGCCTTTTGGAAGTTCGTCCTCAAAAGCCGGACCTGACCGACTTCCCCTACCCACTCCCCCAGAAGAAAAAGGATTACACCTGTTTCTGCGAGGGCGGAAACGGCGTAATGTGGTACGGTTCAAACGGCGGCGTCACACGATATGACCCCAACGCAAAAAGTATTTACGACGTTGTAATGTATTTCAGCGCAAAACGCGACCTTTTGGACAACAACGTCATTTCTCTTGTTGACGACGGTGCGGACGGTGTATGGGCTCTTACGGAAAAAGGCGCTACCCACATTGAAATGATAAAAATGTCCATGGAAGAAAAAGCGCTTAAACTTACCGAAGAAACCGTAAAATACGTTCAGCGTCACGGAATGGTCAGTCAAAAACATCTTTCGGAGCCGGGCAACGTGAAATCCGTCCTGCCTTTCGGTCATTCCGATAATGACGGCAGTTTTTCCGCTTGTTATGCCATGGGCGAAATTTTCCGCTATGCAACTCTCAAAAAAGAAAAAGGCGACTATGCCCACGAAACTCTCGAAGCCCGTGAAAACGCAATGAGAGCAAGTGAAGCAACCTTGCTTCTTATGTATATCGCAGGACGCGGAAACGGTTTTGTTGCAAGAACATATCTTACAAAGGACGAACCCATACCCGATGACGGAGTTTTCTTTAAAAAGAACGGCGCAACGGCTGTTTGCCAGAATTCCGCCGGTGCAAGAGCAAAGAACTTTGTAGGGCTTGAAGCGAGGGCGGATGCTCCCGTTCCCGAAAGACTCAGAAAGTATTACACTTCCGAGGGCTATGAAGATACCGATATTATCTACAAGGGTGATACAAGCAGCGACGAAATCACCCATCACTATATGCATCTCCTTGTGGCGCACGAATTTTTGGGTTGTGAAGACCCCGAATATGACGAACTTCTTAAAACCGCCGCAAAAAACACTATGAATCACATTATTGACAACGGTTTTTGCATTTCCGAAGCGGATGGAAATCCTACCACCTGGGCAAAATGGAGCGAAGATTATTTTAATTCCGAAATGGGTTGGGCGGACGCCTGCCTTAATGCCGCGGAACTGCTTATGTTTCTTCGTGTTACAATGCATATTACCGGTGAAAAAGGTAAATTCCTTGAAACCTACAATATGCTTTGTGAAAAAGGTTATGCTGAATTAACCGCCGGTCACTTCGACCGTTTCCACAAAGTTTGCCTTCAGGCTCATATTGACGACCGTGAAGATATTATGTACGGCGACCACAACCTTGCCGTCCTCTCCCTTTGGGGACTTATAACCCTCGAGGATGACGAGGAACGGAAAAAATATTTCCTTGAGGGTTTCAGAAGTTGGAGATATTCTCTGGCTCCCGAGTTTACCCCCTGCTATGACTTCCCCTATTTTCTCAGCGACCCCGGGGCAAAACCCGATGCAGAAAGAATAAAAACCTGGTTCTACCGCTTTAACGCTTCCCGCCTTGCAAGTAATGTTTCGCTGACATCAAGACGGGATTACCCCGTGCGCACATACAGGGGCGGTTTCAAAGAAGTTTCCGCGCTTCCTGCAAATGACGAAAGATTTATCGCAAAACTGGACAGAAATCCCCTTGAATATATAAACGAGGACAGCGGCGGAAACACTTGCGTTGAAAGTTGTTATGTTTTCACGTTCGCCTATTGGTTCGGACGTTATTTCGGATTTATTGAGGAGGGAGAAGAATAATGAATAAAACTATTAAACTCATCGGCAACGCCCACCTCGACCCCATTTGGCTCTGGCGATGGCAGGAAGGCTGCGGTGAAGTTCTCCAGACCTTCCGGAGCGCCCTTGACAGATTATATGAGTATGATGATTTCATTTTCACCTGCTCCTCTGCCGCTTACTATGAATGGGTTGAAGAAATTGACCCGAAAATGTTTGAAGAAATCAGAGTAATGGTTAAAAAGGGAAGATGGGTTCCCGTAAACGGTTGGTGGGTTCAGCCCGACTGCAATATGCCCTCCGGCGAAAGTTTTGCACGTCAGGCTCTTTACAGTCAACTTTACTATTATGAAAAATTCGGTATTACCTGTAAAACCGGCTACAATGTTGACTCATTCGGTCACAATGCAATGATTCCCCAACTCATCAGCAAAGCCGGCATGCATTCCTATGTTTTCCACCGCCCCGGAATGAGTGAGAACCCCAACATTCCCGAAAATGCTTTCTGGTGGGACAGCGCCGACGGCTCACGGGTTCTGGCTTACCGAATTCCCGACGGTTACGGTGCGGAAGGCAAGGAAACTATTGATAAAAGAATTGAAGAATCAAACAAACGTGCCGAGGAAACAGGGCACGGAATGATGCTTTTCTACGGTGTGGGTAATCACGGCGGCGGTCCCACAAAGGGCGCCATAGAATACCTTAAAGAAAATCTCAAAAAAGAGGGTTACAATGAATTAGAGTTTTCTTCACCCGACGCATATTTTGAAGATATGCTCAATCAATTCCTTGAAATCCCTGTTTGGCAGGACGAACTTCAACATCATGCCAGCGGTTGTTACAGCGCGACTTCACTTGTAAAAGCGCTTAACCGCAGGGCAGAAAACAATCTTGCGGCGGCAGAAAAGTGGGATACAATATCCTCCCTTGTCACTGACGCAAAACCCAAAACAAAAGAGTTTGAATCTGCCTGGAAAAAGGTATGCTTCAATCAGTTCCACGACATTCTTTGCGGTTGCTCAATTATGGAGGCATACGAGGATGTTAAGGAGTCCGAAAGTTACGCTTTGAATATTGCTTCGGAAACTTATAATAACGCAGTTCTCAGAATCTCACGTAAAATTGATACATGGATTGAGGGAGTCAGTGACGCAGTACTTGAAACCCGTCACTACACCGGTGCGGACAACGGTTTCCCCCGTCCCGTAGTAGTTTTCAATCCTCATTCATACGAAATCAATATGCCCGTGAGAACGTACCACCCCTCAAAAGCCGTTACGGATTCCGAGGGCAACTCCGTAATTTTCCAGAATGTACGTTCCTCACGTTCAAACGATGACCATCTTGATACATTGTTTATGGCAAATGTGCCGCCTTTCGGTTATTCAACATACTGGCTGGAAACAGAACGAACCGAGGCTGACAAGGTACTCACCGGCGAACAGGATTTCTTTATGGAAAACGAATACCTTTCCGTTGAACTTGACAGTCAGACAGGCTATATCAAAAGCCTGGTAAACAAAGAAACCGACACGGAATATGCAGTGGACAATTTCCTTGCAATTCCCACGGTTATAAATGACGATAAAACGGATACCTGGGCTCACAATGTTTTCCGATTCCACGAAATAAAAGGTCTTATGGAACTTGTGAGTATTGAACGGGTTGAAAAGGGTGCTTTGCGTTCCGTAATTCGCACAACACACAAATTTAACGAGTCCTATCTCACACAGGAATTTATTCTCGCCAAAGGGCAAAAGACCTTGAGAGTTGACTGCAAAGCAATGTGGCAGGAAAAATTCACTCTCCTTAAATTTGCTTTCCCCGTGGGCGGAAAAAGGGAAATTTCCACCTACGAAATTCCCAACGGTTTTATCAAACGTCCCTGTGACGGTGATGAAGAACCCGCACTTAATTGGGCTGATCTTACCGTATCAAAGGGCGGAAAGCGTTTCGGTTTGTCACTTATGAGCGACTCAAAGTACAGTTATGACTGTCCCGGTGCGGAATTGAGGTTGACCGCTCTGAGAAACGTGATTTTTGCAGACCACTATTCTTACAGACCCGACGCCAATTTCAACTTTACCGACGAGGGCTTAAACCGTTTCTCCTACGGCATTTATCTCCACGACGGTGAAGCGGAAAAGAGCGATATTGTCAAAGAAGCACACCTTTTTAACAACAATGTTGTTACCGTTCCCGAAAGTTATCACAAGGGTGAGTTGCCGCAGAGGGATTCATATCTTTACACAAATGCGGACAATGTTCTCATTACCGCCCTGAAACGCTGCGAGGACGGGAGCGGCGACCTTATTATAAGGCTTTATGAAACAAAAGGTGTTGAATCCACACGTTGTTACATAATGTCAAAACTTTTTGATAACGGCTTCTGGTTCGATATCGGTAAGCATGAAATCAAAACATTCCGCGTTGACCGCGAACTCAATGTTAAAGAAACGAACTTCCTTGAAGGTATCGTTTGATTATAAACAAAAATGAAAGAAGGAAAAATATGGATACTCTATTAGATTTCGGCACAAAAATAATCAGTATTTTTGAAGCCGTTATGGGAATGGATTTCACATCTGAAATTATCCCGATGCTCGTAATGTGGGCGATAGGCGGCTTGCTTATTTATCTTGCTATTGCAAAGGATATGGAGCCCACACTACTTTTACCCATGGGTTTTGGTACGATTCTCGTCAACTTGCCCCTCTCTCTTACGGAGGGTGTTATCTCCGAGCACGGCGCTATTGAAACGCTGTACAATGCCGGTGTTGCCAATGAATTGTTCCCGTTGTTACTGTTCATCGGTATCGGTGCTATGATTGACTTCGGTCCGTTGCTCTCCAACCCCAAACTTATGATTTTCGGCGCGGCGGCTCAGTTCGGTATTTTCTTCACACTCTGTGTTGCCTCTCTTTTCTTCCCCATAAACGAGGCGGCTTCCATTGCAATTATCGGTGCGGCTGACGGCCCCACATCAATTTTCGTGGCATCGGAGTTGGGTTCAAAATACATCGGCGCAATTATTGTTGCGGCATATTCTTATATGGCCCTTGTCCCCATTGTTCAGCCCCCTGTTATCAAACTCCTTACAACAAAAAAGGAACGTCGTATCCGTATGAAATACGAGGGCAAATCAGTTTCAAAAACAACAAGAATTCTGTTCCCCATTGTTGTTTCAATCATTGCGGGTGTTGTTTCACCCCAATCCGCGGTTCTTATCGGTTTCCTCATGTTCGGTAACCTTATAAGAGAATGCGGCGTCCTTGACTCTCTCTCCGAAACCGCGCAAAAGGTTCTTGCAAACCTTATTACAATTCTTTTGGGTATCACCGTTGCAAGAAACATGAACGCGGATGCTTTCTTAACCTGGGAAACCGCTCTTATTCTCGGTCTCGGCCTTGTAGCATTCATTTTTGATACCGCAGGCGGTGTTCTATTTGCAAAATTCCTGAACCTTTTCCTCCCCGAAGGCAAGAAGTTCAACCCCATGATCGGCGCGGCAGGTATTTCCGCATTCCCCATGTCCTCCCGTGTTGTTCATAAGATGGGTCTTGAAGAAGACAACCAAAACTTTCTTCTTATGCACGCAACCGGTGTTAATGTTTCCGGTCAGGTTGCCTCGGTTATTGCAGGCGGTATGATCCTTAATTTCTTCGGTAAATAATAGGAGGTATTCAAAATGTTTAATATGCTTTCACAGGTTATTTCAATGTCCGCAACGGGCGGTCTCGGCTTTACAACGGAAAATATCGGTGAAGCCCTCCTCTGCTCCGGTGCAGGTATGATAGGCATTTTCCTTGTTGTCGGAATTATTATTTTAAGTGTTACAATTCTCAACAAAGCCACATCAGGTTCGGATAAGAAATAATTTATCACCGTATTTGCACATAATCTGCAATTTATTTGCTGATTTTGTATGTTTAACACATAAATAAGCAACATTTTTCATAAAACTTGTTACTTGAAATTTTTTTACCAAAGTATTACAATATAGTATAACTTACTGTGGATTGTTATACATTCTGCAGATTTCATTACTCTTTGCCGCTTTATACCGGCGACAGGGTAAAAGTTCAAAAGAATCACAAAGAACACAAAGAAAGGTGATAATGATGAAAACAACAAAGAAGGTTATCTCTGTTATCTGTGTTGTTGCTTTGCTTGCAGGCGCTCTTTCAACAGTCGGACTTGCCGCAAGCACCGACAGAGATTACACAATTGTAAACCCCTATGCAGATGTTGATTGGTCATGGGATCAGTACAAAACAGACCTTCACTCTCACACAACCGCATCGGACGGCAGATCCACTCTCAAGGAAATGCTTGAAATCAACTACAAATACGGCTTTGACGTATATGCTGTTTCCGATCACGGTCTTTCAAGTTATTCCTGGACCGAGCAGCAGGTAATTCCCGTTCTCAAAATCTTTGTTGATATGAGATATCCCGGAACAGAACTTGTTCAACTTGACCCTCTCGGCGGTCTCACCTTTGACGGCGATCGTTACGATGTTGTTACCGAAAACGGCGGCGACTATTACTATCAGACCTATGAGGACGGTACAACAGGTCAAAAGATGCTCCGTGTTCCTTTTGCAATCGAGAACAACCCCTCATCCCTCAACAATGCCCATGTTAACTCCTGGTTCGTAGATTACGGTAACGGACTTCTCGGCGGTACAAGTGATTACGAAACTCCCATTAAAGCTGTTGACGAACTTGGCGGTCTTTCGGTTATCAACCATCCCGGCGAATACACTGACGCACGTCACGAGGACTGCACCGCAGACGCTTACGATTACAGCGACGCTACATACAAATATTACATTGACAAATTCACAAGCCTTCTTGAAAAGTATCCCTCCTGTATGGGTATTGATATGAACAGTAAGGGCGACTCAAGAACTCGCTATGACAGAAAACTTTGGGATATTCTCCTTATGAATCTTGCTCCCAAGGGAAGAAACGTTCTCGGTATTGCAACAAGTGACGCTCACAGCGTCGACGCTGCATACACCGGTTACACAATGATGCTCATGCCCGAAAACACCGTTGACAACCTTAAGACAGCAATGAGCACCGGCGCTTTCTTTTCCGCAAGCAAAAAACTCGGCAACAATGAAGAACTTAAAGAAATTGCAAATTATCTTCTTGAAAACGGCAACAGCGAAGCGGTTGCAATTGCAGAAGATATCCTTGCAAGACAGGTTGACGATTACAATGCAAAATATGAAGCTCCCCTTGATGTTGAGGCTCCCTATATCAATTCCGTAACCGTTAACGATGACGCAGATACAATCACACTTGACACCGATGATGCACTTTGCATCCGTTGGATTGCAAACGGAAATACCATTGCATACGGTAATTCCATTGACCTTGATGATTATGCTGCAAATATCGGCAGTTATGTAAGAGCTGAAATCTTCGGTGTGGGCGGTATTGTTTATACTCAAGCATTCCTTCTTGAATATGATGATACTCCCGTTAACACAACCGAGCAGGATTCAGACTTCAGAGATTTCTGGAAAGTTTTAAGTTTCATTCCCGATACTCTTGTAAGATTCCTCGGTTCTCTTGATGTTTTCCAGATAATCTGGGAAGCTATTAACGGCTGATTTGATCTTAAATTATTAACGGAGTTGTAAAAAACGAGAGTTTTTTACAACTCCTGTTTTTAATAAATAAAGATTGCAAACACAGACGGAAATCTGTTACAATACTTTTGAACAATATTTTCCTTTAGGGAGTGTTTATATGAGTAACGAAACGAAAAGAACCTACATACCCTTTAACCAATGGAAAGAAAAATCGAAACAGACAGAATACACGCAAAGTTCCCCCTTGCTTGATTCGGACGGAACTTTGCTTACAAAGGGTTGGGCAAGGCACAATGTTTTTGATTACGAAAGGTCTTTGTCCAAACCCAACAAAAGAAAAAAAGAATGGGATTTTTATCAACTCGGCAACAGGGATTATTCCGTACAAATCAGTTTTGCAAACATTTCAATAGGCGGTTATGCCGCCGCAAAACTCATTGATGTGAAAAACGGAAAAATCATTGCCGACGCAACGGCGCTTTTCCTTGGCGGGGACAATAAATACATACTCCCTGCGAAAGGAGATACACCCAACAGATTTAAAGCAAAGGTCGGAAAAGCAGAACTTGATTTTGATACAAAGGAATTTTCAAGAACCCTTTATTTCAAAATGCCCGTCAAAGGAAAAATTGTTGAATGTAATTTCCAAATGGACATTATGCCGGGACTTGAAAACATCACAACTGTCCTGCCCTTTGAAAATGCCCCCACAAGATACTTTATGACCACAAAACAAAACTGTATGCCCTGTGAGGGAACTTTCAGATACGGCGATGATGTTTACGAATTCAGTAAGGAAAACACATTCTGCGTTCTGGACTGGGGACGTGTCAACACACCTTACCAAATGGTTTGGTATTGGGGCAACGGTTCAACATATCTTACGGATGAAAATGGCGAAAAACACATTTTCGGCTTTGAAATCACCTGGGCAATCGGCAACGAGAGCAATGCCACGGAAACCTGCCTTTTCTATGACGGCAAGGCACACAAATTCGGCGCGGTGGATGTGGAAACTTTCCCCAAACCCGACAAATATATGCAACCCTGGAAATTCGTTTCCGAGGACGGCAGATTTAATCTTACAATGAAACCTTTCTTTGACCAACACTCCGATATGAACTTCGGTGTTGCAAGAATGCATACCCACCAGGTTCACGGACTTTGGAGCGGCGACGTCACATTGGACGACGGCACAAAACTTGAAATAAAAGATATGTACGCTTTCTGCGAATATGTGGAAAACAAGTGGTAAAGGGGCTGTAAAAAGGAACGAACACACAGAACCCGATATATAAAGGATATCAAATGCATAATAACAGAGGTCTGTAAAACCTTCGGTTTTACAGACCTCTGAAATATTTATTACATTATATGACAAAGAAAACTATTCTGTTTTTGCCGTTTTCCTTTCGGCTTTCTTTTTTCTTGTTTTGTATGTGTTGAGTTCCTGAACACACTCATCGGGCAAATCGCAGTCTCCCACGGAAACGACGTTCTTGTTGTAAAGGCCCTTGAAATTTGAACCGCCTGTTGTAAGGAGTTTTTTATTCTTTGCGTACTTGATAAACTCAACTTTTTCCGAATCGGAAAGTTCGGGACTGTAAACCTCAATACCGTCAAGACCTGCGGCTACAAGCTCGTCCAAAAGTTTTTCATTTTTGCAACGCTGGGGATTCGCAAGGACTGCAATACCGCCCGCATCGTGAATAGCCTTCAAAACATCGAAAATGTCTTCATATTGGGGAACATTATTTATATTGCCCTCAACATCCGACGAGAAAAGAGTTTTGTAAAGAGCACCGTAAATTCTGTCGGTGTAGCCGTTTTCCATAAGGGCCTGCATAATGTGAATTTTAAAAATATTCGTAGAGCCGGAGGCACATTTTACAATAAATTCGGGTGTTACCGGATAACGCTGTGCCGCTTTTAGCATCATAATATGGGATGACTTTTTTCTTATAAGGGAACTGCGGCGGCAAAGACCTTCAAGTCTGTCAGGGAAATCGGGCTTATAGCAAAGCATATGTATCTCCTGACCCGTAGTCTTGTCCGTTCCCGAAAGTTCAACACCGGGAATAACCGTAACTCCGTGCCTTTCTCCGATAACCTTACCTCTTACCGTACCCGCAAGGCAGTCGTGGTCGGTAATTGCGATTGTTGTAATACCGCGTTTTTTGGCGAGTAAAATTAAATCTTCAATACCGAGAGAGCCGTTAGACAATCGAGTATGGCAATGTAAATCCGCTGACAAAAAAATCCATCCTTTCGCGCTTTTGCCGATGCAAAAGTTTATTTCCACATTTACCTATTTCTTATTGATATATCACATTTTTACGTAACTTTTCTTGTTATACCTACAAAATAGCCTATATACCCCGAATATACCAATAACATTATGATACACTAAAATCAAGAAAATTGCAAGTGAATTTTTATTCTCTTTTTTAATAAAAAAAGAAATATTTTCCTTTATATTTCAAACAAAAATTGATTTTTTTATGTGCGTATGCTATTATTTTATAAAATAATAAATTGGAGAGAAAAATGTCTGAAACTGTTTTTGTAGCCATAAGCGGCGGTGTTGATTCAGCGGCGGCGGCAATACTTTTGAAAGAACGCGGATATAATGTCCGCGGCGTTACTCTGCGCCTTAAGCCCCGGGACCTTGCGGACAAGGACATTGAAGACGCAAAGGCTGTGGCTGATACCGTTAACATCCCACTTGATGTTCTTGATATGCGGGAGGATTTCAAAAAGGTAACCGATTATTTTTGCACGGAATATCTTGAGGGTCGTACCCCCAACCCCTGTGTGTTATGTAACCCCAACATAAAATTCGGCAAACTCCTGGAATATACTCTGTCCCAAGGCGGTAACTTTTTAGCCACGGGACACTATGCAAACAAGGTTAAGGACGAAAATGGAATCTACCGCATAAAAATGAATCCCTCGGGCAAGGATCAGAGTTATTTCCTGTGCGGTCTTAATCAGCACATCCTCGCCCGCACCATTTTTCCCATTGCGGATTTAACAAAACCCGAAATCCGCAGTATTGCGGCGAAGCACAATATTCCCGTTGCACAGAAAAAGGACAGTCAGGAGGTTTGTTTTATTCCCGACAATGACTATATTTCATTTATAGAACGGGAATTCAACCCAAAAGCCACTCCCGGAGATTTCCTTTCATCAAGCGGCGAAAAGTTGGGGACCCACCAAGGAATATACAAATACACCATAGGTCAGCGCAAGGGCTTGGGAGCATTCGGAAAACCCATGTACGTGCTTTCCATTGACGCCGAAAACAACGCGGTTGTAATCGGTGACAACGATGAACTTTTCAAAAGCGAAATTTTTATAGATAATATAAATTTCCTGTCGGGCGAAACACCCTCGGGCACCTTGGAGTGTAGAGTTAAAATCCGTTGTGCCGCAAAGCCTGCCAAAGCCATAGCCCACTTCAATGACGGAATGGGGAAAATCACCTTTGACGCTCCTCAGAGAGCCGCCGCACCGGGACAGACTGCGGCAATTTATATTGATGATATTTTGATAGGCGGAGGTACAATATGCAATCCCTGAAAATGCTTTATAAAATCGGCAAGGGCCCCTCAAGTTCCCACACAATGGGACCTCAATTTGCCGCGGAATATATAAACGAAACCTATCCCGATGCCGCCTTTGTTACAGTCATTCTTTACGGCTCATTGGCGCTCACCGGTGACGGACACGGCACGGACAGAGTTTTGAAAAACACAATCGCCGCTCCCAACGAAATAATTCTCAATACGGAAGAAAAGAACCTTCCCCACCCAAACACTATGGACTTTATTGTCTGTGATAAAAATAAAAACGAAGTTGCCAAAGTCAGAGCAATGAGCATCGGGGGCGGAGAAATTCGCATTGAGGGTGTTCCGACGGTTACGGCTCCCGAAATTTACCCCCAAAAGAATTTTGAAGAAATAAAAGAATACTGTCTTATGCACCACTTACGTTTAAGTGATTATGTGGCAAATTACGAGGGAGAGGACATTTTAATTTTCCTTAAATCCGTTTGGGAACAAATGAAAGCAACAATTCGGGAAGGTCTTTCAATGGAGGGCTTTCTTCCCGGGGGACTTCAGGTCGAAAGGAAAGCAAAATACCTTTATTCTCAACGCCACATGGACGAAACTCCCGAAACCCGTGAAAACAGGCTTGTGTGCGCCTATGCCTATGCCGCAAGCGAGCAGAATGCGGGAGGCGGAACAATTACCACCGCTCCCACCTGCGGCGCGTCGGGTGTACTCCCCGCAGTTCTTTACTATATGCAGGGTAAAAAAGGTTTCACGGACTTTGAAATTGCAAAAGCACTTGCGGCGGCGGGAATTATAGGAAATGTTGTTAAGCAAAATGCTTCCATAAGCGGTGCGGAAGCCGGCTGTCAGGCAGAAATCGGAACCGCCTGTTCCATGGCATCGGCGGCACTTGCAGAACTTCATTTTATGGACCTTGACCAAATAGAGTATGCTGCTGAAAATGCTATGGAGCATTATCTGGGTCTTACCTGTGACCCTGTCTGCGGTCTTGTTCAAATACCCTGCATCGAAAGAAATGCCGTTGCGGCAATGAGAGCCATCAACGCTCTGTCTCTTGCAAACTTCCTTACTTCCACAAGAAAGGTCAAGTTCGATACGGTTGTTGAAACAATGTACCAAACGGGAAAGGATCTGAAATGTTCCTACCGCGAAACAAGCGAGGGCGGTCTTGCCGCCAATTATGAGGCTTTGGATTGATATTCACATATTTTTATGTTATTATCTGAATATATTTAACGAGGGGGTTGAAAACGTGTCAAACGAAAACACCGTTTCAACAGAAACTGTAAAAACCGAACACCCGAACAAAATCGGTATTCGCGAAGGTATAGCCTATATGCTGGGCGAGGGCGGAAACCTTTTTTTGCTCACATACGTATCTTCATATCTTAAGGTGTTCTACACCGATGTTCTTAAAATACCCACGGCAAAGGTTGCAAACCTTTTCCTTTTCACACGTCTTTGGGATGCCGTAAACGATCCCATGTGGGGAGCAATCGTTGCAAAGAAAGCACCCTCCAAAGACGGAAAATACCGTCCCTATCTTAAATGGTTGGCAATACCCCTGGCACTTACACAGATTCTGTGTTTCATTGACATAACGTCCTATACACAGAATCCCCTCTTGCTCCTTGTTTTTGCGTACATTACATATATCGGATTCGGTATGCTTTATACGGGTATGAACGTGCCTTTCGGCTCATTGGCATCGGTTATTACCGATGACCCGGACGGTCGTACGCTCCTTTCCACTTTCCGTACAATAGGCGGCGGTGTGGGTGGCGCGGCTCCCCTGCTTTTAGCCCCGTTCCTTATTTATACAACGGTTACTGCCCAAGATGGCTCCACATACAATGTGGCTGACGGTCCCGGTATGTTTAAGTTCGCTCTCGTAATGGGCATTCTTTCAATTTTCTTCTATTTTGCCTGTCACTCAATGACAAAGGAACGGGTTCCCTCGGAAGCAAAACCAAAGGTTGATATGAAGAAAATTTACGGCGGAATGTTAAAAAGCAAGCCCTTTATTGTTCTCGCCCTTACAGGTATTCTCATAAGCGGACAACTTCAGTTTGCTTCTCTTAACCAATACCTGTACAAAAACTATTTCTGTAACACATCCCTCTCGGTTGTGGGCACAATCGCACAGTACGCGCCCCTTGCCATAATGATTCCTTTTGCGGGAAAAATCGTGAAAAAATACGGCAAAAAGGAAGTTTGCGGTATTACCTCTTTAATTTCCGCAATCGCTGCCGTGGCTACATTCATTATTAAGCCCGCCCCCGACCAAGCATGGCTTTTCCTTGTAATGCAGTTTGCAATCGGTTTCGGCTACTCCTTTGTTTCCATTACGAACTGGGCGGTAGTTGCCGACGTTATCGACTATCAACTTTATAAGACGGGCATCAAAAATGAAAGTGCCGTTTATGCGGTTTACTCTTTCTGCAGAAAACTTGGTCAGACTGCCGCGGACTACGGCGGACTTATGCTTCTCGGCAAAATCGGTTATGAAGCCGATACAATGGCAAATGCGGGTTTTGTTCCAGGAATAAGCGAGGGCATTTTGACCGTCTGCACCTTAATTCCCGCAATTACATACACACTTATTTTTGTCTTTTACCAATTCTTCTACCCCCTCACAAAAGAAAAACTTGAACCCGTATATGAATATGTACGTCAAAACAACGAAAATATGGGGGCATAAGTAATAAGATTAAAAAATCTCTGCAAACAAAAACTGTTTGCAGAGGTTTTTCAATTCTCCAAATTGTCCTTATCCATCAACCAAATCAGATTTCTTGTCCCCTCAGTTGCATCCTTTTGGGGTTTTTCCTGCTGTATTTTTGCGTTTTCCGCATTTACGATTTTTACCCCGTTGATTTTTGCAATTCGGCGGTGCTTTTTACCAGGTGTTTTTTCCATTTCAGTCCCTCCTTATGTATGTTTATCATTGCGGGTCACCGTTTATATTATTTGAATTTGTTCACTTATTATACTTGTTTTAGCAAAATAACTATGATATACTGTAAATTGTATTTGTATGATAATTTTTGTGAAAAATCTTCGGAAGTGAAATATGAAAATCAAAGGAATTCTATCTCTGTTTTTATCAATTTGCTGTATTGTATCGGCGCTTTCTCTTTCAGGTTGTTCCGTGGCAGATAAGGCAACGGCAATGGAAATCAACGGTGTTGAAATAAGCGACGATGTTTTTTCCTATTTTCTTGACAAAGCCGTCGTGGATTTGGGAGTGGATGCTCCGTATAATTCACTGAAAGAAAAGGCAACCGATTATGCCGAAACATATTTTAAAACAAACTCCTTGGCTCACTCTCAGGGGGTTACTCTCTCAACTGCGGAAAAAGCCGCAGTTTCCGAAAAGGTTAATGCATATTGGAGAATTTACGGCGAATATTACTCAAAAATCGGTGTAACAAAAGAAACGCTTACAAAAATTTTTTCCGCCGACAGTTTCCGTGAAGCACTTCTCGTCCACTATTACGGCACAGGGGGAGAGGAAGAAATACCCACCGCCCGTCTTTATGCCCAATTTAAGACTAATTACATTGTTTTCCAAGCCATAACCGGCTATTTTACCGAAACTGACATTAACGGTCAGACCGTGAAAATTGATGAAACCGAGAGCGAAGCCCTTGTTTTGAAGTTTCAAAATATGGCGGCAATGGTAAATGCGGGAGAACAAACAATGGAAGAGGCCGCGGATTTCCTTGCAGAGTCGGGATACCAGAGTTCCGTTCAAACCGTTGTTCTGCGCAAGGACGACAACAGTTACCCTGCGGGATTTTTTGAAAAAGTACAAAGCACCGAAGCCCGTCTTGCAACGGTTATCGGCACAAGTGATTATATTTTCCTCGTTTTACGCGGTGACGCCGACACGGGAAGCACATATTTCAACGACAAAAGAACGGAAATGATTGAAATAATCGTAGGCGACGAAATAGACACAAAAATCGAAAACTCGTTGACCGTTGAAACCAAAATCAACAATTCTCTTGCAAAGGGCTACCTTGCTCTTATAGAAGAAGAAAAGGGAGATAAAAAATGAATCCCGTAATAGAAAACATAATGTCAAGACAGACAATAAGAGAATATACCGACCGCCAGGTTCCCGAGGAACTTTTAAAGGTTGTTCTTGACGCGGCAATCCGCGCTCCAAGCGGAAGAAACTCACAGCCCTGTCATTTGCGTGTTTTAACAAACCGCGAAAGACTTGAAGAAATGAACAGGGATTTCAAAAATATTGTGGGATGGGACACCCCCGCTTACACAGGTTGGGACAAACGCCCCGTATATCATAATGCCCCGGTTTTCATTTTCATTGTTGCACCCTCAAAAGACGGAATGTCCGGGGGACTTATGGCAGAAAACATTGCCCTTGCGGCACACTCCTTAGGTCTCGGCTCCTGTATGGTGGGCTCTTTGGGCGCGCTTTTTGATGATGAGCAGGGTGCTGAAAAATGGAAGAAAATCCTTGAAATCCCTCAGGATTGGCATTTTATTTTAGGTATGACCTTGGGCTATCCCAATGAAAAACCCCCTTTTAAAGACAGGGAAGACGGTCACATTAAATTTATTAAGTAAAGTGAAGTTCTATGAAATATTTTGCAGGAAATTATGATGTTGCGGTTATCGGTGCAGGCCATGCGGGTATTGAAGCCGCCCTTGCTTCCGCAAGGCTCGGTGCAAATACGGTTATTTTCACCGTAAACCTTGACTGGATCGGTAATATGGCTTGCAACCCATCCATCGGCGGCACATCAAAGGGACACCTTGTTCGTGAAATTGACGCCCTTGGCGGTGAAATGGGAAAAGCCGCGGACAAAAACTTAATACAGAGCCGTGTGCTGAATTTAGGAAAAGGCCCCGCAGTTCACTCCCTGAGGGCACAAATTGACCGCCGTAATTACACGGCATATATGAAGCATTGCCTTGAAAATCAGGAAAATCTCGATTTAAGGCAGGGTGAAATTGTTTCTCTCTCCAAAAACGAAGACGGTCTTTGGGTTTTTTCCACGAAGTTGGAAGCGGAATACTGCGCAAAATGTGTAATTATTGCAACGGGTACATTCCTCAAAGGCAAGGTTTTCGTGGGGGATGTTTCCTACGAAAGCGGCCCCGACGGAATGTTTCCCTCCAATGAACTTTCGGACTCACTCTTTAAATTGAATGTACCTTTAAGACGTTTCAAAACGGGAACTCCCCCGAGAGTTAACAGAAACAGTGTAAATTTTGACGGTCTTGAAGAGCAAATCGGCGACGAAGAAATAACCCCATTTTCCTTTGAAACACCCGAGGGTGCTTTGGAAAACAAAGCCATTTGCCATATCACATATACAAATCCCGAAACCAAACAGGTTATTTTGGACAATCTCCACCGTTCCCCCCTTTATTCAAACAAAATTGAGGGTGTGGGTCCTCGGTACTGCCCCAGTATCGAAGATAAAATAGTCCGCTTTTCCGAAAAGGAGAGGCACCAGGTATTCATTGAACCCTGTGGACTTGGTACGGAGGAACTCTATCTGCAGGGACTTTCCTCCTCACTTCCCGAGGATGTTCAACTGAAAATACTCAAAAGCATAAAGGGTCTTGAAAACGTCAAGGTTATGCGTACTGCCTATGCCATTGAATATGACTGCGTTGACCCACTTGCTTTAAAATCCACTTTGGAGTTCACGGGACTTCCCGGACTTTTCGGCGCGGGTCAGTTCAACGGTTCATCGGGCTACGAAGAAGCCGCGGCACAGGGACTTGTTGCGGGTATCAATGCCGCGCTCAAGGTTCAGGGAAAAGAGCCTTTCGTCCTTGACAGAAGCACTTCATATATCGGTACGCTTATTGACGACCTTGTTACAAAGGGTTGCCGTGACCCCTACCGAATGATGACCTCCCGAAGCGAGTACAGACTCATTCTCCGTGAGGACAACGCTGATTTGCGGCTTACGGAAATGGGCTATAATCTTGGACTTATAAGTCAGGAGAGATTTAATAAACTACAAGAAAAGAAACGGCTTATTGAAGAAGAAACCGAAAGGGTTGCAAACACTACAATTCCGCCATCAAAGGAATTAAGCGAGGTTTTGGAAAAAGCGGGAACTGCCCCCACCGTTACGGGTTGCAAACTGTCGGAACTTATAAAAAGGCCCCAACTTTCCTACAAACTTCTTACACCCTTTGACAAAAAACGTCCCGATTTACCCCGAGAGGTTTTTGAACAGGTTGAAATCAATCTGAAATATGAAGGCTATATAAAACGGCAGTTGGCTCAGGTCGAGGAGCAAAAAAGGCTTGAGGTAAAAAAGATTCCCGAAAACATTAATTATGACGATGTTTCAAATCTTCGTCTTGAAGCAAGGGAAAAACTGAAAAAAATAAAGCCCGAAACCATTGGTCAGGCATCACGCATAAGCGGTGTTTCCCCTGCCGATATTGCGGTGCTGTTAATATATTTGAAGAAATAAGGAGAATATCTATGATACCCAGATACGAACATCCGAACCCGAATTTTTACAGAGCGAACTACATAAACCTTAACGGCGAGTGGGATTTTGAGTTTGATTTCGGTAACTCGGGTCTTGACAGAGAACTCTACAAAAACGATGTTAATTTCAGCAAGAAAATAACAGTACCCTTCTGCCCCGAAAGCGAACTTTCCGGCATCGGCTACAAGGATTTTATTAACGCCGTTTGGTACAAAAAGAAAGTCAATATTACAAAGGAACAGTTATGCGGAAAGGCTTTCATTATCTTCGGTGCCGTTGATTTCCATTCAAGAGTTTATGTGAACGGCAAATTCGCGGGGGAGCATTTCGGCGGCTATACAACATTTAAAATTGACGCAACCAAATTCTTAACCGAGGGCGAAAACATTATTTGCCTCTACGCAGAAGACGATACCAGAAACCCCTTACAGGCAAGGGGTAAACAGAGCGAACTTTTCTATTCACACAGTTGTGACTACACCCGAACAACGGGTATCTGGCAGACTGTTTATATGGAATTCTGCCCCGATAACTACATTAAGAATTTCAAAATATTCCCCAATATTGAAAATGCAACATTCACAATTACTGCGGAAATAATCGGCAACGGTGAATTCACCGCGGAAGCATTCTGGGGCGAAAATCCTGTGGGCAAGGCTACATCAAAAACCGTCGGCGATACCGTTACGGTGACCGTTCCCCTTTCGGAAAAACATCTCTGGGAAGTCGGCAAAGGCGGTCTTTACAAAATCAATCTTTATTTCGGCGATGATAAGGTTGAAACCTTCGGCGGTCTGCGTGAAGTAAAATTAGCGGACGGTTGCATTAAAATCAACGGTAAAAATATATTCCAACGTCTTATTCTGGATCAGGGCTTCTACCCCGACGGAATCTACACCGCGCCCTCAAAAGAGGCTCTCAAAAATGATATCCTGCTCTCCATGGAAGCGGGATTCAACGGCGCAAGGCTTCACCAAAAGGTTTTTGAACCCCTTTTCCTCCACTATTGCGACGAATTGGGCTACATTGTCTGGGGCGAGCACGGCAACTGGGGTCTTGACTGGTCGAAATTTGAATCAATCCGCTACTTTCTGCTTGAAATAGAAGAAGAAATCGAAAGGGATTTCAACCATCCCGCACTTATCGGCTGGTGTCCATACAACGAAACTTGGGACAGGGACGGAAGAAAGCAGGATGACGATACAATCCGCATTGTATATAGGACAGTAAAGGCACTTGACAAAACCCGTCCTTGTATTGATACAAGCGGTAACTACCACGTTGAAACGGATATTTTCGATGTTCACGATTATGAACAGAATCCCGAGGTTTACAAGGCGCATTACGACCAACTTGTCAGCGAAAACACTCTTTTTGATAATCACAGCAGACTTCAAACATGGAAAGGGGAGCCCGTATTTATGAGTGAATACGGGGGAATCCGTGTTGAACTTGCAGAATTTGATGATAACGACAGAAAAAAAGCATGGGGCTACGGCAATGCCGCCACATCCCTGGAAGAATTTTACGCCCGTTATGAAGGTCTTACCTCCGCACTTTTGGACAACCCGAAAATGCTCGGCTTCTGCTACACTCAACTTACGGATGTTGAGCAGGAATTAAACGGTATTTACTACTATGACAGAAGCAAGAAATTCGATAGCGAAGTCCTTTACAAAATAAACACAAAGAAAGCGGCTATTGAAGAATAAATAATATAAAACAGCCCTTGAATTCACGGAATTCAAGGGCTGTTTTTTATATATTGCTTTTTATTTTCCTGCTTTTTTGGAATATTTTAATTTATAAATTATTCTCATCAGGTTGGAATCAAGTGCGCTCAAGGGTTTAACATCCCCGTAAAGTTCTGCGCCCACAGCGGTTTTACAGGCTTTTTCCATAACCAATTCAACCGCTTGTGCATCGTACTGATTACCCGCAACGCAAACCGCACCGTTATCTTTAACAAGGACTGCGTTTTTATTGCCCAATGCCCTTGCAACCTTTTTACTTGTTTTAAGGGTATTTGAGGGGTTAAATGTTGCACATTTGATTACGGGACCGCAAAGTTGTGCAAAGTCATCAAGCAAGGGCCTCATTGTTTTGCCCTTTCTTGACATCGAAACAACAAAATCGTTCTTTGTATGACGAATGAATTTAACGTCGGCTCTCTTTTTGTAAATAGCCCAATGCATATCGGCGCTGTCCGGAATTTCTCCGCCGCCTACCCATGCACCGCTTTTTGTATCAATGATCGCGGACTCTTTTCCCTCTTCGCCAACAAAGAAGAATTCGCCCTTTCGCTCGCTGTCGCAGGGAGTGAATTCCTTTGCGGGTTTGTATTTATCCGCGGATTTGAATACATCGGTAATATAATCCACAACACCGCTGAAAGTGTCAACCGTTTTTCCCGAAACCTCTGAACAGCGTGATGCAATGAAGTTTTCGCAAACTCTTTCAAGAGCGTTTGCAACCGCAAAAGCATCCTCATAACTTTCACCGAGGCAAACCGCACCGTGATGTTTCATAATTGCGGCTTTTGAGGACGAACGGGTCAACGCACCGATAACTCCCTGACGGAGTTTGGGCTGACCGGGAAGACCGTAGGATGCACAGGGTACATCCGTACCGATAATTTCCGCATCCTTACCCGTAATATTATTGATATCAAGACCCAGAGTGCTTACAACGGAAGCGTTTTTCTGATGGGTATGAATAACAAAATTTATGTCGGGACGAAGTTCGTAGCAGGACGCGTGAATACCCTTTTCGGAAGAGGGTTTAACATCCCCCTCGTAGGAAAGGTCGGCAATATTTACAAGAACAATATCATCTGGAGTAAGCACATCATAAGCCATACCGCTGGGAGTGATAACAAATTGCTTGTCATTTATACGGCAACTGATATTACCCCAGGTTCTTACAATAAGACCCGCTTCCAAAAGTTCGTGACCGGCTCTTATAACTAATTCTTTTGCTTCTAAAATGTCCATAATTATCTCCTTTCGTAGAGTCGGTTTAGAAAAGCCACGGGCTTTCCGTGGCTTTTCTTTTTTTTAGCATTTTAATTACTCTTTAACTGCAACATTTGCAAATACTCTGTCGAATCTTGCAATTGCTTCATCGATAAGTTCGGGAGTATATTGAGCATTAGTGTAAAGACGGCTGCCTGCAAGAGTAACAAGTCCCTCTGCCATATAAGCCGCACCCATGTGCTGCATCTCTTTCTTTCTTTCGCTTGTTGCGGAAAGAACACCGGGGATTTCCCAAGGCTTTGACCAATTGATTGAGTAGTGCATTGTGCCCACTGTATCAATGTGGCAAACCGAACCCTGGTTGAATGCAACGAAGGGAAGATTGTATTTCTTAATGAGTTCCTGAAGACCCTTTGTAAGTCTGTCACCCATTTCGCCGGCTTTCTGGCAAGCGTTCTGTTTGTCGATTTCTTCAAGTGTATAGTAACCTGCAACACAGGAGATGGGAGTAGCCGCCATTGTACCGCCCATAAATGCTTTCTTAACCTTTTCACCGCTTGCATCAAGACCTGCGCCCAAGTATTTCATATACTCTCTCTTACCGCCGATACCGCCTGCACCGGGATAGCCGCCTGCAATAACTTTACCGAAAATAGTAAGGTCGGGAGAAACACCGAAGTACCCCTGAGCGCCCGCCATACCGATACGGAAGCCTGTAACAACCTCATCGAAAATAAGGAGTGCGCCGTATTTACGGCAAAGTCTTTCAACTCCCTTGTTGAAATCCTTGTCAAGAGGTCTTGTACCGCTTTCGGGACCGATAGGCTCCATAAACACAGCCGCAGTACCGCCGCGGAACTGGTTAAGACGGAGAACTCTTTCAAGTGAATCAAGGTCATTGGGGAAGAATTCCTGTGTATGTTTGAAAAGATAAAGCGGAACGCCGTGTGCCTGGGTAAACTTTGAACCGGGAACACGAATACTGTAACCGAGTTGGTCGGACCAACCGTGATATGCGCCGCCCATTTTAACAATGTTTTTGTTCTTCGTTGCAAGTCTTGCAACACGAACTGCCGCCATACAAGCCTCTGTACCTGAACCGAGCATACGGAACATATCGCAGGATTCAACACTGTCGCAAATTTTCTTTGCAAGTTTGTATTCAAACTCATGGAAAAGACCTGTTGAGGGACCGCAGGTGTTAAGAAGGTCAATAACCTGATCTCTTACAACCTTGGGGTTGGAACCGAGAACTGTGGGGCCGCCTGCCTGAAGGAAGTCGAAATATTCGTTTCCGTCAATATCGTAAAGTTTCATACCGTCCGCCTTTGTGAAAACAAGGGGGAAAGGATAGTTGAAAGCAAGGTTATGCTGAACGCCGCCGGGGATAACCTGTTTTGCTTCTTCAATCATTTCTTTGCTCTTAACGCATTTTTTCCCGTAGTACTCTTCCTCATACTGTTTAAGTACATCGGGTTTTATAGTGTAAATGGGTTTTTTGATGAGCTCGTCAAGTTGTTTTGTAACAGCAGCTGCATCATGGTACTCTGTGATCGCAAATCTTGTGTCCATATAGACACCTCCTAAAATAAATTTGACAACAAAGTGAATTTGTATTCACTTCCATTATACCTTATTAAATTAAATTGTCAAGAAAACATCGCATTTAAACTGTACAAAATAATTTGCGTTTTTTTATGTATTTTTTATAACTTCCCACCCAATCATCGTATATTTTCAAATTCCGGGATTTTCAAAAGCGTTTTGAGTGAATTTAGCACATATTTAACCTTTAATATTTCCGTTCTTTGTTGACTTTGCACCAATCATCTGTTAAAATATAACAGATTGAAATTATTTTTATAAAGGAGGCATTCGTTTTGCAGAATTTAATGGATGCAAAAACTCTTGCATACATAAATATGTATGCCATTCTCGGCACTTTGGAGAATCTTTGTGAGATTGTCCCTGAGGCTTCCGAATTATTGCAGGGCAAAAAACCTATTTCCATAGGTTTTGAGGTTACGGACGGTCCCTCTGCAACTCTCTATTTCAAAAACGGCAAATGCCGTATGGAGCAGGGCTGCGGTTCCTGTGATGTAAAACTCCCCTTTTCAAGTTGCGAAAAGTTCAACGGTCTTATTGACGGCACAACCACGCCCATCCCCTCAAAAGGTTTCACCCATATAAAATTCCTGCTTAAAGAATTTGTTGCTCTTACGGATTTACTTACAAAATATCTCAGAGCAAGTGAGGATGACCTTAAGGACCCTGTTTTCTTTGCAAGAAGCACGGAACTAATGCTTTATACCATCGGTGTTGCCATTGCACAAATCGGCAATAATGACGAAATCGGTAAATTCAGCGCACAGTTCATTGCAGACGGCAGCGTTATGCTTGGTATAACCGACGGCCCCGCCATTGAACTTGTCTGCAAGGATCACCGCCTTATTACTAAGAAAAAAGCTCCCGCACAATACCGTGCCGCCATGATTTTTGAATCAATCGAAACCGCCCGCGCCCTTTTTGACGGCAATGTGAATGCCCTCGCTTGTATCGGCACAGGCAAAATCGAAATGCACGGACTTGTCAGTATGCTTGATAATATCAACCGCATACTTGACAGAGTTGCGTTATATCTTGCATAAGGAGGTAGTAAAATGAGCAAGAAATTCCCTTTATATAAAACCGCAAAATCGGATGAATGGTACGCTCGTGCTACCGAAGTAATTCCCGCAGGTGTTTACGGTCACCTCGGTCCCGCTGAGGGACAGTTCATCCCCGTTAACAGATGGCCCCGCTTCTCCGAAAAAGCAAAAGGCTCGTATTTCTGGGATGTTGACGGAAATAAATATATTGACTTTATGTGCGCATACGGCCCCAATGTTCTCGGCTATGCCGACGAGGACGTTGACGCGGCGGCAATCGAACAAATCAAAAAAGGCAACTGCGTTACATCCCCCGATAAAATTATGGTAGAGTGTGCGGAATTGCTTGTTGATACGGTTAACTGCGCGGACTGGGCATTCTTTGCAAAGAACGGTAACGATGCAACCCAGGGTGCAATTCTTACCGCCCGTGCCCACACTCACAGGAAAAAACTGATTTTCTTCAACGGCTTCTACCACGGTGTTTCCCCCATGGTACAAAAAATCGACTATCCAGGTGTTACACCCGAGGATGTTGCAAACAATCTCTACACTCCTTGGGACGATATTGACAATTTCAGAAGACTTCTTGCGGAAAACGAGGGCGAAATCGCCGCTGTTATTGCCCAACCCTACAATCACGGCAACTTCAGCGACAACTCTTTCCCCATTGACGGTTTTTGGAAAGAAGTTCGTGAGGAATGTACCAAAAACGGCATAGTTCTTATTGTTGACGATGTTCGTTGCGGTTTCCGTCTTGATCTTGCGGGAAGCGACCATTTCTTCGGATTTGAAGCAGATATCATCTGTTTTTGCAAGGCTCTTGCAAACGGCTACAATATGTCCGCATTCTGCGGTAAGGAATTCCTTAAAAATGCCGCCTCAAGTCTTTCATACACAGGTTCATATTGGATGAGCGCGGTTCCCTTTGCAGCTTGTCTCGCCACCATAAACAAATTAAAACAGATTGACGCCCCCAAACTCTTTGACTCCCTTGGCAGAGAAATCACATCGGGGCTGCAAAAAGCAGGTGCGGAGCACGGTTTCAATCTTGTCGTTTCCGGCGCTCCCGCTCTTTTCTATTTAAGAATTGCCAACGACGACTCACTTCTTCTTCATCAGGAATGGGTTGCGGAATGTGTTAACAGGGGTCTTTTCATCACATCCCACCACAACCACTTTATAAACGCATCCCTTACCCACGAAGATATTAACAGATCCGTTGAAATTGCCGAGGACGCTTTCAAGGCTGTTAAAAAGAATCATCCCGAAATTTAACTAAAATACAAAACCGAGTTTTCGGAATATTTTATTAGGAGGAATAACAATGGCTCTTTCAAAACAGGAGTGGCTTGCTCTTGAAAAAAAAGCAAACGAACTCCGTAACCTCTGCCTTGACACAACCTACTGGGCAGGCTCAGGTCACATCGGTGGCGGTATGAGTGTTATGGATATTATGACCGTGTGCTATCACAAGTATATGCACATTAAAGTTGAGGAACCCAACTGGGAGGATCGCGACAGATTCATTCTCAGTAAAGGCCACGCGGGTATTGCCTATGCGCCCGTTCTTTGCGACCTCGGTTTCAACGATAAGGAAATGCTTAAAACCTTTAATCTTTCCGGTTCAAAAATGGGTATGCACCTTGACTCCAACAAGGTTGTAGGTGTTGACGCTTCAACCGGCTCCCTGGGTCACGGTCTTTCCATCGGTGTTGGTACCGCTCTTGCGGCAAGACTCCTTAAAAAAGATTACAAAACCTTTGTTGTTCTCGGTGACGGCGAACTTGACGAAGGCTCCAACTGGGAAGCCGCTATGAGTGCCGCTCATTACAAACTTACAAACCTCATTACTTTTGTTGACCGCAACCATAATATGATTGACGGTAACACGGAGGAAGTTATGGCTCTTGAACCCCTTGCAGACAAATGGGAGGCATTCGGTTTTATCGTTAAGAAAATTGACGGCAACAACATTAAAGAACTTTGCGAAGCAATCGACTTTGCTTATGAAAACGAAACCGACAAACCCGTTCTCATCCTTTGCGACACGGTTAAGGGCTGCGGTATCGACTTTATCGAAGGCGATTACAAATGGCATTACGGTGCATTTGATGATGAAAAATATGAAAAAGGCAAAAAGGCTCTTGAAAAAACCTATGCCGCAAGAATTGAACGCGTAGAAAAGGAGGCTGAATAATATGGCAGGCGGATTAAGTTACACAGCAGAACAGTCAACATCTCTTTCCACAGCCGAAATTTACGGTCAGGCTCTCGTTGAATTGGCAGAAGCGCATCCCGAGGTTGTTGCTCTCACTGCTGACCTTGCAAAATCAACAAAAATCGGTGATTTCCAGAAAAAATTCCCCGATCGTTTCTTTAATGTAGGTATTGCAGAACAGAATATGTTCGGTATTGCCGCGGGTATGGCAAAGGCAGGACTTGTTCCTTTCCTTTCAACATTCTCCCAATTTGCATCCTTCCGTTCCGCAGACCAACTTCACACGGACCTCTGCTACCAGAATGTCAACGCAAAAGTTATTGCAACACACTCCGGTACATCTTTCGGTCAGGCAGGTTCAACCCACCATGCAATCTGCGACCTTGCTTTGACACGTTCAATTCCCAACCTTACTGTTATCTGCCCCGCCGACGGTTACGAAACCTACAACGCGGTTATGGCGGCATATAATACACCCGGTCCTTTCTATATCAGAATTAACCGCGGATTTGACCGTGTTCTTTATAAGGACGCTGACTACGGCTTTGAATTGGGAAAAGCCGTTGAAGTTCACGAGGGCTCGGACATTACAATTATCGCTTGCGGTTCCTGTGTATTCCAGGCATTCCAGGCGGCAGAATTTCTTGATAAGGCGGACGGACTCAAAGTCAGAGTTCTTGATATGCACACAATTAAACCTCTTGACAAGGAAGCAATTCTCAAAGCGGTTATGGACACCCGCCGTATTATTACAGTTGAGGATCACACGGTTATCGGCGGTCTCGGCAGTGCGGTTGCAGAAGTTGTTGTTGAGTCAGGCAAGGGCTGTGCTTTCAAAAAGTTGGGTGTTCAGGACACGTTCGCACCCATCGGTCTTCACGAGGACATTATGAGTTATCTCGGCATTGACTCCAACGGTATTATCGAAGCCGTTCGTGAGGTTATGAAAGCCGACTTTGAAGAAGACAACGATTGGGACGACGAATTTTAATTTCGAGAAATAAGTGCACATCTTTGCCGTTTGCCTCCCCCAACTCACGTACCTTTGTACGCTTCGGGGTCGGTAAACAGCAAATCTGCACACTTCTTCTCAAAATTCGGTTCTTAAACCTTATAGAAAGGAATGATTTTCTTGTCAAACACACAAGAAGCATTATACACTAATAAGATCTTCCTCTGCGGTGCGTTGCCCCTCTTGAAAACTATTGTTGCAGACGTTCCCTCTCTCAAAAAGAAATTTGAGAAAGTTCACTGCATATATCAGGTCAGTTGTCTTGACCCGGATGCACCCGAGGGCAAATGGGCAACACACTTTATGGTAAACGGGGACGAATGGCTCGTTCACGCAAACAAAGTTGCATACAGAGTTAAAAAGCAGAAATTTGTTGAACTTCAATTCAAGAGTGTTGAGGCTATGAACGCTTTCTTTAAGGGCAAAATCGGTCCTGCAACACTCCCAAAAATGATTGGTTTGAACAATGCATACGAATTCGGCGTATTTATGATGGCACTTCTTAAAATGTCAAGCCTTTTGACTGCCACCGCACCGCCGGAAAAGGAAGAAGACAAGAGACTTACGGTTAAATGCTATTTCTATCTTCTTTCCTCGGGTATCAGCACTCTTAATAAAATGGGGCATCCCGAAATCCACGACTGGACTTCAAAAAGTCCCGACCGTGTTTATGCCTGGAAAGTTGACGGCGAGGACTCCGTTTCCGCTTTCATCAGAATTAAAGCGGGCAAGAGTAAAGCCGGCAGGGGCGAATACAAGCGTGCTCTCCCCTTCTTTACAATGCGTTTCAACAACCTTGACAGCGCTTTGGGTATTCTGATGTCAACGGACGATATGCTTGAATCCGTTCAGCAGGGAAAACTAATTATGGACGGCGCTCCCGAATTCGGCGCACAAATCGGTGCATATATGATGGAAATCGGCGCAATGGCGAAATAAAGTTCAAAATCCGCCGAAAACACCCGATTTTCTCGGATTTCACAGTTTTTTAATAAAATTAACACTTGACACCCGCCCTTTGACATAGTATAATGCTAAATGTATATTGATAATTATACCTTTGTTGGTAACAGCGGAGGGAGGGAACTATAAATGAGTCAGGTTAAAGTTAAAGAAAACGAATCTTTAGATAGCGCACTTCGCAGATTTAAAAGACAGACTTCAAGAGACGGTGTTATTCAGGAAGTTCGTAAAAGAGAACACTATGAAAAACCCTCTGTAAAGAGAAAAAAGAAATCCGAAGCCGCTCGTAAGAGAAAGTATTAAGAAAAAGAGAGATGAATCCTTATTTTTTAAGGTTTCATCTCTTTTCTTTTTTGTTTTTTTGTGTTATTATTTAAAATGTCAGAGTATGTAGTCAGTTGGGGGCGGTTTTTTGAGAGAAAAAGATACCACAATTAAATATATGTTTCACAAGGTTAACGATATCACGCCCGAGGTTGTTAAAGAATTGGGTCTTGAAGCCATACTTTTCGATTTGGACAATACAACCGTAAAGGACGCAACCCTCACGACAATACCCGGGGCGATTTCCTGGATTAAAGCACTCAAAGAAGGGGGAATAAAGGTTGCCATCGTTACAAATACTCCCCATATAAGAGCCTTTTGGTTTTCGAGAACTTTTGATGTGCGGTTCCATGCCTACGCAAAAAAGCCCCTGCCCTTAGGTCTGTTACGAATGTCAAGGAAACTGAATGTTCCCATTGAAAAAATCGGTATGGTGGGCGACCAGGTGTTTACGGATGTTGCCGCCGCGAACCGATGCGGAGCAATGCCCCTGCTTGTTGATCCCGTTGAAAACAAATGGTTTTGGAAAAATCATTACAAGAAAAACCGAATTAAAGAGCAACCTATCAGGGAAGCCTTTTTAAAGGAGCACGGCTATTATGGAGAAGATAAAAAGTCTTCAAAAAATTCTTAAAAATTCCGATGAAGCAATTCTCATTTCATCCCCCGAAAACAGAAGATATTTCACGGATTTTCCCTCAAGTGACGGATTTTTAATTGTCACGAGTGATGATGCGGTACTTTTTACCGACAGCCGATACATTGAAGCGGCACAGAAAACCGCCCTCTGCCGTGCAAGTCTTGTAACAAAGGCGTCAAAGGAAATCAAATTCTACTTTGAAAACAAAGGAATTTCTAAAATTCTTACGGAAAGGGAAAGACTGACAGTTGAAACGGCGGACGCTTTGAAAAAAACCTTTCGCCCCTGCCGAGTAGTCCCCTCAAAAGTTTTGGAGAAAAAAATCAATGAATTGAGAACGGTAAAATCCCCGGATGAAATAAACTGCATAAAGAAAGCGCAGGCAATTGCGGAGGAGGCTTTCAGGCACATTCTCACCTTTATTAAGCCCGGTGTAACAGAAAAAAGCATTGCTTTGGAGTTGGATTTCTATATGCTCTCCCACGGTGCAGAGGCGCTTTCCTTTGAAACCATTGCCGTAACGGGCAAAAAAACCTCAATGCCCCACGGTGTTCCCGACAACACCGTTGTTTCGGACGGGGATTTTGTTACAATGGATTTCGGCGCGGTGTATAAGGGATATCACAGCGATATGACCCGCACCGTTGCGGTGGGTAGTATTTCCCCCGAACAAAAGAAAATCTATGAAATTGTCCTTGCCGCCCAAAAATCCGCCTTGGAGATTTTAAAAAAGGGTGTTCCTTGCAAAACTGCGGATGCCGCCGCAAGAGATATTATAAAAGAAAACGGTTACGGCGAATATTTCGGACACGGAACAGGACACGGTGTGGGTATTGAAATCCACGAGATGCCCGGTCTTTCCCCTGCAAGTGACGCGGTCTTAGAAAGCGGTAATATTGTTACGGTTGAGCCGGGCATATACATCCCCGACAAATTCGGTGTAAGAATCGAAGATATGGCTCTCATTACCGACGAGGGCTCCCAAAATCTCACTTGTGCCCCCAAGGAGTTGATTGTTCTTTGAAATACGAAAACTTTGAACAATTAAGAAGCGATTGTTCAAAATGCAATGCCTGTCCCTTAGGCACAACCCGTACAAACCTTGTTTTCGGTGTGGGCAATGAAAATGCGGACATACTTTTCGTGGGCGAAGGTCCCGGAGAAAACGAGGATTTACAGGGGGAGCCCTTTGTGGGCAAGGCTGGTCAACTTTTGGATAAATATTTAAAGGTAATTGACCTTGACAGAAAAAAGAATATTTATATTGCAAATATAGTGAAATGCAGACCGCCGCAAAATCGGGACCCGAAACCCGAGGAGCAGGAAATATGCATCGAATGGTTGCGGCACCAGACGCGACTTATAAAGCCGAAAATCATTGTGTGCCTGGGCAGAATTGCGGCGCAAAAACTGATTTCCGAGGATTTCCGTGTTACAAAACAGCACGGGGAATTCATTCAAAAAGGAAATATACTTTTCATGGGCACTTATCACCCTGCGGCACTTTTGCGAAACCCTCAGAACAAGCCGGACGCTCTCTCGGATTTTCAGAAATTGAGGGATAAAATCAAAGAATTAAACATTGAAATATAAAAGGAGTTAATACAATGGACAATAAGCAACTTATTCTCGACGGCAAAGCCGTTCTCGGTATTGAGTTCGGCTCAACACGTATCAAGGGTGTTCTTATTAACGATTGCGGCGATGTGCTTGCAGTGGGCGCTTTTGACTGGGAAAACAGTCTTGTAAACGGAATCTGGACTTATGCAGAGGAAGAGTTTTTCCAAGGACTCAAGGGTTGCTACGCTTCCTTGAAAAAGGATGTTAAAGACCGTTACGGCATCACCCTTACAAACCTTAAATCAATAGGCATCAGCGGTATGATGCACGGCTATCTCCCCTTTAACAATAAGGGCGAGTTGATCTGTCCTTTCCGAACCTGGAGGAACACTCTTGCAGGCGAAGCCGCAGGAAAACTGACGGAAGCCTTTGAATTCAACATCCCTGACCGCTGGAGCATTGCCCATTTGTATCAGGCAATTTTAAACGGCGAAGAACACGTAAAAGACATTGCATATTTCACAACCCTTGCAGGTTACATACACACCCTCCTCACCGGTGAAAAGGTTCTCGGTATAGGCGAGGCATCGGGAATGTTCCCAATGAAAGACAACAACTATAACGAAGCTCTCCTTGACAAGTTCGACGAACTTGTAGCGGACAAAAAATACTCCTGGAAAATCCGCGACATTCTCCCCAAAGTGCTTGTTGCAGGGGAAAATGCAGGAACTCTTACGGACTCCGGTACAAAACTTCTGGACGAAGAGGGCGATCTTAAATCGGGTATTCCCATGTGTCCCCCCGAGGGCGATGCAGGAACGGGAATGGTTGCCACAAACAGCGTAAGAGTAAGAACGGGCAATGTTTCCGCCGGTACCTCCGTTTTTGCAATGATTGTTCTTGAAAAACTCCTTTCAAAACTTTACCGTGAGATTGATATGGTAACAACCCCCGACGGTGCACCCGTTGCCATGGTACATTGCAACAACTGTACTTCCGATATAAACGCATGGACATATCTTTTCAAAGAAGTTCTTGACCTTATGGGTACGGATTGTTCAATGGGCGACCTGTTCACCGCACTTTTCAAAAAATCCGCAGAAGCAGACAAGGATTGCGGCAATCTCCTTTCATATAACTATTTTTCAGGAGAATTCCTCACGGGATTTGAAACGGGCAAGCCCCTTTTCGTAAGAGAGCCGGACAGCAAATTTTCCCTTGCAAACTTTATGAGAGTGCAACTTTTCACCGCATTCGGCGGAATTAAAATCGGTATGGAAATTCTCGACAAAGAAAATGTTGCAATTGATAAAATCCTCGGACACGGCGGATTCTTCAAAACCCCCGTTATCGGTCAAAGCGTTTTAGCCGCCGTTATGAACGCACCTGTTTCCGTTATGGAAACCGCGGGCGAGGGCGGTGCCTGGGGTATTGCGGTGCTTGCCGCATTTGCAGTAAACAAGGAAAAGGGCGAAACCCTACCCGACTACCTTGACAACAAAATTTTTGCAACTCAAAAAACCACCACACTCCAACCCGATAAAGACATCTCCGAGTCTTTCAATATATTTATGGAAAGTTACAAAAAAGGACTCTCCGTAGAAAGAGCCGCAGTTGAAATGTGAGTGCTTTTACATATCGTTGTTAAAAATAAAGGGGCTGTAAAGAAACAGCCCGAATGAATCACAACCAAGAATTCAATCCATCTACATAACACCTGTTACTTCAAAAGTAACAGGTGTTTTTGTGTCCTAAAACAAAACTGCCCTCACGGGGAGAGCAGTTGGTTAAATCAAATTATAATTTGTTGCTATATATAGAAGTTGTTTTCAACCGACTGTTGATTTATAATATTCCCCAAAATCAGCGAGTGCATCCAGAACAGGCAATATCTCTCGACCGAGTTCCGTCAATCCATACTCTACTTTTAAAGGCTTTTCGTGATAATCGTGCCGATATACAATGCCATCATCAATCATTTGTCTTAAACTATCGGTTAATACTTTTTGTGATATGCCTTCTAAATCTTTTTGCAATTCATTAAATCTCCATGGGCGAGTTCTCAAATTACGAAGAATTAACAGTTTCCATTTACCGCCGATTAGTTCGACTGATGTTGCCACCGGGCAATTAGGCAGTTCATTTTTTGTTTTCATATTTCATCACCTTACAAGCGTATTATATCGTACATTAAAAATATTGTATATAGTTATAAAAAAGTGCGTACTTGTTTTGATATGTGTACGATGATAAACTACCGGTGAGCAAAGAAAAATTGCTGAAACAATAGGAGGTATTTACTATGAAAAACTACACAAAAACAAGCACTGAAAACGAAAGCAGAATAGAACTCCATGAGAAACTTTCTTTGACAGGCGCAGAAATCAGTATCAATCAACTGCCCGCAGGAGCAAGTGTTCCGTTTGTTCATTTTCATAAAAACAATGAAGAAATTTACGGTATTATTGCCGGTAAAGGTAAAGTTATAATTGATAACGAAGAAGTTGAACTCTCTGCGGGAGATTGGTTAAAGATTTCTCCGACAGCAAAAAGGCAATTCATGGCTGCAAGTGATTCTGAAATCGCTTATATATGTATTCAAGTAAAAGAAAACTCTCTTGGCGGTTTTACAGCAGAGGATGCTGTAATTTATTAAACAAACCGCAAAAAGTACAGTTTGGTTAGTTTCCAAACTGTACTTTCTTATTATCAAAAATAATTTTTACAAATCGGAATTTACATTAGTATTATAGAATCAAAGTATTGTTCTGTAAATAAAACTCTTTCCCATATTTGTTCTTTAGTAAACAATAAATCCTGTGGTGCAACAACCCATTTTTCTTCTACGTCATTGTTACGATGGATTATTGCAATAATTCTTCCAACAAACTCCTTTACAGGCTCATCCACACCCACAATATATGCGTCTTGTTCCTCTCCGTCTGAAGCAATTAATCCTTCAACATATCCATAATTGATTGGATAATACATATCCTTATGTTCGGGATGATAGCTTCCAAGCGGTCTATCAACCACTACTTTTACAATATCCCCAATCATCATAATTACCACCTTAAATCCCGATTTATAATAGTAATTATACCACCAATAACTAAACATTTCAATCCATCTACATAGCATTTGCCACTCAAAGTATCAGGTGTTTTTGTTCCCTAAAACAAAACTGTCCTCACAAGAGAGCAGTAATTTTGAAATTAAACTGTTTGACAAATCGGAATTTGTCGTTATAAATCAATATCAATTTCGTACTTATCATCAATAAGCACATAGTTTACATTGTAATT
>JBJFGF010000022.1:0-4057 GCA_051892415.1 Acutalibacteraceae bacterium | reverse complement strand
GAAATGCGGTCGTCAGGAAACTGGCGCAAGGGTTCGAATCCCTTTCTCTCCGCCAAGTGAAACCTAAATCGAACCCAAAAAGTTTGGTTTAGGTTTTTTTATTTGCAAAAGTGCAATATATTGTCGGTTTTGCGGCATTTTTCGCAATTAAACCGCGCAAAAACAAGGGCTCAAAAGTTCGTATCCCTTATGAAGTAGCGTTGGGGATACAAACTTTGTTACCCGTAAATTGCGGTGTAGCGTTGGCGCATTTTGATAAAGTATTCAAATACGGTGGATTGCGCTCTTGAAAGCACTCGTCCTATTTCGGGAAAACTCAAGCCCTTTATACGACATTCCAAAGCAATACGCATATTGTCGGTCAAATTAAGACTTTCAACTATTGCATCGTAGGTTGTATAATCTTGTACTGTTTCTTCTTGCGTTTCTGTGTATGGTTCACTTGCAGGAGTTAACGCTTCAAGGCTTACGTTGCGGTAGTAGTTGCTTGTTTTGCGGTTAATGAGTTTCGTCATCTTGCGTATGCAAGCAATCTCAATGGTAATCGGTTTACCTTTCTTTGAATAGCCCACAACGTCGCTCAAATGTTTGCCGTAATGTTCGCAAAGGAACAACGCGCCTTCTTGCACTAAATCGTAAGAATCGCTGAAAACGTAGCCCAAGTCGTTTTTACGCAGTATATCCACGTATAAATCTGCGTGCATTTTCTGCATGCTGCTTCCCATATATCCTATGAGAAAGCGTGTTTCAGCCATAGCAATTAGTTCCGCCATAGTGAGTACGTTGTTTTGAGAAATCTCTTTTTTGAGAACGCTAAAACCATTCTTTTCTTTTTCCATTTTTTTTGTTTACCTCCGAAGTGTTTTCTTCGCCTTTCGGCAACGACGGAGGTAGCACCGGGAAAAGATTTCTGTTCTTGTTTTGAGTATCCGTAAAACGGAAGTCAACGAAACCGCAAAAATTATTGCGTTGTAGTTAATAATTAAAACCTTTTTGAAATACAAAAAAATAAAGCCAAAGTTGAAATAATCTTCCTTGACTTTTATAGTTATTGAGTGGTAATCTCAATGCTCTATTTACAAAATAACAGTTTTAAGCAATAATTTTTGCCGTTTACTTCCGCTTTTTTCTGTGCTACAACGCAAAGCCGAAAGGCGAAAATTTCGGAAGTAATGCGGTTTATAGCCGCATTATTAGTCTGAAATCTTTCAAGCCATAATACTTTTTGTTTTGTATCACATACTGCATTCTAACGTTTTTGTCGTAAAAAGAAAAACCCTGACTCTCGTCAAGGTTTATGCTCTTTGGGGTGTTGTAAATTATTATCATCTTGTCGTCGTAAAGTTGAATTTCCTTTACAAAGTGATTTATTAGAAGTAACGGTTCTTTCTCCAAAGCGGATTTGTAATATTCCGTTATTTGTTCTTTCGTCAGCCTGAACGCCGTTTGAGATTTCTCTATCGTCAGCCGTTTTTCAACTTCCGTTAGCTTAGCTTCGAGTTCTCGCATACGTTTCATTACCGTTGCGCTTTGTCCGCCTTGCTCTATGGCGTCCATAATGTTGTTTATTGCGTTCTCGGTTTGCCGTTTCTCTTTCACAAGATTGGCAACAACCGAGTTTTGCTTTATCCTGTTCTCTTGCACTTGCAAAAGGTAGTTGACTGCTTTTTCTAATATCTCCGGCTTACTCATTTGCTCTACAACGTTGTCTAAAACGTACTTTTCGAGTATTTCTTTTCGCACCTGAGCTTTTGAACATCCGTTTTTATGCTTTCTTCCCAAGCATTTGTAATAACGTATCTTTTCTCCGTTTTTAGCCGTTCCGCATTCCGCAGATATAGGACTGCCGCAATAACCGCACCTAATTTTATTGCGCAAAAGGTACACAACTTCCACGCTACGGCTTCCGTATTTGTTTTGTTCCGTCTTTTTCCGCACGACTTCAAACAAATCCGTAGGCACTATCTGCGGATACATATTGGTAAACGTTTCGCCGTTGTGGTGATACACTCCCGAATACTTTTCGTTTTTAAGTATGTTGTAAACGGTATTTCTTGCAAACTTCTTGCCACGGTTGAATATGCCTTTTTCGGTAAGCGTTTTAATAATATCTTTTACGTACACTCCGCGTGCGTACTGTTCGTAAATAAACCTCACGACTTCGGCTTTTTCTTCGTCTATTACAACTTTATGGTTTTCAACTTTGTAGCCGTAAATTATATATCCGCCCGTAAAGTGGCCTTTTTGCCGCGTTTCGTTCATTCCGCGCTTTACCTTTTGCGAAAGTTCTGCCGAATAGTATTCCGCATATCCCTCGATCATGCTTTCAAGAATAATAGCCTCGGGGCTATCCGGAATGTATTCCGTTGCGGAAACCACTTTAACGCCGTTGTCTTTAAGCGTTTTTTTGTGCTTGGTTGTTTCGTACTTGTTTCGGCTGAATCTATCGAACTTGTAAACCAGAACTATCTGCCATTGATGTTTTTTACTGTCTTCAATCATTTGCAAAAAGTCCGGGCGATTATCGTTTGTGCCTGTCATTGCGCGGTCTATGTAGGTTTTTAGTACGAGTATATTGTTGTTTTTGGCATACTCGTTGCACACTCGCAGTTGCCCTTCTATGGACTGCTCCGATTGACTGTCGCTTGAATACCGTGCATATATTACTGCTGTTTTGGTTGTATTTTCCATATTTTCTACTCCTTATTATTTTTGTATTTGTCTTTCGACGGGAACGAGATAAACGGAAACGGGTTCATATTTGCCCATATTTTTTTAATAAAGAAAACGTTTTAGTCTGTGAAGCATTAGGCTTCCTTGTTCGTCAAGGGTTGCCACAAAGCAATGCACTTTACCCTTGACGGACAAGCCGTTTTCGTTTACGCTCCCGATACGAAAGACGATTTAATTACTCTTAGGCAACTGTTCTATGACTTCTTTGCTTACTTTGCCAAGTATTTCGCCTTCGTTCATACAGGTGAAGTTGTCAAAGAGAAGGACCTTTCTATCGTCCACTCCGTAAGGACACGCTACGTCTTCGTCTAATACGTCAGAATGGAAATAAGTCGGCAATTTTCCACCATACACAAGCCTCTCTCCGGACTTTTCCATATATTTGGTTATGTACTTTGCCGCATCGGCAACGTCGTCTTGCGTAGCTATATCTTTGAAGTCGTTTCTGCCAAAGTGTTTGAGAAAGTGGGTGTTTTGGTAGGTGGTTTGCATGCGATGGTTGCGTGTGTCGTAATCTCGCACTTTTTCCAACGTTCCAATCATCTTCGGGATATGGAATATGCCGTGGAAATGTAGTCGGTTTGTTTCATTGCCACGCTCCCACACACCAACGTACTTCCAACCGTTTCTTGCCACTAAGTGTTTGAGTGTGTTGGATAGCTTCTTGCGGAAAGACTCTTCGGTGTGAAGTTCGTCCGAGTAGGTAAAAGTGCAAAAATAGTTCCAATCTTGTAACCGTAGTTTTCGAATAAGCCGTACTTTGCGTTTTATGGCGTTGGTTTTCATTCGCTCAAAGTGTTTGTCCACAAAAATAGCCAAGTCGTCCTTGTCGGCAAAATCTTCTTTCAATGCCTCTTTAATATGCGCCTTGCGTTCTTTCTTTGGGAGCGATTGACTTTCCTTGTAAGCCTTTTCGAAGCGTTCTTTTGTGGGTTCGGTTGGTGTTTCAACCGCCTGTTCTTTTGGCGTTTGTTGCATTGGTTTGACGACACGTCTTTTACGACCTTTCTTGCTTGGAAATGCTCCTTTGGGTATGCCTATATAGTGGCTGCCGTCAAAGTAGATTTTCATATCTCGGTTGTTCATTGTTTTCCTCCTTTTATTAGATTTTTTGTATGGAAATAGCCTCGGCTTGCTTTTCGTTATGAATTTCGACTATTCGTGAAAACAGCATTTCAAAGAAAGACCGCTTGTCGCCGTCGGATAAAACATCTAAATTCGGCTCGCCGACGGCTATTACTTTTAGGTTTGTCTGTAGCATTTTTTACATCCCCGTATTTTTTTGTTTGAGTGTAACCTTCAAACTCGCAAGTTCTTTGCGACT
>JBJFGF010000021.1:0-4276 GCA_051892415.1 Acutalibacteraceae bacterium | reverse complement strand
GAGACTCACTATTTTGTGAATCTCGGATTTTTTTTGGCTGTTTTTTTACAGCCCCAATGAAAAATTATTTATATTGAAAAATCAATTCACAGAATTTTTTGTTTCCTTTTCTGCTCTGCGCCTGTCGATTTCCTCTTTTATTTCGTCATATTTACTGCCGTACAGCAAATATTTTTTCTTGTAAATGAAATATCCGAGAATGGTTATGGGAATTGGAGTCAAGAACATAAATCCCCGTAGAATTGTAAGACTGCGGTCCGTAATAACATCCCCGTCAACCTTTTCGATTTTGTCGGCAAGTTGTTCCTGGTCCTGTACCATTTCCCACTTTTCCTCGTTGTTTATTAAGTATTTGCCGTCCTTTTCATATACGCTGAGAGTTGCAACGGTTTCACCTGTGGCATTATCAACAATGGGGACATCCGTAATTGAGGGAAGTCCCGCCACAACAATGCCCATACCCAAAATAAGCATTGCAACGGCACCTGCAAATTTTGTGAGCAGAGTATTTATACTGAACATCAGGGAGTCGCCCCGCTTACCCGTTTTATATTCCCCGTAGTCGATTACATCGGCGGTCATAACCGTGGAGCCGATCTGGTTCATACCCGACGCCAACATCATTAAAGAACCTGAAAGGGCGACAACTACCGTGTTCAGTAATAAATCGCCTTTTTTAAGGAAGAAGAACACAAAGAACAGTAAAAGGTAACTTACGGCACAACCCCAGAAGGAGAAGGCATATATCTTTTCCCTGGGTATCTTTTTGGCAAGTTGATTGTAGAAAAACATTGCAATGCCCTGTCCCGTACAGGCAATTACCCAGAACATCGTGTAACTGTATGAGGAACTCAGGTAGTTTGCGCTGTCCTCGTAACAGTATGTGTAAAGGTAAAGTATCTGGGAATATGCAATGGTTGTACCGATAACATAGAAAAGATAACTTAATGCGTGAACTTGCAACTGGTCGTTGGTTTTAAAAAAATTCACAACGGTTTTCAGACTCACGTTATCGTGGGGAACATCATATTTTTCCTTTGTGAAAATGAATGTTATGAACATAAATATGAGCATTACAATGCCTGCCGCAAGACCGAGAATCATATATGTATTTTTGTATCCGATTTTCTCCGAGAATATGGGCAGAACGAATGAGGTGCCCAACATACCCGTCAAAAATCCGCCGAAACCGCCAACTAATTTGGCAAGGGAAGATGCTTTGTTGCGTTCCTCGGTGGAGTTTGCAATGGTAGGGAGCATTGTCCAATAGGGAACATCGAGAACGGTAAAGGTCATTCCCCAGATTACATAGGTAACAATGTAATAAACATATTTAAAAGTCAATGTAACATCATCGGGCAGGGGGAAGAACATTATAACAAGCGCCACCGCATTTATAACCGCACCAAAAAGGATCCATGGGCGGTAACGGCCGGATTTTCTCTTTTTGCCGTTGTTTATAATTGTGGCAAGCATTGGGTCGTTAACCGCATCCCAAAGTTTTGCGAAAACAAATGCAACGGTAATTATACCCGCATTGAGTCCTTGGTAAATGCACAAATAAATTAAAAAGAACGAATTGACGCAGCAGTTACTGAACTCCCTGCCCAAAGCACCCAGGGAATAAGCGGTGCTTTCAAGGGCGCTCAGGGGTTTAACGGCTGTATTAGTGTTTTTTGCCATAATACCCATCTCCTTTATAGCCCAAAGAGTTATAGATTAAATATAACATAAAGAATAAGTTGTGGCAAGAAATTTTATAGATAAGTACTTTTTTAATCAATGTGCAGAAAACATTCAATAAAAATACAATGAAAAAACCGATGGATATATTATTGAATATGGGAATTCATTGTGATATAATGACCTCATAGGAAATAAGGAGGCATTATTATGTTTATGACCTTTGTTGAACTTTGGAGGGAACTGACGGCAACCATTCTCAGTTTTATACTCAGTTTCGGTACTGCCGTGGGTACTATCGCTCCTTCCACAACGGCGGCTTCATCCGCCTATCTTGACGAAAACGTTAAAAATGTTATCTACCTTATCGGTGACGGTATGGGCTTCAACCACCTTGAGAAATCAAAGGTTGAGAGGAACATCTCTCTTGCTCTGGACACATTTTCCGTTAAAGGCTCGTCCATGACCCGTTCTTACACAAACTCCGTTACGGACAGTGCCGCAGGGGGGACTGCTCTTGCTACGGGTGTGCGCACCTACAACGGTGCAATCGGTGTTTACTTCACCGATGCCCAGGCCGTTGTGTCATATCCCAAAAATATTACGGAACTGTGTCTTGAGAGAGGTATGTTGACGGGTGTTATCACCACGGATCTTACTTCCGGCGCCACTCCCGCTGCATTCTCCGCCCATGAATCCGACCGCGGAAATACAGAGGAAATTACGGAAGATCAACTGAAATCCGGTATCAATCTTATTTGGGGCGCATCAAACGGACTTGTTACGGAGCATATCGCTAATGCTAACGGTTACACATTCGTTGATACATACAGTGAGATGATGGCACTTCCCGAGGGGAGCAGCAGTTTTGCTTGTTTCGGTAATGACCTGTGGACACTCAAGCAGTCCGACGAAAACACACCCAACCTTGAACAGATGGCGAAGAAGGCTATTGACTTGCTCGACGATACGGACGAGGGCTTCTTCCTTATGATTGAGGGTGCTCACATTGACAAGCACTCTCACAACAACAAGGACGAAAGTATGACGGAGGCTCTTGAGGAGTTTGACAGAACCGTGCAGTATGCTCTTGAATATGCGGCAAAGGACGGGGAAACATTGGTTATTGTAACCGCCGACCACGAAACAGGCGCAATTACGGCTAACGAGGACGGTTCATATTCTTTCACATCCGGCTCACACTCCGGTGCAAATGTCCCCTTGCGTATCTACGGAACGGATAAAATCATCAAAAATGACGAAACAGTCAATAACTATGAAATTCCTATCCGAGTTGCCTATGTTCTCGGCTTTACAGAGGATGAATTCCCCTGCGAAGTAATGGTAGCGGCATAAGAATGTAACACTAATACAAATAAACGACCTGCTGTGTGAACGGCAGGTCGCAGTTTTTGCTGTTTAAAGAGAAAGTATGCTGTTGCAATGAGTGCTCATTTCATTTTATAAGTCCTGATTGCAGAGTTTGAGGAATTGATTACATCGAGAACATCAAGCATTATTCCGTCCTCCGATTCCCTGACGGTTATACCCTCGGCTTCAACGCTGTTAGTACCGGCTTTTCTTTCAAGAACGGTTTCAATATTTCCAGTGTCGGGGTCAACGGAGTAAACGTGTTTAACCTTTGTTTCGTCGTTGCAGGAAATATAAAGAAGTCCCTTGTAGAATTCTGCGCCCTGTATTCTGTGGAGGGAATGTTCAATGGGCTTTTGCTCAATGAGTTCAAGAGTATCAATGTTTAAGGCATTAACGAATTCGCCGTCCCTTGAAACACCCGTATATAAAATTCGGTTATCGGTATCAACGGCGCACCAGGGGAGATTGCCGTTTGGCTGGATGCTTTCGTCAAGGATTTTGTACTCCCCTGTGAAAGTGAGGGTGTCCGCCCAAAAAACCGCAATGCAGGGATGCTTTCTGAACATATCTTCAACAGCAACATAAATCTTACCCTCAAAATATGTGCATCCCCCAAGGTGATTGAAGGTCTGCTTCTTTAATTCGTCGGGCATTGCGTCCGTGTTTTGGAGAACAATTTCACCTGTTTCTATATTGATTTTTTGGAGTCCGTTAAATCCCAATGCAACAACCGCGCCGGTTGTGTAATAGTATTCTCCGTCATTGGTTATACCCTGTGATGAGCAACGGAAATCGTTGCTGCTGTAATATTTTGAACCAATGTATTCTGCGTTCCCGAGAGTATCCGCTCCGCCGTTATCAATTGCCCCGATCAGAGAAAGCGACAGACATAAAAGCATGGAAATAATTTTTTCAATAATAAGCATAAAAATTTTCTCCCTTTCTATGAAATCAATATAGCACTCCACCGTGAAAATGTCAATCTCAAAGGGCGGAGAATGTGGAGAGGAAGTGAAGTCTGGCGGCGCCAAGTGAAGTTATGTTTCTTAGAAACAAAGTGAAGTTAAGTGTCCCGCATTTTATCGTGTCGCAGGCACACTTCACTGCGAAGCAACTTCACATCCAAAGGATACTTCACGTTCCGCTTGCGGAACACTTAGTTCGAAAACGGGGCTGTAAAAAAACAGCCAAAAAAAATCCGAGATTCACAAAATAGTGA
>JBJFGF010000020.1:0-328434 GCA_051892415.1 Acutalibacteraceae bacterium | reverse complement strand
CTTTTTCGGTTGACTTGTAGTTCTTTTTTTCGGGCTGTTTTTTTACAGCCCCTTTATAATTACACCGCTGTTTGCGGATATCTTTACAAATTCTTTTGTATATGTGCCGGAAATCAGTTCTTCCTTATATTTGAAATCTTCGGGCAGATAGTAGTCTATTTCGTGGTAATTGCGGTTGGCAATTACCATTATTTTTTCGTTCTCAGTTTCCCTTGTGTAAGCAACACAGGAAAGCATTGCCGAATACGGCTTAAAAATGCCGTCTTTCAAGCATTTTAAAGAGGTCCTTATTTGTCCAAGGTTCTTGTACCATTCTGTCAGATCCCCGTCCTCGGCTCCCCATGGGAAGAAAGAACGGTTGAATGGATCTGAGCCGCCCTGGGTACCCGCCTCGTCACCGTAATAAACGGAGGGGAAACCGGGCAATGTGTATTGAAGAACCGTGGCACATTTCAGAAGTGCTTTTGCTTTTTCATAGTCCTCCCGGTTAAGTCTGCAGGCGGCTTGAACGTCCCGGGGCTTGCGCTCGATGGAATCGTAAATGAGACTTGTGAGAATACGGGCGGTGTCGTGGGTGCCGATATGGTTCATAAGGCAGTCCAACGCGGGCTTGGGGTAGTTTTCGCAGATTGTCACAACCGATTCCATAAAGGCTTCCGCCACTCCGTATCGCATAAATGACAAAATAGCATTTGCAAAGGGGTAATTCATAACACAGTCAAGCTGTTCGCCCAAAAGATATTTTCTTCTGCCGCCGTGACTTATTTTATTGGTTGCATCCTCCCAAACTTCGCCAATTACAAGATAGTTCTTGTTAAGCGCTTTTACACTTTTGCAAAATTTGTCAAGGAATATGTCGGGAAGTTCATCGGCAACATCAAGACGGTAGCCGTATGCGCCGCAGTTGAGCCATTTTTCAGCTATTCCGTTTTTTCCTGTAATATATTCGATAAAACTTTCGTTGCTTTCGTTCGTTTCGGGCAGAGTATCAATTCCCCACCAACTTTTATATTTCCCGTCATTTTCAAGGGTAAACCAATCTTTATAGGGGCTGTTTTCGGCATTATATGCTCCGGGAGATGAGTATCTTCCCTCACGGTTAAAGTAGATACTGTCGGAGCCGGTGTGACTGAATACCCCGTCAAGAATGATTTTTATGCCGTATTTATCCGCCGTTTTACAAAGTGATTTAAAATCTTCTTCATCACCTAAAAGAGAGTCAATTTTACTGTAATCGGCGGTGTTGTAGCGGTGGTTGGAATGGGCTTCAAATATTGGGTTAAGATAAATAACATTAACACCCAAGGAAGCAATATAGGAGAGTTTTTCTTCGATCCCCTTAAGGTTGCCACCGTAGTAATCGTTATTAAGGATTTCTCCACGGTCATTGGGTTGCCAGATCGGAACATCCCTTGTGTTTTTGTGCATTATTCTGTCGGTTGGGACGTTTTTTATATTTCCCTTACCCTTGTAAAAACGGTCGGGGAAAATCTGGTACATTATACCGCCCTTAATCCATTCGGGTGTTTCATAATTTCTGTCGTATACGGTCAACTGCCACTCTTTGCCCTCGGGTGCAATTCTGCCGCAACCGCCGGAGTGCAGAAAAATATTACCTTGTCCGAATGGGGTTTCATAGGTAAAGTGATAGAAATAAAGCCCTGTTTCAAAGGAAAGTTCTATGTCCCACCATTCTTCGCTATCGCCGTTCATACCGCACCAATACATATCGCGATACTGTGCTTCTTTCCCGTCCTTATGAATGACAAGAGTAACATTTCGGCAGGCAAATAAACGGGGCATAAGAACACAAAGCCTCAAATTTTCATTTGAGGCTATGCTACCGAATATGGATTTGTGCCTGATGTCACGTGAATTATAGGGAACAAATTGCAAGAATCATCAATCCTCGTAGCCGTTGGGGTTGTTGTGTTGCCATCTGTAAGAATCGGCACACATTTCGTCAATACCTTTTTCTGCTTTCCAACCCAACTCCTTCTCTGCCTTTGACGGGTCGGAATAACAGGTAGCAAGGTCACCGGGACGGCGGTCAACTATTTTATATGGGATTTTTACTCCCGATGCTTTTTCAAAAGCATTTACAACCTGAAGAACGCTGTAACCTGTGCCGGTTCCGAGATTGTAAACAAAAACGCTGGTTTCTTTTTCTATTTTTTCAAGAGCTTTGAGATGACCTTTTGCAAGGTCAATCACGTGGATATAATCTCTTACACCCGTTCCGTCAACAGTATCGTAATCATTGCCGTAAACATTCAGATATTCTCTTTTACCCTCTGCAACCTGGGTGATGTAAGGCATCAGATTGTTGGGGATGCCGTTGGGGCTTTCACCGATTCGTCCGCTTTCGTGGGCGCCGATGGGGTTGAAATATCTTAAAAGACATACGCTCCATCGGGAATCGGCTTTTGCGACATCTGTGAGAATTTGCTCAATAAAATATTTTGTTGTGCCGTAGGGGTTTGTTGTCCCGCCGGTTTTCATTGTTTCGTTAAGAGGGGAAACATTGTGTTCTCCGTAAACCGTTGCAGAAGAACTGAAAACCATTTTTTTACAGCCGTATTCCGCCATTACCTCGCAAAGTGTAACCGTACCGCTGATGTTATTTTCATAATAAAGCAAGGGTTTTTCGCAGGATTCCCCTACGGCTTTGAGACCTGCGAAGTGAATAACCGAGTCAATATTATGTTTTTCAAATACTTTTCTGAGGCCTTCTCTGTCTCGTATATCACATTCTTCAAATGCGAATTCTTTGCCGGAAAGTTCCTTGATTCTGTCAAGAACCTTAGGACAACTGTTGTAGAAGTTATCAAGAATAACAATTTCCTTTCCCGCGTTCAGTAATTCAATTGCGGTGTGTGAGCCTATGTAACCCGCGCCGCCGGTAACAAGAACTGCCATAAAATACCTCCTGAATAATTAAAACTCAACAACTTCCATTGTGGATTTTTCCGTTGTTGTAGGTGTATCTTTTTTTGTTGTTGTCGGAGTGTCTTTTTTCTCCGTTGTAACGGGTGCTGTGTTTTGGTTGGGTGTATAATTTATAACATTGTTAGTGTCGGGTACGGGAGTGAGCATGGTGGTTGCAGGAACGTCGAAAATCGATGTTGTATCTTCCTCTTCGGAAACAAATTCGGTAATTTCCGACTTTTCCGTTGTGTCGCCTTCGGTAAGGGCGGGGATGCTGCCGAGAGTTGTTGACGGAGCGGTGTTTCCCGCTGTGTTTCCCGCTTGAACAGACTCCTTTTCCGGAGCGTCGGAGGAATCAACAAAATATCCCCCGAATTTAAAGCCCAATATCACACAGGCAATAACTGCAATTGCCAAAACTATGATCGCGGCTATTGTACCTTTTTTGCCTATGGAAGCGGTGGGTCTTTGATCTGCCTGGAATTCCGCTTCTATAAGTGCTTGCTCATATTTTGCTTTTTCTTCTTCGGAGGCATTTCTCTTGAAAATAACCTCGTCGGCGTATTTGTCAATCATTGAGTAAAGCTCGTTTGTTGCCTCAAGAATAAGATTGTCAATATCTTCTCCCGCTTTGGCAAAAAGTTTTTTAACAATGATTTTTTCTTCCGTAGCAACGCTTATGAATGAGTAGTAGTTTGTTACGGTATTACCGCTTTTCTCCCTGAAAATATTGGAGACGGTTGCGCCCAAATCCGCATTTCTCAACTCCATTGAGCCCTTTGCAAGTTGCGCCGCATATTCTTTAGGATCTTCTATTCCGGAGTCATTAACGTATGGAGTGAAGAACACATTATTTTCATAATTGGGGCAGGACCTTATATCTTCTTTCAAGGTTTTTGCCGCGGGTGTTGAGGGTATGGCAAGTTTCAAATCATTTTTTATGAGTTTTGTTACAATGCTCTCCGCTTTGGGAGAGGCTTTTTCCTCTGTGCTGATTTCATCGGAAACTTTAAATTTTCTTTCGGGCGCTTTGAAGAAGGGGAGACCCGAATTGTAAAGAAGTTCTGCCGTGCTGTTTTCAATTAACGGGAAAACAACGATGTACTGGTCGGCAGATTTTACATAAAAGGAACTGAAAAGTCCATCCGACGGAATGAGTTCAACACACTCGTTGGGAACAAGGGTGTGGGCTTTAATCAGTTTTTCGTCCAAAACGGCGCTGCCCATTGCCGCCTCAATTCTCTCGCTGTATGCAGGAGTAAAGTTAAAGGCTTTTATGAGAATGGGTTTGAATTTGAGGTATCTGTCCTCCTCAACGCCAATCAGTAGAACTTGGGCGCTTTCCAATGCATTGGAAATCTCTTTAAAAAGTTCGTTGGGTTCATCGAAACTTTCAAAATAAACGCCGCTCTCATTAAGTTTTGAAGCAATCTCCTGCTTTACGGTTGCAAGAGAAAAACTGTTCTGTTCAAAAGCAAATGCTTTAATTTTCATATATCACACCTCTTACCACGGGATTAAATGTTTTAATATAAATAGAACTTCTTGTCATCTTTATAGGGGTTGTTTTTGGGATTGTCATAGTAGCAATCGGGGTATTTAATCGGAGTATTTTTGAACTGCACAAGTTCCGTATCCACTTCGGAACTTTCCCCTTCGCGTACCATTCTTGCAATCACAACAAGCCTTGCGTCATCAAATTCATAGGAACAGGTACAAAGAGTGAGCAATTTGTCGGTGGGGAGAAGGTCAACACCGGTCTCATAAAGTTTTCTTTTATCCACTTCTTCAATGTATTCTTCGAAACAGGTGTCGGAGCAGTTGTCAAAGGTAAAGTCAAAGAAATAGCCGTTGTTACTGTCCGTTGAACCGTTTGTAAGAATTACGGCATATATCTTCCAATCATGTTTTTCAAAAAGAGTGTCAAATTGTATTACAGGGTGTTTTTTGAAATATTCTGCACTTTTGTAGTTTGCCAAAGCCGCAAACCTCTCGCCGTCGAACATATTGTGGCCGTAGAGCAGAGTGTTTCTGTCAAGGGGCTTAAAATCCGCTTTGTAGGTTGCAAAAACAGCACCGTAACTGGTGGTTTTGCCGTTAAAGTCATGTTTCAGATAATATTTATCGTTATCTGCCTGAACTACCGGGGTATCTATTTTTGTTCCGTCGATTTTCAGATAACCTACCGTTTGAGGATTTTTGGCATAGTAAAGAGCGTAGTCGTAAAGAATTCCGGCGGGGAACTTAACATCTAAAAGTTCGGGATATTTGTTGTAAAGGTATGCCCACTTTTCTTCTTCGGAAAGACCTTCAAGGTCCTTGAGAACGTCGTCGGGAAGAACGGATTCACTATGTACTTTTTCTTCCTGTCGCAGTACTAAGAATTTTTCGATTCCTTTTTTACCCACATAGAATCCGGAAATGAGTACGACGAAAGCAAGAACAAAACTGGTTACGTTCAGAATACGTTTTTTTAATATTTTTCGTTTTAAGCGTTTGTATATTTCTTGTTTTTGGGTTTCGTCGGTTCTGAAAACTGTTTCTTCCGATTTTTCAAAGTAGGTATAAGGGGAAGAAAATGTTTCTTTTTTGTTCTTTTTCATTATATATCACCCAAAAGATTTAATGCTGTAAAAACAGCAGAAATTCTGTTTTGTAATCTGACATTATCTTTAAAATTATTTCTCAATTCCTTACAGGTTGTTGTGTTGCCGTCCGCAATACAGACGTAGATGAGCCCAACGGGTTTGGATGTGCCGTCGGAAGAAGGTCCCGCAATTCCCGTTATACCTATTCCGATGTCGCTTTTAAGAGCCTTTCTTACACCCTTAGCCATTTCGGTGGCAACCTGTTCGCTGACTGCTCCGAAGGATTTGAGAGAGTCCTCCTTCACGCCTAAAATATTCACTTTTACCTGATTGGAGTAGGAGCAAACACCGCCCTGATAAACAGCGGAAGCACCGCTGACATCGGTGATTATTTTGCTGACCCAACCGCCCGTGCAGGATTCTGCAAGTGCAAGAGTCTTGTTGTTTTCTTTCAATTTTTTTATTGCCTTTTCGGCAAGGTTGATTAAATCAAGTTCAGTCATTTTCTACACCGTTTGAATTTATGGCAATACGTTTGATACCGTCAACAGCTCTTTTGCAAAGCGCATCAATATCAAGGACTTTTTCCGCCTCTTCTACATCGTGAAGTTGGGGACGGGTTTTGGGATGCTTTGGTGTGAATACCGTGCAACAGTCCTCAAAGGGTTGGATTGAAATATCAAATGTATCGATTTTTCTTGAGATTGTTATTATTTCTTCTTTGTCCATACCGATGCAGGGACGGAAAACAGGCTGATTTGCAACTGCATCCGTGCAACCCAGAGCCAAAGTTGTCTGACTTGCCACCTGAGCAACACTTTCACCGGTAATGAGTGCGTGACAATCCGTATTTTCTGCAAGCATGCAGGCAATACGCATCATAAAACGGCGCATAATAATAGTGAAATATTCCTCGGGGCATTTTTCACGGATGAGTTCCTGTATTTCTGTAAAGGGAACTGTATGAAGCCAGATTCTTCCGCTGTAACGGGCAACCTTTGCTAAAAGGTCATGAACCTTTTGTTCCGAACGGGGAGAAGTGTAGGGTGGGGACGCAAAGTGAATACCCACAAGTTCAAGTCCGCGTTTTGCCATCATATAAGCGGCAACGGGGCTATCTATACCGCCGGAAATAAGTAGCATTGCTCTGCCCGAGGAGCCCACAGGCATACCGCCCGCACCTTTTAACTGATTTCCGCGGATATATGCCTGCTCGCGTATTTCAACGGTAACCTTAATGTCGGGGTTTTTGACATCAACTCTGAGATGGGGAAAACTCTGAAGAAGTTTTTCACCGAGTTTTGCGGAAATTTCGGGGGAGGTGTAGGGGAAACTCTTGTCGGAACGCTTTGCATCGACCTTAAAGGTGTCGGCGTCTTCAAGTTGTTCTCTGAGATACTCCGGTGCGATTTCCAGTATTTTGTCCATATCTTTTTCGGAAACCGCCGCTCTTGAATAGGCTGAAATACCGAATACTCGGGAAATTTCATCCGCCGCAGCATCCAAATCGGCATTTTCGTCAAGTGGAGTTACGGTAATTGTGGATTGTGAACTTTTTAGTTGAAATGCACCGAAGGGGTGTATTCTACGATGAATGTTTTTCATCAACATTGATTCAAAAGATGATCGGTTCAATCCCTTGAGAGCAAGTTCGCCGTCTTTTATAAGAATGATTTCTTTCATTTCATCTTTCCTTTTTGCCGTATTTTTCTGCGGCTTCTTTTATTGCGTTTATTAAATAATCAATTTCTTCCGCCGTATTGAATCGGGAAAGACTGATTCTTACTGCGCTGTCAATTCTTTCAGGAGAAAGTCCCATTGCAGTCAGAACAGGACTTCTGTGACCCATTTTGCAGGCGGAACCTGCGGAAATGCAGATGCCTTTTTCACTCATGAAATTTACTATGGGTTGACTTGGCAGACCCAGGATTGAAATATTTAAGATATAAGGTATCCCATCCTCCGGGGAGTTGATTTTCACACAGGGAATATCAATTATACCGCTGAGTAAACGGTTTTTCAGTGCTTTAACGTATTCGCTGTTCGAGGCAATTTCCATAGCCTCCTGTGCCGCCGCACCGAAAGACATAATAGCGGGGATTGCTTCCGTGCCGGAGTGAATTCCCTGTTCCTGTCCGCCGCCGAGAATGTATGGCTTTATTATTCCTTTTGATTTAAGATAAATACCGCCCACACCTTTTAAGGCATGGATTTTGTGACCGCTTACGGTGTAGATATCCGCATCCACGGTTTTGGGCGATATCTGAATTTTGGAAAAAGCCTGAACGCAGTCGGAATGAATTACCGCGGGAGCCCCCGCACGTTTCACGGCGGTGCGTATACGGTTTACGGGAAGTATGGAGCCCACTTCATTGTTAACTGACATACAGGAAACAAGAATTGTGTTTTGGTTTATGCTTTCAAAAAGTTCATCTTCACGAATTTTTCCGTTTTCATCGGGATTCAGTCGGATAACTTCGAATCCCGAAGCCTCAAGCCGTTTTATAGGCTCAAGAACGCTGGGATGTTCAATAGCGGTCGTAACAATTCTGTTGCCCTGACGTTTAAGTTTTTCACACACACCGAAAATTGCCGTATTGTTTGCGGTTGTGCCGGAGGAAGTGAAAAAAAACGAACTTTCATTGACGTTTAAAAGTCGGGCGACCTGTTTCCTTGCAATTCTGAGATTATCGGAAGCTTCCAAGCCGAAAAAGTGGAGGGAGGAAGGATTGCCCCAAGCGTTTTCCATTGCTTCTTTTGCGGCGTCCACCGCCGCAGAGCAAGGCTTTGTTGTTGCGCTGTTGTCAAAATATGCTTTCAAAGCAATACTTCCTTTCGATAATTACCCATTATTTCGTTTATTATACTATATAAATGTCATTTTTGTAAATGCTTTTAGGTGAACTTTTAATGTAAATTTGTTGAATAATTTATTAACTTCGGTAAAAAATGAGAATGATGTATTCAAAGAGGTGTATAGCATGATTAAAAAAAGACGTAACGTAGTAAGACTTGTCAGTTTCCTTACGGCTGTTGTAGTTGCTCTGGGTATATGGGGCGGAATGAATATGTACAAATTAGCCGTAATAAAGCGGGATGTTCAGGCTTCAAGAGAAAGAGCCTTAACACAGTTGGGGACATATATGGATGATATTGACCTGAATTTGCAAAAGTGTATATATTCATCAAGTTCCGCTATGCTTTCCGATGTGGCTTCAAAACTTTGGCGCTCAAGCGCATCCGCAAAGGAGAGCCTTTCTGAGATAACCGACGGAAATACCGAGGTTTCAGGAGTGTATAAGTTCTTGTCCCAGGTCGGTGAATATACCCTTTCCCTTAATAAAAAACTTTCCGCAGGAGAGAAACTTACGGGGGAAGAAATAAGCAATCTGAAAAAACTGAAGCAATATTCGGAAAAACTTTCCCAAACCGTAAACTATCTTATTGAGGAGGAAGAAAACGGCGGGCTGAATTTTGAGGAGGTTAAATCCACTCTTCAGGGCGAGGGGGACGAAAAACTCTATCTTGCAACGGAACTTAACGACGTAAATCAGGCATTGGAGGACTACCCCACACTTATTTATGACGGTCCTTTTTCAGACCATATCAATTCAAAAAAGTCACAACTTCTGGAAAATCTCGAAGATGTGACCCAGGATGTTGCTCAGGAGAAAGCCGCTAAATTTCTCGGAGTCAGCAAAGAAGAAATATATTTTTCAAATAAAACTGACAGTAATTTAAGCACCTTTACTTTTTATAATTCGGATACCACCGTGTCCGTAACCCAAAAAGGCGGATTGGTTTCATATATGCTTAAATCCGGATATGCAGGCGAAAGCACCCTTGAAGCAAAAGATGCGGTGAAAAAGGCGAGAGCATTTTTGGAAGAAAAGGGCTATACCAAAATCAAGGAAAGCTACTATTCTACCGTGGATGGTGTGTGTACCGTTAATTTCTCCTATTATGAGGATGGAGTAACCTATTACACGGATCTTATTAAAGTCAGCGTGGCTCTTGATAACGGTGAAATAATGGGATTCGACGCCACCGGTTATATAATGAATCATAAGAATCGGAGCATACCCGCAAAAACAAAATATACCTTGGAGTCGGCTCAAAAACTTATTAAAGACGATTTGGAGGTTTTGTCTTTTAAAAAAGCGTTTATTCCTACGGATTACGAAACGGAAAATTATGTTTATGAGTATCATTGCAGAGCGGATGATTCTCAGGAAATTCTTGTTTATATTGATCCTTTGACAGGGGAAGAAAAGGATATTTTGATTCTTCTTTACAGCGATGGCGGAGTTCTTACAAAATAAGTATATTTTAAATGTTTCGTGGAATAATTATATAGGAGCTACCAGAAATTTATTTATCTCCGGAAAGGGCGTGAATATATGAAAAGGCTTATTACGGTTGTTGCAGTTGCTTTGCTTATCGGTTGTATCGCATTTGTGTTCACCGGTTGCGGCGGTAACGATGGAAAAAATGTAACTTCTACCACAATACCCGCTACATCAAATTCTGCCACGCAGAATCCCGGTGTGGTAACAGACGAGTCTGAAAAGGGCGATAACGGTGTTTTAGGTGATATTGTTACAGATATTTCAGAGGGCGTGTCCGATGCAGTTACGGATGTATCTGAGGGTATTTCCGATATAGCACGCTAAAAGGCTTCTGAATTTTACCCATAAGCCGATTTTTTCCCCTCGTAGTATCCATATACAACGTCGGTGAAAGAAATCGGCTTCTGCATTAAAATTCAAAAGTCTTTTCATCGTACCGGCTTCTGAATTTTACCCATAAGCCGATTTTTTCCCCTCGTAGTATCCATATACAACGTCGGTGAAAGAAATCGGCTTCTGCATTAAAATTAAAAAATCTTTCCATTATACTGACTCTTGAATTTTACCTATTCAGTTTTTGCAACAAGAAAAAACAGCAAATCATCTTTGCGTGATTTGCTGTTTTAGTGTTAAAAACTGATTTTCTGTTGTGCAACAGTTTTGCCGTTTGAGTCCAAAAGTTCAAATTCAACCGTGTAATTGGTGTATTGGGTTGAGGGGTACGACATAACCGCCGTATTGTTGCTTTCGGAAAGGGTTACGGTTTGTTTTTGGGTATATCCGAATGCGGTTGTGTATTTTAAAGTAAGCGTTTGACCGTAAAGAGATTTGTCATTGACAACGGTGTGGAAGTATATAACCTTTGTATTGTCAAGTTTTGTAAGAGATGTTTCCAGGTCCGTGGAACTGTAATTTACAAAGGCTTTAACATCGGATGAAGTAACCTCTGATGAGCCTAAAAGCTCTTTGCGAAGCTCCGCACTGTTGCGGTAACCTGCAGACGTAAGTTCATTGAGATATTTTACGGTAGTTTTGTTTGTTTTATCGAAGTTATCCGTAACATACATATACTTAGCTTCTGTGATTTTGTCCTTAGCGTCGGAGTACTTCTTAATTGCCGTAAGTATTTCAATGGCATTTTCATATTCCTTGTTTTCAATTAAGGAAAGTGCTTTTTGATAGGAACATTCGGTAACCATCGACTCGCTGTCGCCATAGTCTCCAAGTTCCGCGAAAAGTTTGGAAGCGGTATCAAAGTCTTTGGCTTCCAAAGCAACCTTTGCTTCGCTGTATGCACATGCCTGCACTCTTGTTTGTGAATCTGCGTAATTGCCCAGTTTCTCAAACAAAGCCTTTGCGTCCGCAAAGTTTTCCGCCTCTTCAAACAGTACAGCCTTGTTATATTCACATTCCGTCAACTTATCTTTACTGTCTGAATAATCGCCTAATTCCGTAAATACTGTAATAGCATCATCGTATTTCTTTTCTTCCGCCAAGGTAACGGCTTTGTTGTATTTGTAGTCATTGATAAGTTTAGGTCCGAATTTGCAGCCTGCAAAAACTCCAGCAAGAATAATTATCAGGATAAATAAAACAAGACCTTTACGGCTTTTTTTCTTTTTGGGCTTTTTATCGGCTTTGTCTTCTTGGACTGCCTCTTCAGGATTGTCATCTGCATCAGCGTCAATCACCGGAATATCACATTCAACAACGTCATATTGGGGTTCTGCTTCTATTTCTACAATTCCGTCGGATTCATCGGCTTCACTGGTTTCGTCCGAGACATCTTCCGCAGTTGCTTCTTCCTCTGTTTCAACAACATTTTGTTCAACTTCTTCATCAACCGATGCGGAGGAAATATTTTCGGTTTCAACTTTTTCTTCGTCCGCGGATGTTTCTTGAACTTCAATTTCGATTACATCGTCAGCAAGGTCGTTTTCCCGTTCTTCTTCAGGGGAGTCCTCGGTAACAGATTCGGAAATTTCCCGTGTTTCGGTTTCCTGCTTTTCCTCAGCGGATGATTCCTCAACAGAGTTAACCTGAGTAATTACCTCGGAGTCAATTTCCGTATCTTCATTTTCGAAAGTTTCAGGCTCGTTTTCCCCATCAATATTTCCCGCTGCTTCTTGAGTTTCGGGGGTGTTCCCGTTTTCTTCGGAGGATTTCTCCGCAATTTTTTCGTCCGTTTCTTCGGTAACGGGTTCGGAAACAACCTCGGGTTCAATGAAAACAACGGTTTCGTTCTGAGAGAAAATCTGCTCGTCAAAGTGTTCCTTGTAACTTTCCTGAAGGAATTCGTAGGAAACACTTTTCAATTTGTCGGCAATGGCACCCGTACCCTTAATTGTGTTGTACTGACCTTGCTCAAGCAGTTCTTCAAGTTGGTTGAATTTTTCTGCCTGTGAAAGCAGAAACTCGTATTTGTCATGGCTTTTTTGAAAGAACATAACAATACAGCGGTAATATATTTCGAGATTTTTGATATCATTTGTAAGTATTCCGGTAAACACGGTGTGGGAAGCGATGTTATCGCAGATTTTTTGGAATTTTATATTACCGACTTCTTCGGCAATTTCCTTTTCCACGTAAAAGCAGTCGGAAAACTTAACGGAAATTTTCTTTGCAGAGCGTTCATTAAACTGAGTAACAAGTTCGCTTAAATTTGCTCTGAAAGCAGTTGCTTTGTCTTGAATATTAAGAATGGCAGCAACTTCTTTTTTTATTTTTTCCGCGTCGGCATCTGCGAAAAGTCTTACATGACTTTCTGCAAGGGCTTTTTCAGTCTCTTGAATCAAGTCATTGGATATTGCAATAAGCTTGGGGAAATCCTCGTCAGAAACGTCAGCAAAAGAATCAATGATTTTTTTGTAGGCGTCTTCAAGAGAATCGGTATCTTCGTCAAAATCTTTTGCATCGCAAAGAGCCTTGTAGATAACCGCAAGGGGATCGGCACCGTTTTTGACGATGTACTTCATAAGACAGTTATCTGCCTCGCCGTAGTTTCCCTCGTTATAATACTGGATACCTAAAAGGAGATTTTCACATTCTTCCCTAAAGGTTGCTTCGCAGGACGGACAAATTAATTTACCGTCATTATTGCGGAGATAAGCGTTTTTACATTCCGTACAAATGATTCTTATCATACATCCACCTTAACCTTGTCAGGTATTTTGAGCAATATTTCACTCATACTGCCTTTTATAATACCATAAAACGACCGTTCTTTGCAACATTTTATTACAAAAAGATTGCAAAAACGGTCGAAAAAGGTAACAAAATTGTTATTTTGTGGGTTTAATCCAAAGTTCACAGAATTTGAAACCGTCAGTATCTTCCTCGATTTCAAGTTCCAATGTGCCGTTTATGAATAAATTTTTCGGCAAAGCGTATTCGGCACTTTCAAAGCCCTCTACCAACATTTCTCTGTCAAAATCAGGGTCTTTTTTTCCGCCGTACTGTTTGCCGTCATATACTGTTACGCCGTTGGCAATTACGCGGTGATGTTCTATTTCGGGATTTATGTCGGTTTTATAAGCAATTTTCAAGGTGTAATCCGTGTCGGCTTTCAATCCGCCGAACAGAGCCTTGAAAGAAAAGTGGTCATAAACCTTTGTCATTGCCATGGGCATGGAAAGTTCTTTTGCAACGGGCTTGTCGGCATAAATATCCATATAAAATTCACCGTCCTGGCAGGTGCCGAGGGTGTTAAGTCCGTGGAGGGCAACGGAGAAATACACTTCGCCCTCGTTACAACTTCGGCAAGAAATAAGACGGTCAATAAAGTCGTTTCTTTCGTTCTCATTAAGAGTGAGGGCATATTCAATTTTCTTTATTAAAAATGCTCGGTCGGTTACATTGTTGTCTATGGTTTCTAATACTGCGCCCCTTTCCCAACTGTCCGCGCAATAGTGTTCCACATCAAGCTGTAAACCGATAATCTCAAAAAGTTTTTCCGCTAATGTGTCAATTTCACTCCTTATAAGTGAATACTGAAAACCGAAAGGAGTGTTGAGGATTTCCAGAGCACTTGAAAGTCTGTGGTTTTTCAGTTCTCCCGTAGCATCTTTGCATAGTTTCAACTCGAAAACCCGTCTCATTTTAACAAGTTTATCACAGCAAGCGCGGAAATAAAGTTCAAGGAATCTCCAATTATCCGAAAGGGTGGGATAGTCCTTTATAAGTTCGCAAAACATCTTGTAGCACAGATCTATACAGGGGTTTTCTTCGGGAGCACCCTGCCAGTTCTTTTCCAGAAGGAAAATGCAGTCGGTTATTTTTTCTTCATCCGTGCCGTACATAAAGAATCTGACATAGTCGAGTACGGCTTCTCTTAAATCCGTATTACAATCCCATTCCAGTACGGACCATACCGCTTTATTAAGGTCATCGTGAACACCCTCGGAATAACTGACACTTCCTACCGTGTAGGGAGAAAAAATACGGTGAAGGGTGCGTAACTCCGTGGGACGGGGATTCACGCTTTCTCTTGAAAGTGTGGCGGCAAGGGAATAGTGCCAGTCGTCTTGCTGGAAATTTACGGGGTATTCGCAACGGAGATTGTGGGTAATATCGGGGTAAAATCTCATTGGATATTTTTCGGGAATACGTTTTCTCAGTTCATGAATTGGAAAAGCGTGATTGGGTCCCATAATAACCGCATCAATTTCCTCGGGTTCGTTCTGTAATCCCTTGCAGAAAGTCTCGCCCCAGTTTTTAATTGAGTGGGGGGCTTGTGCGGAGGGATGCATCTTACCGTCGGGGTGGTATTTTTTAAGAATTTTCTCCGTTTTTTTACAGCGTTGTAAGAATTCGTCCGCAGGAAGTTCACCCGGATCCCCTCCGGGAGGGAAAACAATATTGAGCCGGGGCATACTTGCATAAAGTCTTTCGCTTTGGGCAAGGGCTTCTTCTTCTGTTTCCCGGGAATTGTTTGCCTGCCAGAGAGAAACGTCCAGATCCACGGTATCTGCAAGCCTTGACGCCTCTGTCAGAAATTCCTCTTGATCGTATTTCATAAGCCGATTTCTAAAATCACCTTTGGGTCTTGTTCCGTTGTGCTCCACGGTATTTGATCCGAAAGCCATCATATCAAGGTAATATCTGAAATACTGTTCGTAGTTCCAAGCGTCATAGGTGTTCGGCGTGGTACGGTAGCCCACCTGATGTCCGCGTATTTCCTTTTGGGGAGAATACTTTCCGGAAATATTCTTTATAAGAGTAATTACTCCGTTTGAGAATGTACATTTCCTCAAAAACAGGGAATATCCGAAAATTAAGCCACGTACTGTTTTTGCGGTGATTATGATTTCGCCCTCGGTTTGATTTATTTCAAAATAATCCTTGTTATATATGCCGGAATCGGTAATGAAGATTATTTTTGGGAATGCAGGCGCTTTTTCAAAAACGGGCAGGGACTTGCCGGTCCGTTCTTTTATTTCTCTGGCAAAATATGCAGCCGCCTTTACGGAATCCTTTCCGATCGCTTCGATATTTAAGTTTGTAAAATTATATTTCATAAATACACCACCGTAACACTGTATATAAATCATATTATCACAGCTTTCAAAAGCCTTCAAGAGAAAAGTTATTTTTACAAATTTATATCTGCACACTTGAATTTTTTTCTGTCTGTGATAGAATTAAGAGACTGAATATAATAAGGTGGTTCTTTTATGAATGCATTTACTGTTAAGTGGTACACAAAGTTTATAACATCACTTTTAGGCTATACCCCTGAATTGAGGAAAGCCATTAAAATGAAGAAAACAAAACCGTGGGAAGAATACAAGCCCTTTGTTGATCAGAATGTCAGAGATTGGCTTATTCCTTTGATTGATATGGCTAATGTTAATTTTGTAGTTAAGGGCAAGGAACTTGTTCCCGAAAATGAACCCATTATCTACACCCCCAACCACGCGGGTATGTTTGATATTCCCGCAGTTTTCCTCAATGCTCCCACAATGCCCATGTTTATTGCAAAGAAAGAATTAAGTATGTTCCCGTTTTTAAAACAATGGATGTGGGTGCTTGACTGCGTTTTTGTTGACAGGCAAAAGAAAAACAGCTCCCGCTCCTCACTGCAAGAAGCAATTGAAATGGTGAAATCCGGCAGAAGTCTTGTAATTTTCCCCGAGGGCACCCGCAGTAAGACGGGTGAACTGGGAGAGTTCAAAGGCGGTGCAATGAAAATAGCCATGGAGAGCGGCGCAAAAGTTGTTCCCGTGCTTATTGAGGGTACAAGAGCAAGACTTGAAGAAACCGGCAATGTTACCGCCGGTACGGTTTATGTAACATTTTTACCGCCCATTGAAACAAAGGGGCTTGAAAAAGAGGATTTCTTTAAAATGCCCCAACAAATAAAGGCAATGCTCCAAAACGAAAGAGATAAGCAGAGAGCAGAAAAAGCAACAGAAACTACAAGCGAAAAGGTTGAATAATTATAAATAATTAAAGGGATGCAGAAGCGAAAACTTCTGCATCCCTTGATAAATTTGACAGATTGTAAACTTTGTGATATAATTTTTCTCGTTTTTGATTACAAATTGTAACTTTTAGGAGAGGGAATATGACAAAACGTTTACTTTCTTTTGCGGTTGCAGTTATTTTCGCCTTGGGAGCGCTCCCCTTTGCAAGCGTAAACTCCGCGGCTGCTAAAGTGGAAACATACAGTAGTTCTAAAGCTCTTAAATATGCTCAAAAAAACTGGAACAACGGCGTCGGCTTGTGTGCGGATTTTGTTTCAAAATGTTTGCAGGCGGGAGATGTTGATGTTTATAGCGATACGGTGAAAAAACTGTATGACAGTCTTGAAGACACATACGGTACATCGTATAAATTGAAACTCACAAACGGCAGCAGCGGAAAAATCAGTATGTCGGAGAATTCCGGCAAACTCAAAAAGGGTGACCCTATTTTTTACAAATGTAATTATTGCGGCGAATTTGAACATGTAGTTCTCTGTAACGGTGCAAATGCCGATGGTTATGCTATGGATTTTGCCCACAACAACGCTCATAACGGCCAAAAAACCACATATACATACAGACATTGCGGCGGTGAAAGCTGGACACTATATTCCGTAAGAATGTATGAAGCACCGAAGCTTTACGGAGAAAAGACCAATGTGGGAGTTCCGAAAATTTCCTCTGTGACAAACGGAGCGGACGGTGTTGTCGTTAAGTGGAGTTCAGTTAAAAATGCGGATAAATACAGGGTTTACCGCAAGACTTCCGATTCATCATGGGAAAAACTCGGAACTGTAAATTCAACCGATTTTACGGATAAAACCGCCAAAAACGGTGTCAGTTATACATACACTATCAGGGCTATCGACGGAAATAAAACAAGTCAGTACTATGCCGGGGAGAAAATAAAGTGCTTGGCGGCACCCGCTCTCTCATCGGTAAAGAATAATATCTCCAGTGTCAAACTTACGTGGGGAAAAGTATCTTCCGCAGACGGTTACTATGTATATAGAAAAGGGGACTCAGGTTCCTGGAAACGGATTGCAAGTATCAAGGGCGGCACGAATCTCACCTACACGGATACAAATGTTATTTGCTCCGAAACATATAAATATACTGTCAGAGCGTATGACGGAAATGTTAAGGGCTGTTACAACAACAGCGGCATTAAGACAATTTTCCTTACTTCACCCGACGGACTTACCGCAAAAAGCGGTGAAACAGGTATTGTCCTGAATTTCAATGAGGTGGATGCGGCAAAGACTTATGATATCTACCGCAAAACCGCAGACAGCGAATGGAAAAAAATTTCCAGAGTTGCAGGTCAGGATACAACTTCCTTTGTTGACCTTAGCGTTGAAGATGCCGAAACCTACGAATACAGCGTAAGGTCGGTTAACGGTAAGTATTCCAGCGCATTCAATTCAAAGGGTGTTTCTTGCAAGTATAACCAAGTTTAAAAAACAACGGACGGAAAACGTACAGTTTCCCGTCCGTATTTTTATTTGAATTCCCATTTAAATAGCAATATTCCGCCGATTGAAATTATAACCCCCACAAGTTTTTGCCATTGGAAATCGACCTTTTCCACACCGAAAAGCCCGAAAAGTTCAATCAAGTACGCAACAAGAAGTTGGGCGGTTACTATTATCATAACCGCTTGGGCCGGTCCCAGACCCGACATACTTCTTATGACGGTATAGGTGATTAAAGCACCGATGATACCGCCTAAGAGCATATATTTGTTTTCAATTTTGAAAAGCGCTCCTACGGAACTTTCCCGTCCTGTAAAAAACCATGCGGCAAGGCAGAACAAGAAAGCGGTGAATTGTACAAAGGCGGCGGACATCCATATTGATGTCTGCTTTGTTACTCCCTCATTAAACACTCCTTGAATACTCATCAGCGCACCGGAAACAACGGCAGTAATAACAGCAAGCATAAAAAAACTCCCGAATGTAATTTTGCTGTTATTTTTTGTAAAAACTTATTTTTTATACCTGTTTAGCGTGATTTTAATATTTTTTTGATATACTTTTTCTATAATTTACATATTTGGAGTTGTAAAAAAGAACATAATATGGTATAATTTACGTAACTTTAACAAAAATGAGGTGCTGAAATGAAAAAGCTTATAAGTGTTATACTTGCCGTTGCATTGACAATGACGTACATCCCCGTAATCTCCGTGTTTGCGGACAGTGTTGTGGAAATATTCGATGACAGCGGAGTTCAAATTACCGAAAAAATATATATCACCGAATATCGCAGTGAGCAGTTGTCAGCGCTCACTCCCATAACAAACGAGGACGGTACGGTCAGCGGTGCGGAAATTGATACTTCCGACGGAAAGTATGTAACTTGGGAAAGCAATCTTCCGTTGCTTGCAGATGTTGACGATGCCGGTAAGGTTACCGCCTACGATTTCTCAAAGCGTGCCATAATCCAACTTTGGATTGATGAGAATATTATGTCAATACCCCTTGTGGGCGAAGCCACCGCAAATGCCATTTGGGCGGCTATTGATTCCTCGGGAATTGATGTGGATAATGCGGATACGGATACTATTGTGGCAATTGTGTCCGCGGTTGCAGGGGAGCAGTTGGGCGAATCCTTGCGCACATATCTTGACAATATGAATGTTGTTGTAACGGCAACACTTTATGACGCGGATGGTAATGTTCTCGGAAGTGACAGCGTCGAAATTGTGGTGGAAAAAAGTTTAATCGCATCGGTTGCACCCACGGGAGTACATATTACAAATAAAAAGACAGTACCTACCCTTGTTGCAGTCGGAGCACAGGTTCAACTTTACGGTGCCTGCACACCCGTAAGACTTGGTCAGGGTGTAAAATGGTCAGTGGGTAAAAATGCGTTTGATACAAGCGCATCCGCTTATGCAAGCGTCAGCAGCGACGGACTTGTTACATTCCTCGCTGCAGGTGAAGTTACAGTCCGTGTCAATCCCGAAAGCACCGCATATGCGACTTTTTCAGACACAATAACTTTTACAGTAGTTGAGCAGTCCGAATTACCTGTTGAAAGTTTTGATATCGTTGGTTCAACCTCCGTGGGCGAGGGCGATACAATTCAACTCAGTATAGATAACGTTGTACCGGAGGGTGCATATAGGGGCGACCTTGCTTGGAGCAGTGCCGACCCGACCATTGCGGTTATTGATGAAAACGGTATCGTAACGGGACTTAACGGCGGGGACGGATTAAGTTACTCAAATACGGTTACTATTACTGCAAGTATGGGCGGTGTGGAAAAAACCGTTGATATTAAGGTTACAAGGCCCATTGTTTCCACACTCACTTCCATTGAGATTGAGGGAAATACAGTTCTGGGATTGGGTGTTACGGAAGTATATACATCCCGCGTTTCTCCCGGCAGACTTAATACCAGTTCAAGCGTCAATCGTGAATGGGGCGTATATGACGATGACGCGGAAACGGCAGTTTACGCAACATCCGGCTCACCGGCGACCGACGGAATTATAAGTGTTGATTATCAAGGTAATGTTACAGCGGTTTCGGCAGGTGTGGGAAAACTTTGTGCAAAAGCGACCTACGGCTCGGGAAGTGTTGAGACAAGTATGGAAATCATTTGCGGAAATGCCGTTACCGATTTTGAGATTACCGGTACAACTACGGTTAGCGAGGGTTCAACCACCGCACTTTCCGTAAATGTATTGGCACCCGAAGATTATGAAGAAAGTTTGCTTAATACGATTAAATGGAGAGTGGAAGATGATTCCATTGCCTCGGTTTCCGCTGACGGCGTTGTGCTGGGCCGTGATGCCGGCGGTCGAAACTCGTCACAATCCACTACGGTATATGCAACAATTTCAGGTGTTACGAGAAGTGTAACGGTTACTGTAAAAAGGGGACTTTTAGCCCTTTCAAAGTTCACCGACGGTCAGGTTGAGGGTGACGATTATGTTATTCGTGATATTCCCAACAGTTTTACAATGAAAACCTATCCCACGGACCTTACCCGGTCCGAGGTGCGTTGGGGACTTATAAAGGACGACGGAAGCGAGCCATGGAGTATTACGGCAAATACCGTCAGAGATGTCAATCTTGAAAACGAGTATGCTTCGGTTACGGACGACGGAATCGTTACGGGTAAAAAAACAGGAACGACAACCCTTTACGGTTTTAGCAGATATTTACTGCAGACCCATATTGTCAGAACGAAGGAAATTGAAATAATTGAGATTCTTCCCGACAGTATCACATTGAAAGCACCGGATAAACTTCAGTATATCGAGGGCGAAACAGAACTTGATTTAACGGGTATGGAGGTTTATCTCAACTACAAAAAAGAATCCCTTGCACCGTATTATTCGAACTGGGAAAGTTATACGGACGATTCACTCAGATGCAGCGTAACGGATTACACCGTAAGCAAAATCAACACTAAAATTCTTGATGCTCCCCAGTACATTATTGTTTCCGTTGAAAGAGCGGGGGATGTCTTTAACGCGGTATTTTCAATTACTCTTAATTCAAAACAACTTGATACCATAACGGTTACACCCCCTGAAAAAACTGTGTATGCACAGGGTGAGGAATTTGATTCAACGGGACTTGCGGTTGTAGCTAACTATCTCAATACCGAAAGCGAAGAGGTTATGGATTACGAGATAGATTTCGACTCATTCTCCATGGAAACCTACGATGTTGAACAGAACGTAAGAGTGGTATATGAACATGCGGGCAGAAGCGCGGAAGCCACATTCCCCATTATCGTTTACGGTAAACCCGTTGTTTCGGTTAATGCCGACGGTGTATTGGGTGAATGGACTACGGAAGATATTGATCTGAATCTTGACAGTACCCATCAACTTGAGGGTGCAACATATTATTGGCGGGAAAGCGATAGCGAGGTATGGACTCAGATTGAGGGCAACGTCCTGACATTTGATTCGGACTTTGACGGGGTTATTTATGTTAAAGCCGTAAACAGTAAGGGTTACGAAAGTGACGAAAGCGAACCGATTACAATTAAAATTGATAAAGCTTATCCCGAATTTACTTTAAAACAAGGAGTAACCTCCGTTACAAACAAGGATTATGCCGTGGGTATCAAAAATTTGACTTGCGGTATTTCGGGCATTAAATCAATAGCCTTGAACGGTGAGGAATTGGGCATAGATTCAAGGGCGTTTGTAGTTTCCGTAAACGGCGATTATACGGTTAAAGTCACGGCAAACAACGGACTTTCAACAAGTGTGACTTTAAATGTCGATAATATTGATAAGGAAGCCCCGGGCATAACGGATATAGAACTTGTTCAGGAGCCAGACGATGCTCCCGAAAGGCATCTTGAGGGCGAATTCGGCAGTTATTACAGCGGAAAACTTGTGGCGGTTGCAACTGCCGAGGATAGCGGTGTTGCCGGTGTTGATTATATAAAATACAGACTTGTTTCCGAGGATTATACTCCCTTGACTTCTTGGGTAGTTGTTACGGAGGAAACACGGGCAGTTTGCGAAAGCAATCTGAAAGGCTATTTTGAATTCGTGGCGGTTGACAAGGTGGGAAATACATCTTCATCGTATTATTCCGATGGCTTTGTACTCGACACCGTCAAACCGGTTATAACAACTCTCAATGCCGTTTGCGGTGAAGAGTGGGAGAAAGAATATAAAAGCGGCGAATGGGCGGATGATATGGTTTTCATGACTCCCCAAGCAGACGCATTCTCGGGAATTTATCAGTATTACTACAATATTGACGGCGGTGAGTGGATAGAACTTACAACGGATACTATCCGTGAGAAAAATGACGGAGCATATCGCTACGGCTTTAAGGCCGTTTCCTATTCCGGTCTTGAAAGCGATGTCTATGAGATTAATGTGAATATCGACAGAACCGTTCCCACTGTAAGAGTTGCTTTTGAGGGTGTATCGGGACAATGGACAAAGGACAATGTAACCTTTACCCTCAGTACCCTTGTGGAGTGTGTATCCGGATGCACATATTATTACAATGACGGCACCGGTTGGCACGAGATTGAGGGCAATGTTCTTGTGCTTGATGAAAGCACAAATGCCGATTACACTTTCAAGGCGGTGAACGGAGCGGGGCTTGAGAGCGCGCCGTCCAACTCTTATAAGATTATGATAGATAACATTCAACCCACTGCTGATGTTATTCTCGGTGTAACGGAAAAAACGGATGCTCCATACGATATTGCGATAGTTCCCTGTGCGGGCGAATCCGGTTATCTTAAAATATATTTCAACGGCGAGGATGTAACGGAGTCCCTTAAAGCCACCGTAAGTAAAAACGGAAGTTATGCTCTGACCGTAATCGGAAACAATATGCTTTCAAGTACGGTTATGGTTGAAATAACGAACTTCTCCGCCATTCCCACGGCACTTTTCACTTACAGCACTATTGATAAAGATACCGCAAAAATCACCGCCTACAAGGGCTCGGGCGCCAATATAACGGTGCCAATGGAAATAGACGGCTATGAAATTAAATCACTTTCAAATGACGTATTTCTCAATAAGACCACCGTTGTTTCGGTGAATATTCCCGGCACGGTTGAATCCATCGGTGATAATTGCTTCTCGGGATGCGAAAAACTCAACAAGGTTGTAATTCCCGACTCTGTGACTTCGATTTCTGAAAACGCCTTTGACGGATGCGGTGAAGTTACAATATATTGCTATAACGGCTCATACGCACACAGTTTTGCGCAGGAGAGAGGAATACCCTTCGTGCTTCTTGATTTGATTCCCGTGGGCAAAACAGTCATAAATGAGGACGCGTCCGTGATTTTCACCTATCAGTCATTAAAAACCGTAGTTGAAGAAATTGTCAAAGCGGATTCAAGTTATACGGTAATGGCAATTCCGTCAACGGTTCTGGCAGATAAAAATTACTACGGAACAGGTTCCATGATTTATTTCTTCAGAAACGGCTCATTAGTTTATACATACAATGTTGTAGTTTACGGAGATGTTAACGGAGACAGCGCAGTTGATGTTATCGACCTTGCAATGATACAGTCAGCGTCAACGCAAAAGACGGAACTTGATGGCAATTATCTTTTGGCGGCTGACTTCGGAAACAGCGGACAGGTTGACACAACGGATTATCAGCAAGCAATAAATATTGCCATTCGATAAAGAGCAAAAAATAATCAGAGGTTGTAAGAACTTTTCGTTTTTACAACCTCTGTATTTTTGTGGTTTTCAATTTATCTTTCTTCTCTGAAATAGTTAAGACCCAGACTCTGAGGGGGTTGATGCTCCCTCTTTTTACGCATGCTTGTAATTATAAGAACAATAATTGTAACAACATAGGGAAGCATTTTGAAAAGTTCCTGGGTTTCCGTTCCGAGCCCGGGAATGTAGTTGTTTGCATTACAAAGGGCACCGAAAACAAATGAGCCGACAATGGCAACCGAGGGTTTCCAAAGAGCGAAAATAACAAGAGCAATAGCCATCCAACCGCGGTCACCGAATGCGTTGTTTGACCAAACACCGCTGGCATAAGCCATAACATACTGAAGACCGCCCAAACCCGCAATAGCGCTGCCGATACAGGTTGCGGCATAGCGGTATTTAGTAACATTTATACCTGCAGCATCGGCGGTGGCGGGGTTTTCACCAACGGAACGAAGGTTAAGACCCGTCCGTGTGCGATTAAGGAAAAATGAAGCCGCCAACGCAATTACGATAGCAAGATACGTCATAAAATCGTGGGAGAAGAACAGTTCACCGAACCATCCCAAATCATCGGCAAAGGGAAGTTTTGCGGAAAAGAATGAACTTGTTTTTGTAAGTGCGATTGAGGGAAGTTCGCTTTTTGTAATGTTAATGAGGGAAGCACCCAGGAAGTTACCCAAGCCGATACCGAGGGTTGTAAGTGCAAGACCCGTAACATTCTGGTTAGCGTGGAGAGTTACTGTAAGGAAACTGTAAATGAGACCCATGACAACTGCTCCCGCAACGGAACATAAAAGAGGAATTATAACCGCAAGAAATGCGTTCATATTGGCAATATCGTTGCCGCAGGCATTTTCATAAATGAATGAGCCCACAACACCGCTGATGGCGCCGACATACATAACACCGGGAATACCCAGGTTGAGATGTCCGGATTTTTCCGTAATGATTTCACCGGTTGAGCCGTAGAGAAGCGGCACACCAAGGAGAATTGCACGGCAAATGAACTGAATAATCATGCTTTAACCTCCTTTTTGCTGTGACGGAATTTAATGGAGTATTGAATAAAGAATTCACAACCAACCAGCATAAGAATAACAATACCCACAATGATTTCCGAGAAGGATGGGTTAAGACGTGATGTGTCGGCAACCTTTGAAACACCGATTCTCAGGAAAACCACAATAGCGGTCATAACCGCCATAATAAAGGGGTTAAACTGACCGAGCCAGGACATAAGGATTGCGGTGAAGCCCTGGCCGCCCACAAGGTTTGTGTTGATGCTGTGGTCCTTGCCGGCAACAAGGAGCATACCCGTAACACCGCACAAAGCGCCTGAAATAAGCATGGTACGGATAATAACCTTTTTTACGTTGATACCGATGTAGCGGGCGGTGTTCTGACTTTCGCCCACGACGGAAATCTCGTAACCCTGTTTGCTGTATTTAAGGTAAATGTACATAACCACGGTGATTAGAGCAACGGTTAAAATATTTATGAAATATTCGTTGTTGCCAACCGCAGGGAAATTACCGTAGGATACGGGGTTAATAACGTTTGAGCCGCCGCCCTCTATGTAAACATAGTAGGCAATAATCTGGGTGGAGATGTAGTTCATCATAAGGGTGAAAAGGGTTTCGTTTGTGTTGAACAAAGCCTTGAAAATTGCGGGAATAACACCCCAGAGAGCACCCGCAAGAATACTTGTAACGGCAATGACAACAATCAAAATGCCGTAGGGAAGTTTTTCACCGAATTCAATCATACAGAAAATAGTTGCAAGACCGCCCATGAGAGCCTGTCCTTCTGCACCGCAGTTCCAGAATTTCATTTTGAAAGCGGGGGTAAGGGCGAGAGCAAGGCAGAGAAGAATTGCAATTTCCTGCAAATACTTCCAGAGCATCGTGGTGCTTCCCTGAAAGAGCCTTCCGAAAACGCCTGAAAACATAATCTGGTACGTATCCCCGAGACTTTTTTCCGTAACAGCCATTGAAAGAAATCCCACAAGGAGAAAGCCGATTATAATTGTGCAAACACGGATAAGCCAGGCTTTCCATTGGGGCATATCGTCACGTTTAACAATATGGAAAAGGGGCTCCCGGTGTTTCGGTTGAGTGTGTTTATCCATTGTCATGCTCCTTTCCGTTATTGTCCGATTTTGTCATAAGATAACCGATTTCTTCTTTAGTAGCCGTGCGGGCATCAACAATTCCGGTGATTTTGCCGGAGCCGATAACCATAATTCTGTCGCAAAGTTCAAGAAGAACGTCAAGATCTTCGCCCACGAAAATAATTGCAACACCTTTTTCTTTCTGTTCGTTGAGAAGATTATAAATCATATATGATGAGTTTATATCAAGACCGCGGACAGGGTATGCGACCATCAAAACCGTGGGGGACGAAGCAATTTCCCTGCCCACAAGAACTTTTTGAACATTACCGCCGGAAAGACGGCGAACGGGAGTGTTTGCGCCGGGCGTTACAACCTCAAGATCGTTGATTATTTTATTTGCAAGGTCCTTGGGCTTTTTGCGTTTAAGGAAAACGGAGTGCCCCTTTGTGTAACTGCGGAGCATCATATTATCGACAATGTCCATATTGCCCACAAGACCCATACCCAGTCTATCCTCGGGTACGAAAGAAAGTCGGACGCCCATCTGTCTTATCTGCAAAGGGGTTTTGTCTCTGAGACTTTCCTTTTTGTCTGTTTTGGGGTTGAAGTAGAAAATGTCACCGTATTCAATCCTTTGCAGTCCTGCGATGGATTCAAGCAGTTCTCTCTGACCCGAACCCGCAATACCTGCAATACCGAGGATTTCACCGCTTTTTGCGGTAAAGGAAACATTGTCAAGAACCGTTGCACCGACCCTGTCAACACAGGTGATACTGTTAACCGTAAGTCTTTCTTGGGGATTCACGGGGTCGGCACGTTGAATGTTAAGGTCAACCTTTTTACCCACCATCATTTCCGTAAGTTCCGATTCGTTTGTTTCGGAAGTATTTACCGTACCTACGTATTCACCCTTGCGGAGCACGGAAACTCTGTCGGAAAGGGCGAGAACCTCGTGGAGTTTGTGTGTGATAATGATAATGCATTTACCGTCGTCACGCATTCTGCGGAGAATATTGAACAACTTTTCGGTTTCCTGGGGGGTAAGAACGGCTGTGGGTTCGTCAAGAATGAGAATATCGGCGCCCCTGTAAAGTACCTTGACAATTTCCACAGTCTGTTTTTCGGAAACGGACATTGTGTATATTTTCTTTTGGGGATCAATTTCAAATCCGTATTGTTCGCTGATTTTCTTGATTTCCTCTGTGGAAGAAGACAGATTGTATTTGCCGTCCTCAATGCCCAACACAATGTTTTCCGCGGCGCTGAAAACATCAACAAGTTTGAAATGCTGATGAATCATACCTATTTTATAGGTGAACGCGTCCTTGGGGGATTGAATACAGGCTTCTTCTCCGTCAATGAAAATCTGACCTTCATCGGGGAAATATATACCCGAAATCATATTCATAAGGGTGGTTTTACCGCTTCCGTTTTCGCCTAAAATGGAAAGAATCTCACCACGGTAAGCGGTAAGATTAACATTTTTGTTGGCGATGACTTTGCCGAAAGTTTTGGTAATGTTTTTCAGTTCAATAGCAGGTTGTTTAGTCACAGTAAACCTCCATTCGTTCTAATTCTGAAGAAACGGTTACAAAGGGTTTATAGCCGTTTCTTCAGAATCAGTCCCGGGCGGGGGTTTCCTCCCGCCCGGATGTTAATTTTAGAAATTAGCCGTAATTTCTGTCAAGGAGAGTGATACCGTCGATTTCAACGTCGAAGTAGGGAGCGGAACGGTGTTTTGATTCATAGAATACGCCGTTTTCGATAACTTCTGTATCTTTCTCGAAGTTTGCGTCTGTATCAACATCAGCAAGATAACTCGTTAATTTTTCGCCATTAACCGTGAAGTTAGCGGTGTCGAAAACATTGATTGAACCGTCAAGGAGTTTAGCCTTAACGTCAGCAATCTTATCAGCAGTGCCTTCAGCAGCGGCTGTTTCATTGATATCTGTAAGAACAACTGAGCCTGTTTCGATTGTACCTGTCCAGTCGGTGTCAATAGCAGTACCGTTCTGAACACATTCAATCATATATTTGAAGTAGGGAGTCCAGTCGATTCTTGAAGATACGATGAATGTGTTGGGGCAAGCGGCAATAGTTGAACCGTTGTAAGAAACGTTGGGAACACCTGCTGTTTCGCAAGCTGTGGGAGCGCCCATTGAGTCAGCGTGCTGGCTGATAAGAACGCAACCGCCGGCGATAAGAGCCTGAGCTGCTTCTTTTTCGAGCTGTTCGTCATACCAAGAGCCTGTGAACTTAACATCCATTGTAACAGAGGGGCAAACAGATTTTGCACCAAGGTAGAAGGATGTGTAACCGGAAATAACTTCTGCGTAAGTGAAAGCGCCTACATAACCCATTTTAGCCTTGTCAGCGGTGATTTCGCCTTTGTCAATCATTTCGTTGAGTTTAAGACCTGCGGCAACACCTGCAAGGTATCTGCCCTGGTAGATTGAAGCGAAAGAATTGTGGAAGTTTGCAAGACCTGCTGTGTGAGCCTGTGTACCTGTTGCGTGGCAGAACTGAACATCGGGGTACTTCTTGGCAGCGTCGATAAGGAAGGATTCGTGACCGAAACTGTCAGCGAAGATGATGTTGCATCCGTCAACTTCAATAAGTTCAACAGCGGCGTCGTAGCAGTCTTTGGACTCGGGAATCTGAGTTTTCTGCTCGAATTCGATGCCCAATTCATCACAAGCGGCTTTTGCGCCGTCCATGAAGTTTCTGTCATAGGTTGACTGCTCGTCATGAAGGTAGATGAAACCAACTTTAACTTCTACTTTGTCAGCGGGAGCGGCAGTTGTGTCATCGCTTGCGGGTGTTTTCTCGCCACATGCTGCGAAGCAGCCTACTACCATTACAAGAGCAAGGCAGAGAGCGAGAACTTTGGTGAATTTTTTCATTCTTGTGACCTCCGTTTATGGAATTTTTTATTTTCAGCAATCCTCGTCGGGTGTGAAAGTGATTTTACCGTCACACATACTGTCAACGATTGCTAAAGACCTGACTTTGTAGCCCTTTTGACGAAGTGTTTTACCGCCCGGTTGGAAACCCTTTTCAATGGCAATACCGATGCCCACAACCTCTGCGCCGGCTTGTCCGATAATGTCAATGAGAGCGTTGCAAGCGTTACCGCCCGCCATAAAATCGTCAATAATGAGCACCTTATCGTGTTCATTAAGGTATTTTTTAGAGATTTTCATTCGATAATTTCTGCCGTGGGTGAAAGAATAACAGTCGGCGGTATAGACATCGTTACCCACATTTTTGTGGTCGCCCTTTTTGGCAAAGAGCGCGGGGATTCCGAAACGCAGAGCCGTGGCAACTGCCATAGGGATTCCCGAAGATTCAACGGTGACAACCTTTGTGGCGCCGCAATCCTTGAACAGTCGGTAAAATTCCTTGCCCATTTCATCAATAAGGAGAGGATCCACCTGGTGATTGAGGAACATATCCACCTTTAAAATGTCGTTACCGATAGCGATTCCGTCCTTAGCGATTCTTTCTTCCAAAAGTTTCATCGAAAAATCTCCCGTTCGTTCAAAGAATGTTCACAACCCATTATACATATATTGTCGAATTATTGCAAGAGAAATCCGATATAAAATAATAAAATATTTTTAAATGAAGTTCCGTAATTTCCCGTCGGATTTTGTTGTGAGAGGAAATACGGGTAAAAATCGGCATTGCAAGGAGCGAAAAAAATGTAAAAGGGGTGGTGATAAAATTGATTTTCTGTAACCGATTCACTGTATTTTACCCCAAGTAAAATTGCACAAATAAATTTTTAAATTTGTTGTAAAAACAAAGTGTTTATCTTGTAGTGAGTGTAAAGGTATTTAATTTTACACAGTCATTTATTGCACGTTTTAACCTATTGATTGATACGGAATTTCCCTTGATAATATTATATTCAATGGGAAAATTACATAATTTTTTATAGTCTTTTCGGTTTTTTGTAAAATCATAATTTGTAAAGAATATTAACTTTACACATCTAATTGTAAAAATTGCACAAATATGTTATTTCTTAAACGGTATTGGGGTACGGACACGAAAGCATTCGTCACTCAACATACTTCATTAAAATTTTTGAGATTTTTCCCTGAAATTTAACAATATGACACCCTTTTTATCCGTCAAGACCCCGAATCATCCCAAAACACCCCAAAATTACTGGAAAATTACCAAAAAAATCCTCTCTCAGCGGACGTTTTTTCGCACGCGTAACTTATTATAAGAAAAAATACATAATTTTCCGCGAAAGTATTGACAAGCCGCGGGAGTTATTGTATCATAAACGTGACCATAAGGTTGGGGCAGTGGGGGTATTATGCCCTCAAGCCACATGGGACGGTTTCCGTCCCGGGCTTATGAGGCACAGTTTCCGTCACGGCGGAAAAGGTCAGTACCTCTCCTGTCTTATAAAGTGTGTGGGCGCTAAGTGCACAAAGCGGTGCTGCAGGGTGCAGCAGCGGTGGAGTGCGCGGCGGTCGGAAACGGCTTTACGCTCACCGCTATGCGCTCTGAGCAATTCGGCGCTGTGCACTTTGTACATACGGCCCACGGTCAATCAACATCCAACGGACACTGAAATGTAGAATTTCGGTTTTGCGTTTCCCGTCCTTTTCGGAAATCTATGAAAGGGGGACTGTGCGACAGAAATGTTTTTCCGCAATCGGTGCGTGTTTGCGGCAATCGTTTTCAGTTAACGCACGCGTATTTTTGTATTGGCGTACTAAAAATATGGAGGTAAATTTATGAAACAATCAACAAAATTGTTGAGCTTGGTTCTTGCACTTGTTATGGCATTCAGCTGCATGACAGTTGTAGGTAATGCCGCTCTCGTTAAAGCGGAAGTTGTTTACGACAGTCTTGACGACGCAGCTCTCGCTCCCGAACAGGTAGCGGATCTTGCTCTCGACATGGTCGATAATGATCTCCTCGCCGGTATGGATCCGGTTGACCTTTCCATTATCGGTGAATTGAGACTCGATTCAATCGACCACATTTTCACAGATATCGTTGAGCTCCGCAGTAGTTTCTATTGGGCCATCGGCTCCGGTCTTCTTAAGAACGTCGGCGCTTTGAACTTCGGTGCATTCAACACAGGAGGAAACAACTGGGGTCTTTTCGATACAAAAAAGGCTTATCAAAGATCTAACGGTGACCTTAAAATCATAGGTCAGCTTCTTGAGTTCATCGGTAACGATAACAACTCGGAAATCCTTTCCCGTATTGCTTACGGTATGGGTTCCGGCGGTACTATCAACTCCAACGGTGATATGACAAACACCGCACAGTTGAACCTTGGTCTTATCGCTAACTTCCTTGACCTCGGCGAAACGGGCGACATTCTTAACGATCTTCCCGGCTATCTCGTAACAATGCTTTATGATATGCTCATTCACGGCTCTTATAAAGCAGGTGAAGAGAATGACAGCTATCCTGCTTCCGAAGACTTGGATGCTCTTCCCGCAGAGGTTGACACTCTTGACGAGATGGTAAACCTTGCGCTCCTCAACCTTGTCACAAATCCCCAGGATTATGAATGGGAAGGCGAAGGCGAAGCAGCAACAAAGGTTTGGGACGAAAATTCAGTTATTTCTCCCTCTTTCAAGGCATATAAGGACGAAATGATGGCAGGCGGCGCTTCTGCAGCCGATGTTGCAGCAACATTTTCTCCTTTGAGCCACAGCCTCTTCCAGGTTCTTGATTTCATTGCTCAGTATGCAATTGACGACATAGGCGTTCCCGCTCTCAACGGCAACCTTAAGAAAGCTCTTATGGAAGCTTGCGAGATCGACCTTAACGAAATCCCCAGAGCTTCTGTTAACGCAGCGGCATTGGCAGAGTTCGACAAGGAAGACTATGTAACTTATGTCAGCTACGACAGCATGGAAAAAGGCTCCGACGGCAGTTGGTATTATACAACTCTTAAAAACAGAGCCGTTACAGACGGCAACGGCGATCCCGTACTCGATGAAGAAGGTAACGAAGTTATCGAGAAAACACGTATTTATTACAAAGCTAATATGGCTGCAGGTAATGAATTCGCTTCTCTCATTAACTGGGATTGGGAATTTGTAGATAGCAAAACAACTCCCACAGACGACCAGGTTCAGCTTCTTTACACTGACATCGTAAAAGATTATGACGGCGACGGCACAGCATCAATCGTTGAAGGCATCAATGACCTTGTAGGTCTTGTATATGATGTAGCACTTACACCCGCTTTGAAAGCAGACTTTGAAGCTCTTGTGGGTACAGGCTATGTTGGAGGCGCTAACTCCAACTTCATGACAAACGTTTGCAATATCGCTAAGTATCTTCTTGTTAACCACGGTGAAAGCATCTTCGGTAAATCTTCACCCTACGCACATCTTGAGTATGACGCAATCAAAGATATGGACACAGTTGATCTTGTTGCAATGATCGGTCCCAGCTTCTTTGAGGACGTTATGCCCCAGCTCATCTTCCCCATGAACGATGACGGCACTTATGCATTCCATGACGGTGTCCAGATTTACGAATTCGGTGCACTTGTTATCCGTGAATTCAGCACAGATATCACACCCAACGTTAACTATGACGCATACATTTTTGAAGGCGGTTCCGTAACTTCTGCAACGGGCAGACAGTTTAAGGAACAGACCGCTGACCAGTGGTGCAACCTTATTCTTAACATGGGTATGGATATCGCTTACACATACCTTTATAATATAACAAACTTCGGCGATGAAATTACTCTTGTTAACTCTGACGGTACTTACACCGCAGGTTCCGGCGGTGTAAACATCACAAAGCGTACGGGTATGGACTTCCCCGAAGTAAATGCTACCAATGCATACGATACAAGCCGTTGGACAGCAATGCTTGACGAAGTTATCATGTGGTGCGTTGAGTATGTTGGCGTTACAGGTACAACTTCTGTTATTGAAGGATTTGACGCTGCAACAATCGGCGCTATTGACGGTCCTCTTAACAAGCTCAGCTACATTCTTAACACACTTCTTCCTCTTGGTTTTGTTAACGGTTACTCCACATCAAGTTATGAATTTGACGTTCAGAAGTTCTTTGATGAAGGTCTTAAACCCTTCCTCGTTGACTTCGACCTTGCACGTGTTGCAGGCCTCTTCGGCAGAAACACAGCGTCAAAATACAACGCCCTTGACGATACAAACGTTGTAACTGCAGTTCTTGACCTTGTAAATGACATTCTTGCTCTTGTATTCCGTAGGACGATCCTTCAGGGTGTTAATGATACATCGGCAGGTGTTACATCACAGAGCCTTGACGCAGTTATCACAAAGGCAAACCTTAAATATGTTGTAGGTTACCTTCTCAGAGGTCTTTATCAGAGTAAGGACGCTCTCCTTATTAATGCTCTTCCCGTTGTCGGAAAACTTATAAGCGGTTGGGGTACAGAACAGAAATTTAAGACTCCCACAATCTCTCTCGGTAACTCCACCAACCTTACGAACGGTGCAACATCCGAGGAACAGAGCGTTTCAATTCGTAACGCTTCCAACGGTGTTTGGAGACATTACGTGGATGAAGCCGGTAACGAATATACAGATAACCAGTATCAGATTCTTGTTACATCCGTTGCAGCTTACGACGGTATGACAAACGATGCTTCTACAACGGTTGCTGTTACTCTTCCCACACAGTCAAATGTTGACTACGGAGCAACAACAGCATTCAACTACACCGCAACAGGTGTTCCCGAATCAGGTGACCTTGTAAGATTTGTTGTTAAGTACAAAGTTTTCGACGAATCCGGTGAAGCAATGGCTAACGGTAAGGAATTTGAGATTCAGAAATACTTGTGGCTCAACTACAATTCTACCGATAAAGGTACTGAGATTACCAACAATTCAACATTGCTTTATACTTCAATCTATACTCCTCAGTATGTTCCGTTGAGCAATACTGCAGAAGTTCTTCCCACACTTTCAACCGGTAAGCTTGCTCGTGACTACAAGTTCTGCACATCCAGTCAGACGGCTACGCTCACAAACAACTCCGGTACAGTTGACGGTATCAACTTCGCTTCTCTTTCATATGCATTCGCAAATGAGGATTTGAAATTTAACAACCTTCGTAACTTCGACAACTACACAGCTGTTGCGGTTGACGGAGACGGCAACGACACAAGCAACACTCTTGCCGTTGCAGGTTCTGTTGATGCAAACGCAGGTGAAGGTTTCGGCAAGACTTCAGGTTCATCAACTGTATTCAGCATTTCTATGACTGATAAGGACGGAACCGAAACAAACAACTTCACAGTTGTTTACTACGATGATGAAATGCTTGGTAAGCTTACATCTCTTGCAGGCAACGAAATGGATGCTACAAGACTTGTTGCTGACTACAACATCACCGGCACAGTTTATGCCGACGGTATTCTTACAACAGCTAACTCAACAGATGAAAACGGTGAAACCGTTTACAGAGAATCTGCATTCTCAACGACTGCTTGGATTGACTCCGACAAAAATGTTTATTCAGAATCCCAGGTTACAGATATCGTTGAAACAAGGGATGACGACGGCGTATTAACAGCTGCAACCGGTAAGGTTGGCGATGTTGCCGTTAAGAAAGTTACAGCAATCGACTGTGAAGCAGCTTACAACAGCTATGTTGCAGCATTCGAACCCGGTGTTCGCGGCGGTATGCAGGTATTTAATGCAAACTCCGTTTACGATTTCGCAGCACGTTATGAAGCACTCTATGTTGCTGCTAAAGACTTCGGTTATTGTAAGAAAACAACCGAACAGGTTGTTGCAGAAGGTAACGGCGAAAACATCGACACTACTGTTGACGCTCTTAAAACAAAACTTGTAAATATCGAAGCAGCAACAACTGACGAAAAGAACTACACAGACTACAAGATGTGGAGACTTGACCGTCTTAACGACGCTCGCGACGATGCAAGATATTACATCAATCTTAAGAATGACGCTTCCAACAACAATGTAGCAGAAATTGACGAAAGCTTCCCCTACACAAGCATCAATGAGGACGACCTCAGAGCGCTTGTTGCAGGTAACGCAACTCTTTCCGGCTACACCGGCGGTACGGACAATGCAAACTTCATTACAGCTCTTCTTGAAGCTCCCACTGCCCAAGAACTTAAGGCTAAGACAGAATGGCTCGAAAACAAGAAGGTTGAGTACGGTTCAAAGACTCTTCTTGAAGTTGAAATGGCAGATAATGCTCTTGAACTTACAAGCGCACGTCTTCTTCCCAAGTATGATGAAGTTATTTCCACATACCTCGATGATGAACTTACATCAATCGAAGAAATGGGCGTTCTCGATAATGAAGCATTGTACACAGCACGTAGCTGGAGCAGATTTATCGAAGCTTATGATGCAGCTTGCGCAATCTATGATGATGACGCACGCTTCACTCAGAAGAATATCTTCGCTATTAAGTATGAACTTCAGTGCGCACGTAACGGTCTTGTTCTCGTAGAGAACGAAGCTGATTACTCAGAACTTGAAGAACTCATCAAACAGGCAACGTATGCACTTTCTCACCAGAGCCTCTACGACAACACAGCAGAGGAACTCGGTAAAGTTCTTGCAGAACTCGGTATCGAAGAACAGATTATAAACGCTGACGGCGATGTAATCAACCTCTTCCCCGGCAGTGCAATTGAAGTAAACGGCAAAGCATATTCAGAAAAAGATCAGAAGAAAGTTGACCGTGCAGCAACAGCTCTTAAAGAAGCACTCTCAAAACTTAAATTCAAAGGTCTTGACATTGCCGCAACAGACGGTAACGCAGCAGATATCGTTACAGATGCTGTTATTACTCCTGATGATCCTACAACAACAGACGTTAACGAAGAAGTAAGAGCAACAATTGCTAAGATTGCTGCAGAAATGAATGCAGATGCTGTTAAGGCACTCTTCAACGTAACAGCAACCGGCGCAACTGTTGGTACAGAAAACATTACTGTTTCCAACGATCTCTATTACACAGTTGCTACTGACCTCGAAGGCTTCGCAGGTACTAACTCCGTTGTTACCTTCTACACAGTTGAAGACGGCGTTAAATTCCCCGTTGCTACCGTAAAGATCGTTGTTAACGGCGATATCAACGGTGACGGTGCAGTTGACGTACTTGACGGTGCTTATGCACAGCTCGTTTCTACTGAAAAGGGCGAACTCAAGGGTTGCTACCTCATTGCAGGTGACCTTGTAGGCGATGACAGTGTTGTTACGGCAAACGACTATTCTGCTATTGTTGACATTATCGTTGCTTAATTAACGGTACACAATTCACAAAAGTGTTTTGTTACAAATCCCTTGATTGAAAAACTCTCCTGCCGAGAAATCGGCAGGAGGGGAAAATAAGAACGCTATACCATATATAGTGTTATAGTTTTCCGTCAGTCAAGCGGTGCAGTTATATAACTGCTATTTGGAGAGAATTGAAAAAATTTATCAATGGAGGCAAACATATGTCTAAAAAGATTCTTAGTGTTATGCTTGCTCTCGCTCTTGTGTTAACAACATTCGCAGTTTCTGCTTTTGCTGTCGGCGCAAGCGGCTACGAAGAAGATGCAGAAGCATACACACAGACTTGGGCACTTGGTGAGCCTGTGGATAACGGTGACGGCACATGGACCGTTGACGTTTCCCTTACAGCTAACTACTATGTTGGTGCCATTTCATTCGTTGTAACTAATACAGATCCCGCAAATGCTGTATTAACAAGCGTTACAAAGGGTGCTGCTCTCACTTACGAAGCAAACATCCAGAAGAATGCTACAACAGGTCTTGTTGCAATTATTCCCGAACCTCTTACCGACGCTGACTTAGGTGTTGATTTAACAGGCGGCGGAGTTATTGCACAACTTACCTACACTCTTGCGGACGGTGCATCAGCAGATCTCGCTATCGAAAATGCACCCAAAACAGCTACAAACCCCGGCGGTGACCTCATCGCAGTGCGTTTGAGCGACAATAACCTTACAACAGCAAAAATGATTTACGGCCAGACCGTAACATCAGTAGGCGAAACCAGAACACTCGGTGGAGCCGCAGCAGACCCCGAACTTATTGCTAAAGACGGAACAACAGGTTATGTTGATGCGGCAAGAAGCTATGTTTACGGCGTACCGGCAGCAAGCAACCCCCTCAACTATTTCGAAGCCACTAACGGTGGCTACATCGAAATGAGCGAAGGTGAGGCTACAGCAACAAACGGTACAGGTGCAACCCTTACACTTTATAAGGACAGCACAAAGTCAACAGTTATCGCAACATACACACTCGTTATTTTCGGTGATGTAAATGGCGACGGAAACGTGGCAGTACTTGACACAACTGCTATATTGACGCATATCGCAGGTACCGCACCTATTACCGGAGCAGCTTTGTTTGCAGCTGATGTAAATGCGGATGGTAATGTTGCTGTGCTTGACACAACAGCTATACTTACACATATTGCAGGTACAGCTCCCCTTGCTCCCAATGTTTGGGCTGCGTAAAACTTATTAGGAGGATTTAACTCATGAAAAGAATTTCCAAAATTCTTAGCGTGTTAATGGTTGCTGTAATGCTCTTCTCTTTTGCAGCAGTTCCTGCATCTGCAGCGGATTATCCCATTAACAACGATGCTCATTTCAAGTTTGTTTTCAAAGACTTGGAAGGCAATGTAATAACAAAAGCCGCTAAGGGCGACCAGGTTGAGCTTTTTGTTTGTCTTAACTGGGACGTAAATGTTCTTAACTTCATGTGTACATTTAAGTGGGATAAGAGTGCTCTTACTCTTCTCAGAAAGAACGGTTCTTTGAGCTCAATTACCAGTACTACCCAGACATACACACTTCTCGGTGATTTCGCATCTGCAACACAGATTGCATTGAGCGATGCCGACGGTGATATGTACACCCAGGATGATGACAACAATATGGTGGGTTACTACACCACATACGGTGCGGGTACTAAAACGTTAAACCACAACTACACGGTTAATATGTCTGAAGAAATGCAAGCGCAGTATCAGGCCTACACTTGTGTTTATGGTGGTAATGTTGATGCATCAACAAACCAGCTTATGATTAACACTCATGGCGCAAACCTTGAATTCTGCAAGATGCGTTTCCTTGTTAACGAAGATACAACTCTTACAGAAGCTGTAATTTCTGACGATACAACATTTGATAAAGCTAACTACATTGATATAGCTAATGAGCAGGAATGGTACTTTACTCCCTATGTTGGTGCTAACTGTACAACTTACAGAATCTACGGTGAAACATCAACTCTTCAGATCGGTGCAACACCCGAAGTTACTCACGTTAAACAGCAGTCCAAGTGGAACGGCGGCGACGACAAGAACACAGCAGAAAACTACTTGTTCGGTTTCGTTGGTCAGTTCACAGGTATTGATGTTACAACAACAGAAGTTGACGGCAGACAGGAAGTTACAAACATCCAGTCCATCACCGCTACTGCAACTGTAAACGGCGGTGCAGCCGTTGTTGCTGACGTTCAGACTATCTGGGAAGTTTCCGGCGGTTATCAGTTCCGCGCAGTATTCAAAGGCTTTGCTCCCACTTCATCAGACGAAGTTTCTGTAGTATTTGCAGTTACAATGTCCGACGGTACAACTGTTTATTCTTCACCCGCTGAAGTTAAGGTTGTTAACGACATTTACACTGCATCCGTAGCTGCAGGTTTGCCCGCAGTTGCCTAATAAATGATTTCGAAAGCTTACGAAAAAGCCGATTTCACTGTTGTTGAATTCGACCTTGAAGATGTTCTTACAGCTTCATCCGTTGTTCACACAACACAGCCGAGCACGACTCTGCCGGCAACTACCTCCGCGCCCGTTGTTATCGGTAAGCCCGGAGAAGGCGGAATTGAGTTCGACTATTCGGACTTTTTCCAGTGATTCAATAATTTTTAGATATTGAAAGGAGTATTTTTTATAATGAAAAAATACACAGCACCTGAGCTCGAAATCATGGAGTTCGAGCTCGAGGATGTACTCACAATCTCCAAAGAAGGTTCAGACCCCGGTACAGGTTGGTATTAATATCCGATTTTGTATAAGGCTTTAAATTTCCCCTCCCGCCTCGGCGGGAGAGGATTGTGAGGAAACCTCATTTAATGAAAACATTTGTCAAGCCGGGGCAACCCGGCTTGTATTTGGTTATACCCTGTTTTTCTAATCTTTTCAATGAAGTAAAAAACAGAACAACAAAGTTGTTGTACCTCCAACCTCTCTACGTAGAGAGGTTGGAAATGCAACATAATTTTTGTTTTGAATCTGATTTATTGTTAGGGAGAGTATTTTACAATCCCGTGACAAATAACCTGAAGCAGAATAAAAAGATATGAAATCGGAAATTTATAAGGGAAAGAGCAAAAAATGGGCAAAGAAAAACCGTTACCGATTAACCGTGAACTAAAAGACTATGCGGTTAAAATGCGAAAAAATCAAACCGACGAAGAAAAAAGGTATGGTATCAAATTCTGAAAGGTCGCGTTCCGAAATTTCACCGACAACGGATAATAGGAAATTACATTGTGGATTTTTACTGTCCGAAACTGAAACTGATAATTGAAATAGACGGTTATCAGCACTTTTACAAAGAAAACAGAGAATATGACAACAAGCGAACTGAATATCTTGAAAATCTGGGTTTTCGTGTGTTGCGTTTTGAAAACACGGAGGTCAACAAAGATATTGAAGAAGTTCGATATATTATAAATAATGTATGCGAAGAAAAATTGAAAGAAATCTACGATTAAACAATCAAGCGTTGCTCTTTAATGAACAATCAAAAAGAAAGAGGGGGGAACAGAGTGTCCAGGATAAATATGGAAACATTGCTTCCGTTTATAGAGGAAGCGTTCAATCGGGATTTGGATTTTAAAATACCGATTACAGGGACAAGCATGAACCCGCTCCTATATCAGAACAGGGATTTTGTTAGAATAGTAAAGCCCGTTTTGCCCTTAAAAATCGGGGACATACCCCTTTACCGCAGAAATGACGGTACTTTTGTTTTGCACCGTGTTGTGGGAATAAAAGAAAACGGCGAATACATTATGTGCGGCGACAATCAATTCCTGTTGGAATACGGCATTACCGACAAAAACATAATAGGAGTTGCAAAAATCCTCGTAATTGACGGGAAAGAAATTGATGTTGACACAGACGCGCAGTACCTGAAGCACAAGGAAAAATATAAAAAAAATATAAAACGCAGATACCCTGCAAGACGTTTGCGCTATAAACTCGGCTGTATTAAACGCAAACTTTTTAAAAATGACGTCGGGAAGAAAACTAAAGCGGAGCCGGGTGCGGATGAAGGACTGATTCAGGATATAGTCAAAACCGGTGAGATTCTTATCGGCGCCATAAGGGCACAAATCACTCATACGGATTTTTCCTTCCCCGAAGATACGGATTTTGAGAAACTCTGCAAGCTTGCCTACAATCACCGCGTTACCGCAATGGCGGCGCCGCAAGTTATGAAATGCGAGTTTGTTCCCGAAAAAATTAAAAGCGTTTTCGCAAAGGAACTTTTCAAAAGCACCGCGCGCTACACCGCACAGGAAAATGAAAGACAGGAACTTTCCGCGGAACTTTCCCGTTTATCAATCGGGCATTGTTTCTTGAAAGGCGGCAAGGTTGGCGAATACTACGATAATCCGGAATGCAGATTCATGCTGGATATGGATTTATATGTTGAGCCTGAGAAATTTGAAAAGGCTGAAGAACTGCTGATTTCCCGCGGCTATGAAATTAACTCCAACAGTGATGATAAGGACACCTGTTATATTAAAAAGCCCTTTCTGATTGTCGAACTCCACAAGGAACTGAAATATGATTACGATAAGGGCTACGAGTATTACAAGGGTGCTTTCAGACGAATGATTTGCGGGGCTGGCTCCGCTATGAAAATGACGGACGAAGATTTTTATGTTTATATTCTTTCCCATACGGCGCATCACTTTGAAACCGCCGGGACGGGAATAAAAAGTATTATCGACCATTATTATTTAAGAGAAAAACTCGAGCCGAAATGTAATCCCGAACTTTTGGACAATTCTTTAAATGAAATCGGACTGAAGCAGTTTTCCGAAAAACTTGACCGCCTTTGCGACTTCTGGTTCAAAGGTGAAACGCCCGACTCATTGACGGAGGAAATGTCCCGATATATTTTACTCAGCGGTGTTTTCGGAAATGGGACAAACAGTTATCTGAACGGTATTATAAGAGGGGACTACGGCGAAAACGCGGATTCCTATTTTATCAAAAGACTGCTTCCGCCCCTCAGCAGTATGAAAAACAGATACCCCGTACTAAAGAAAATGCCCTTTTTACTTCCGCTTCTTTGGGTTGTGAGAATATTCTCCTCAGTATTTTCTACCAAAAGAATTGCGCGTGAAGCAAAAACAGTTGTATCGGCTCAGCACTCCGAAAAAGAAAAACAAAAACGGTTCTTCGATAATATGGGACTATAAAATTTTTAAAAAACTATTGTAGATTAGTTCTGTTTATGGTAAAATGTTTTAGTATAGAGTAATATGCGTTACTCATCACAGTTAAATTTTGAAAAGGGAGATTATAAATGGCATACGAAGAGAAAAGAACATCTTACGATGAAGAAAACAGCTTTGATCCGATTTTTAAACTTATCAGACAGATTCTTAATAAATGGTGGCTCATTGTAGTTTTCGTTATTGCTTTTGCCGTTGCAGGATTTGGTATTGCAAAGATTACTTACGAGGAGGAGTATGTTTCCGGAATTATTTTTAATGTTTCCAACAAGGACAGGGAAATCGCCGGTTCGGCAAGTTTATATACAACTGCCAGCGACGCTCAGGCTTCCGGTTACATCGCAAACAACTTCAAAACTCTTATTTTGCAAGGTAATGACTTTATTACAAAGGTGCAGGAGATTGTTCAGGCAACAACCGGCAAAGAGTATTCAAAAGAATATTTACGCAGTTTGATTTCAGTTGAGGTTGTAACCGATACAACTCTTATCAATATCAATGTTAAATCTCCTGACAAGGATTTAACATACACCGTTGCTACCGCTATTCAAAGTATTTACCCCGATATTACCAAGGAAGTTTTTCCTACGGCTAATATCAGCGTCGCCGATAACGCTACAAACGCTAAGCTGGCGGCTGACTCCTCAACACTTATCTTTACTGCTGCCGGTATTCTTTTAGGCGCAGCTCTTGCAGTTTTAATCATTCTTATTACTGCAAAAATTCAGAATAAACTCCTCTCTTCTCAAGATATCAAAAACAAATTCAACATGAATATCATTGCAACTGTTTCGGATATCAAGAGCAAGAAGAAAAACGAACGCAACAGACTTCTTATTACCGATAAAAACGTTGGACTTCCGTTTATCGAAACCTTTAAACTCATAAGAACAAAAATTGAAAACGTTAAACTCAAAAAAGGCTATTCGGTTTTTGCTATTACAAGTTCTACGGAAAGTGAAGGCAAAACAACTTGCTCCGTAAACACAGCTCTCTCGCTTGCAAAAAGCGGAAAATCAGTTCTCCTTGTTGACGCCGACCTGAGAAAACCCGCCGTTTGCAGAACTCTCGGTGTTTCCATTGAGGGCGAAAGAGGTGTTTATGATATCGTAACAGGCAAAAAGTCCTTTGAAGAATCAGTTAAATACATAGAGAAACTCAATCTCTATCTTCTTGTTGCTTCTGCGGCAGTTCAGGATCCTTCGGAAACTCTTGCTTCCGAAACTATGGCTGATATCATCAAGCAGGCTAAAGCAAACTTTGACTATGTTATTATTGACTGTCCGCCTGCGGGCGTTGTTGCCGATGCCGCTATCGTTGCCAACTACGCTGATTCGGTTATTTTCGTTACTGCAGAGGAAAGAGTTGCTATTCCCCAAATTGAATATGCTCTCAGCGACCTTACTACTGCAAAAGCTGAAATACTCGGCTGTATTTATAACCGTGCAGGCAGCGGCAATGCGGGTGTTGCCATGAGCAAGGCAGGCGGTTATTTCTCCAACCGTTACGGCGGATATTACGGTTCTTCCTACTACTACGGAAGCAGAGGTTCTTCCTACTACTACGGTACTAAAAATACCAAACAAAAAAGGAAATAAGTTTTCTTATATTAAGATTGCGGGATGTAAAAAACGATGGGTTTTTTACATCCCTTTTCTTTTTTCGTCATTTTTCCTAAAAGGGTACTTCAAAATTTTATTAAACAATTTATAACAGAAATGTAAAAAACTATTGATTATTCCAACGGTTTGTAGTATGATATTAAATGTAGTATAGTCTATTGGGTTAACTATAAGCTTTTTTAGGAATTTTGTCAAATTAGCACAAAAAAACTTGTTCAATTCAGCAATTTATATGTATTTATTCACTTAAATTTGGAGGATTATTTATGGCACTTGAATTACCCAAATTCACCAAAAAAGAAAGACAACCGGGAGAAAAGTCACAAATCGGACAGAAAATTACACAATTTTTTGAAAAAAACCCCATTATGAAAATCATAATTCCCGTGGTTCTTTTCTTGATTCTTGTGGTGGTTTTCCTTTTGGTTATCTTCGGAGACGGAGTTTTGACTAATGACGAAAAAACCGACGGCACGTCAACTTCCGTTGCGTCCAACGAGGTTCAGGTCGTTCCCGGGAACAACATCATCAGAGATAAAGAAATAACTCAGCTTATTGACAGCGACCCGCTTTCTCCGGATATTCTTGCTGCCGCCACTTACACCGGTTCGGTTACAGGGTCAAGCGGTCTGAAAACCGCGCTTATTCAAATCGGTACATCCGGTGATACGTTAGTTCTTGCAATAGGCGAAACTATCGGTGACTCCGATTGGGAACTTATTGAAGTTTACTCCGACTATGTTATTTTTAAAGCCGGAGAGGTAACAAAGAAAATCGAATTAGCTAAGTAAATAATTTATGAACATATATAAATTAGGGGGATTATCCATGAAAACTAACAAACGCAAAATGAGGTCAATAGGCATCTTTGCCCTTGTACTTGTTCTGCTTGTGAGCATGATTTTACCGCTCTCGGCAGCCGGCAGTGCCATTGACGAAGCAATGGGAACCTATGTGGTTAAACAGGGCGACACCCTTTCTTCAATTGCTGCCGCCCATGGTGTTACTGTTTCGGACATCGTAACATCCAACGGAATTTCTGCTTCTGCAGAGCTTTATGCAGGTCAGAAACTTTCCATTCCCGGTGCAGCTTCCATTGAAGATGACTCCACTACATATTACGGTACATCAAGTTCCATTTCCATTAACTTTAAGGATGCGGATCTTGTGGGTGCTCTTGAAACCATTCTTGCCCACACGGGATACACGATGATTTTCAAAGGCACTACCACAACTGTTCCCGAGATTTCTCTTGATAACGTATCACCTCTCACGGCTATTGACTACATTCTTCGTATGGTTGATATGACTTATATCAAGAATGATGACATGATATATGTGGGTACAGCTGCCGACCTTAACTCAAGTTTTGCAGACAGCGAAGCCCTTACAAGATTCTCTCTCAAGTATATTTCTACCGATACATTGACTTCTCAGCTTTCTACACTTGGAGTTAATGTTAAACTTGTTAAGGTTGACATCAACCTCAGAGAATTCTGGATCAGCGGTACACCCATGCAGCTTGCAAAGGTTAATCAGCTTATAAAAATCCTCGACAATAAAAAGAATACAACTATCAGCAGTGCAAAGATCAGTTCAAGCCTTACTGCTATCGAAATGAAACATATTTCCGCAGACGAATTCAGCAGTTTGCTTGGTTCTCTCGGTCTTCATACCGGTATCGTTATGAGTTCTCACCCCATGACGCTTTTCGTATATGCTTCGGGCGATGCTTATAAAGATATTATGAGAGTTAAGAAACTTGTTGACTTCTATGACGAAAATACAGTTGAAGAAGACGGAACAACGGGCGACTCAACGGACAACTCAACGGACAACTCAACGGACGGCTCAACAGGCGGCTCAACAGGCGGCTCGACAGGCGGTTCGACAGGCGGCTCGACAGGCGGCTCAACAGGCGGCTCAACAGGCGGCTCAACGGATGTTATAATCAGTGACGGCGAAACATCACTTGTAAAAATCGACCTTCAGTACATTACAAAAGAAGACGCCAGTCAAATTGTCAGCACCTTCGGTTATGACGTTGAAACGCTCGGACTTGATCTCTATGAAAAGAGAATTTGGCTCCAGGGTCCCGCAGAAGAAGTTGAAGAAGCGGTTGCAAGAATCAAGGAAAACGATACTGCTGACAATGACGCTTCAAGAACATTCTTTAAATATGAACTTCAAAACATTGTTGCTTCGGAACTTCAGAGTAAGGTTGCTTTTGTTGACCTTGACGGCGTTGAGTTCTACTACGGCTCATATCCTCAGCAGACTAAGTCCATTATGGTATATTGCAACAAGAACAAGGTAGCAGAGGTTAAGGACATTATCGCTTCTCTTGATAACAACCTTGACAAAATGTATTATCCCATTGCAACAATCTTGAGTGCTGATGAAATGAATTCTCTTAACTTGAAGATTGACCTTGTTGTTAAACTTCTCAATAATCCGGAAATCACAGCGTCTACTTTCCAGCAATCTGCAGACCTTGATGCAAGCGATGAATATGTTAAATATGTTATTTACGTTTATGCTTCTCCCGAAAATATCGACCTTATTACAGATATGTGGAACAAGATAGGCTAAAATCTTATTGATTCGGAGTGACTGAAATGGAATATATTAACCAACCGAGCATTTATCCCGTGACCCTCGAGCAATTGCTCAGGCTCACGGTTGAGAAGAAAGGTTCGGACCTTCATATCGTTGTAGGTATGCCGCCCTGTATTCGTATTGACGGCGACATCATTAAGCAGGATTTACCCCCTATGACTCCTCCGGATGTCGAGAATATGCTGATGCAAGTATTATCGGACAAAAACAAAAGAGACCTGCACGATAACCTTGAACTTGATATTTCCTATTCAGTTCCCCAGTGTGCCCGTTTCAGAGGTAATGTTATTGTTCAACGCGGTACTCTCGCCGCAGTTTTCAGAGCAATTCCCTTTGAAATACCCACCCTTGACAAATTAGGTTTACCTGCCGACGTAAGAAGACTTTGTTCCCTTCCCCGCGGTCTTATACTTGTTACAGGACCCACCGGCAGCGGTAAGTCCACCACTCTTGCGGCAATGATAAACCACATGAATACAAACTACGAATATAACATAGTTACCATTGAGGATCCCATTGAGTTCTTGCATTCCCACAAACGTTCCATCGTCAGACAGCGTGAGTTGGGCGGAGATACTCTCAGTTTTAACAATGCTTTGAGAACGGTTCTCCGTCATGACCCCGATGTTATTATGATCGGCGAGATGCGTGACCCGGAAAGTATCAGTATCGCTCTTACGGCTGCTGAAACCGGTCACCTTGTTCTCTCGACTTTGCATACACAGACTGCTCCGCTGACAATAGCCCGTATTATCGACTCTTTTCCCAGCGAACAGCAAAACCAAATCAGGAGCCAGCTTTCCAATACTTTGCGTGCGGTTATTTCACAGCAACTTATGCCCCGTTTGGGCGGCGGACGTGTTTCCGCGGTTGAATATATGGTGGATACTCCGGCTATCAGAAATATGATTCGTGAAGGTAAGGACCATCAGATTTACAGTACTATGCAGACCGCTCAAAAAGAAGGCATGCAGACAATGGATCAGGCTCTCTTAAAATTGCTCAGAGAACAGAAAATCAGCAGAGAATCCGTTTTGGAAAACTGTGTTGAAAGAGCAGAAATTCTTAGACAAATGCAGATGTATTGATAAATATTTTTATTATTCAAAGGGGGCAGACTCTTGGATTTTACGTATGAAGCCTTAAACCGACAGGGTCAGACAATAACCGGTAAGGTTGTTGCAAACAATACCAGCGAAGCCTATGAAAAACTTCGTGAGGCGGGTGTTGTTGTTACAAAACTTACCGAAGTAAAAGGCAAGAATGTCAAAAAAACAAAAAGTAAAAAGGTTGGACTTGCAGATATGTCCATGTTTGCACGTCAGCTTTCTGCGATGATTAGTGCGGGTATTCCCGTTACTCAGGCTATGCAGACTCTTGTTGGTCAGACGACCAACCAGACGCTTGCAAATTCAATTAAAAATATTGCCGAAGATGTTGAAGGAGGTACAGCTCTTTCCGAAGCATTCCTTGCACAAAGGCCGGTTTTTTCGGATCTTTTCTGTTCAATGATTGCCGCCGGTGAAATGGGCGGTATGCTTGACAAAACCTTGCTTGCCATGTCCAACCAGTTACATAAGGACAAACAGTTGAAAGATTCCGTTAAATCTGCAACATCCTACCCCAAGATGGTTGGTTCCTTTGCTATTGTTATTCTTATAGTAATGCTTATTTTCATGGTTCCCACATTCCAGGGAATGACTGCAACCGTTGAAGATTTGAACCCCATTACAGAGTTCGTTTATTTCCTTTCAGAATCCTTGAGAGGTTATTGGTACATAATTTTCCCCGCCATTGGTGTCATAATTTTCCTTATGATAAAGATAATAAAATCACCTCCGGTTCAGAACTTTTGGGAGAAACACAAAATGCAGTGCCCTATTATAGGTAATTTGATAACAAAGACAATTCTCGCACGTTTCTGCCGTATTTTTGCAACTCTTATCGGCGGCGGAGTTACAGCTGTTAAAGCCCTTGAAACCGCGGGTCCCACTTCCGGCTCAAAGCTTGTTGAGGCTGCAGTTACAAAGGCGATTGAAGATGTCGAAAACGGCGGTACAATTCACGAAGCCCTTGACGAATCGGGACTTTTTCCACCCATGCTTGTCGGTATGGTTGCAATCGGTGAGGAAGCCGGTACTCTTCCCACCATGCTTGACAAGGTTGCGGAATTCTATGAGGAAGACGTTGATACCCTTGCAAAGAGTTTGGGTTCAACTCTTGAACCCATTATGCTTGTAGGTCTTGCAAGTATCGTTGGTTTCTTGATTATCGCTCTTTATCTTCCTGTTTTCCAGGCAACCACAGCAACTCCGGCATAAAAGTATTAAAAATCAAAATCCTTCGCAAAGGAGCAGATATAATGGCTAAAGCAAACAGTGCCATCGGCATTGAATACAACTCACACGAAATTAAAGCCGTAGAGCTTTATAAACATTCGGACGGCAGATACGAGGTTGTTGCCGAAGGAAAATCAGTATTAGAGGATAGCGTTATCGGAAACGGTATGATTTTAGATAATGCCCTTTTCGGAGGTGCGCTTAACGAAATTATCATCAACGGTAAATTTAATAAGAACGCGCCGGTTGTAGTTGGTGTTAACAACGAAAATGTTATTATGCGTTACGCAACATTTCCCAAGGTACCCAACGATAAACTGAGAAGTGTTGTTACCATGCAGGCTCAGGAATTCATTCCGGTTCCCGTTTCAGAGTTGGGATTGGATTTCGTTGTTATTGACGAAACAACCGACGATGATGACCAACCGGCATTGAATGTTATGCTTGTGGGCGCAAGGAATGTGATGCTTCAAAATCTCATACAGAACTTTGAAGAAGTAAAGCTTGAGGTTGTAGATATTGACAGTTCGTTCCTTGCTTGGTGTCGTGTGGCTATTGATGAAATCAATGCAGAGGAAGTTGTCGGATTTATTTGCTTAACCGATGATGTTCTCGACTTTGTGGCCATTGCGGATAAGGAAATTAAAATGGTTCGTTCAATCAATATTCCCGACCGTGCAACAGTTGAGGTAAAAAAAGCCTTCAACGACCCTGATGAAGTTGTAAGCACGGAAATGGATACAATCGTTGACCTACTGTATTCCGAACTTTCCTCGTCAATAAATTATTTCCAGATGCAAACAGGATACGTTATGAATAAGGTGCTTTTCACTGCAGCAACCTCATTGGAAAAAGAGATTGTGGAAAATCTTTCGGAAAAAAGTTATGTTCCTCTTGAAATTCCGGAATTTTATAAGGATTTTTCAAATGCATCGTTTGATGCAAGTGAATTTGCCGGATGTATCAGTCTTGCAAAGGCAGCATTGGAGGGATAATGGTGAAATACAAAGTAAGTTTGCTTCCCGAACAAAGCAGGAAGCGTTTAAACAGTAAGAAAAAACTTGAAAAAATAAGAATAAATGCGTTGATTACTTTGTGCGTTTTGGCTCTGTTCACTTTTGTTGTTATGTTTACAACCGTTTTTGCAAATAAACAGTTGGATAAAGCAAAAAAACTCGACAGTGAGTGCGCTCAAGAGGTTGCTCAGCTTGAACAGTTTCGTGAAATCAACGCAAATCTTCAAAGCAAGGTTCAGCTTATTGAAAGTATTCAGGTTAATGAGCCCATGCTTGTAAACTTCATAGCAAGTGTGTCAAATTTGCGTTCACCCGGCGTTTCAATACAAGGTTTTGAGTGTACGGATTGGAAGGTAAGTCGTGTTTGCAATATAACAGGAACATGTGACAACCGTGAACAGTATTTAGCTTTTGAAGAAGCTGTGGGAAAACTCGAAGGCGTTTCGGGAGTTTCCTGTATTTCCTATGTTCAGGGTACTTCTGAAACCGGTGATGTTTTGTTTACGATTACAGTAACTTGCTCGGGCGGTTCCGCACCATTGGAAACAGCGCCGCCTGAAACAACCGCAGCAGCAACGGACGAAGCAACCGATGTTGCTGTAGAATAAGGAAAGGAGAAGTTTTATGAAGAACAAAAAGATTGATTTAAAAGAAATAAAAAATTCTCCTTATACTTCGGCGGCGGCTTTGGTTTTAGTTATTATTCTGGTTATAGCAATTATTGTTTATTTAATAGTCGGAATATTTGAAACAAAGCAGGAAATTGTTGCAACACGTGAGTCATATCAAAATAACTTGAGAGAGATTGCAACACTTGAAGAACTCAGAGCGCAGAGTGAAAAGGCACAGGCACAGTTGGAGATTTATAAAGGCATACTTCCCGATGAACTGGGAGATGTATATATTCTTCAAGAAGATGTTATCAGAACTTGCAAAGATTTTTCGCTTGATATTTCTGCGATGGAAGTATCCCAAGTTCAGGAACAGACCCAAGAAACAAAATTTGTTTTCAGTGTTCAAGGTACCTTTGAGAATATATATAACTATATGGCTTATGTTTCATCTCTTGAACAGATGCACAGATTTGATTCTTTTGTTTTAACAAAAACAGAGGATGACAAATATAATGCAGATATTTCTCTTGCCGTACTTTCACAAAACGGTGCGGAAGGCATTATAGTTGTTGCTTCGGAGGGTTAAGATACTTTAGATGTACCACAAACATGAGAATTGCGGGCAGATAGTTTATTACAACGATGCTTAACTCGCAGTTCTTGTTGGCTTTAGATTATTCGTTTGGAAAGGGAAGTTTGTTTTGGCAGATATAAATATAGTTATTCCCGGTACTGTGGGTTATTTTCTTGTGAAAAACGGTGCTATTACCGAAGAACAATTACTTCGTGCATTGGAAATTCAAAAGGAAAATAAAGCATTATTGGGCACAATTCTCGTGAATGAGGGATTTTGTACAGAAAGTGATGTTGCTCACGCGGTTGCAATGAAAACCGGTTGCAAATTTGTCTCCATTGAAGAAGTAGGAATAAACTTTGCAATTGCAAATATAATTCCTCCGGATATTGTCGCACGAAAAGGAGTTCTTCCCCTTTACCAGGAAGAAAAGAGACTTTTCGTTGTTATGCGCAACCCCAATGATATTGTAACAAGAGATAACCTTTCCATCATTACAGGCGGAATGGAAATCGTTCCTCTTGTGTCAACGGATACGGAACTTAATGTTGCCATTGATACAATACTAAATAACGCAAACAGTATAGATACATATGATGAAGATGAGATATCCGACGATGAGCTTGATTCTCTTGAACAGCTTGCCGCGGATGAAAAACCGGCAGTTCAGCTTGTTAATCAGGTTATCACAAATGCAGTTAAATCCGGCGCGTCCGATATTCATATTGAGCCCATGGAAAAAACCATGCGTGTACGTCTTCGTATAGACGGCGTTTTGCATGAGGTTCTTCAACAGCCCATTAAGTTGCACTCTGCGGTTTCATCGCGTATTAAGGTTATCGGCGGTATGGACATTGCAGAGAGACGTATTCCCCAGGACGGTCGTACAACCGTTAAGGTTGATGACAGAACATTCGATATTCGTATTGCGGTTCTTCCCTCCGTATATGGCGAAAAAATCGTTATGCGTCTTTTGGAACGCGGTGCAAAGTCAGTTCAGCTTAAAGATATTAAATTTTCTCCCTCCCAGTCGGAGAGATTTATGAAAACAATATTTATGCCCTACGGTTTCCTGCTTGTTACAGGTCCTACCGGTAGCGGTAAGTCAACAACCCTTTACGCAACACTTTCAGAGGTTAGCGATATTACAAAGCACGTTATCACTCTTGAAGACCCTGTTGAGCGCAGAATGCCCGGTCTTTGCCAGGTTCAGATGAATACCCGTGCGGGTATGACCTTTGCGGCAGCCCTCCGTTCCGTTCTCCGTGCCGACCCCGATATTGTCATGGTCGGTGAGATTCGTGACGGTGAAACAGCAAAAATTGCCGTTGAATCCGCTCTTACAGGACACATGGTTTTCTCCACGCTCCATACAAACGATGCTCCAAGTGCGGTTACCCGTCTTGATGAAATGGGTGTTGAACCCTTCCTTACGGCTTCATCCCTTGTTGGTGTTTTGGCACAGCGTCTTGTTCGTGTGCTTTGCCCCAGATGTAAGGAAGCGGTTGATATAACATATCGGGAACTTCTCAACAGTATGGAAGATTTCCCGGTTCCCGAGGGAAAAACACTTGACGATATAGTAAGAATTTATCAACCCAAGGGCTGTATTGCTTGCAGTAACACGGGCTATAAAGGACGTCAGGGTGTATTTGAATTCTTACAGATTACTCCGGAAATGAAATCATTGATACTTCAGCGTTCCGGTGTTCAGGAAATCAAGGATCTGGCAGTAGCACAGGGAATGCAGACACTGCGGCAGGAAGGCATTGCGAAAATTCTTGAGGGTACAACATCGGTAGAAGAAGTTCTTCGTGTTATCGTATAATTTGCAGTTTTTAAAAAGACTTTCGGTATTTTAATCCTGTATGATTTATTATTCGTCCGAAGTTAGAAAGGAAGGGATTGAGCCTATGAAAATCTTGACAAAGAGAAACGGTATTGCCCTTGTTGCGGTATTAACGGTTTTGCTTGTTTTGACATTGTTGCTTCCTGTTATGTTTAACATGACCGAGAATGCACTCTCCGGCGCTGTCTCCGGAGAAGATAGGCAAAGAGCCTCATATTACGCTCGTTCAATGGTTGAAATGACGGTTTCAGCCTTCGAAGATCTTTACGACGCTGCCGAAGAAGATAAAAAGACAAATACTGACTCAACATATCTTCAGATAATGAACTCATTTAAGACTATCCCGAGCGGCAAGGACAGTAACACAATGAAGGCTCAGACTGTTTATATTTACAAAAGTAAGGACCCTACTCCGAGTTTGTCCGTTGAAGATCAGGATGATATAGACGAAGTAAACGAATATATCAAGTATTTCACAAGCGAAGACACTTCCGGAGATTACGAATATTTAGGCAAAGCCGAATGTGATATTATTTACGAAAAAGCAGAAGAGTATTACGAAACAAAATACAATGCTGAAACCGGAGTCTTTGAAACCAGTTTGATGACGGGTTCTGACGCGGCAGACATTTACAATACATACATTCAGAATGCAAGAGAAAAAGGTTCGATCCAAGGGGAAACGGACACAAGATATTCCAAACTGGAACAGGAAAAAGTTACTTTTGTCGGAACGGCAGTTGTTAAAGGTAAAAAAGGAATAAGGCGCTGTGTTATGTATCTCCCTTCAAAACCTGCGGAAAAGAACTGGATTGCCCCGGCAAGTATGGAAAGCAACCAGATTTTCCCCGATACCGAAAAAGCAACAAGTATAACAAACCTTGAAATTCCTGACGGCTTTGTCGGGGACGCAGACGCGTTTAAAAACCAGCCTGTTTTCATATTCTCATGCGTGGGCAATATGGTAATTTCAAAAGATAATATGAAAATCAAGGATGAAGACGGCAACTATGTGGATTACGATGAATTTATAGAAGATTACAATAATGATCCGCTGCACACAGCCGACAATTTAAAGTTGCAAAACAATACCGCAAACTTCTCTTTGGGTCTTCACCCGATTACGAAAACGCTGAAACCCGAAAATGACCCCTCTTTCTCCTGCGTGAAAACAAACAATATGCGTAGTTGGGCAGCGTTCGCGCAGCGCGATAATTTCGTTGCGTACACCGCAACCAACGCCATTGAGGTTGATATGCCGATAAATCTGCTTATTAACCCCTGCCGTACTATGAGAATAGGCGACGGCATTTCCGCGAACCAGTCTCTGTACAAGATTTTGTGCTTCCAGGCGCCGGATATAGTTTTTAAAGAAAGCGTAAACAGTTTTATGTCACTTTACCGTAAAGAGGGTCTTGTGGCAGGTATGGCTAATTATAATGCATACAGAATGAGTAGCATTATTCTTTCCGCGCCGCAGAGCACCCCCTACAGTTATCTGAACGAACAACGCGGCGAGGTTGTTAAAGCGGGTAAGGTATATTTCATGGACGACGCATACATTTGGCTCATACCCTACGGGGAGGACGGTTCGGACTACAACACCCAGACCGTATATTACAAAGGTAAGGATATTCTTCTTTACAAATTTGCAAATGCGGGAGACGTCTTCCTCTTTAATACAGAGGTCAAAGAAAAAGATGATACGGAATACGCCGGTTTTTCAATGACCGGATACTTTATGGATGTTCTTTATAACAAAGGAGAGGCAAAAACGACCGCTCCCTGGTGGGATTTTGTAACCCGTATGCGCGGAGCAATCTTTGACAAGGCAATGGAAACTTTCAAAAATCCCACTTATGTAGAAGAAGATTTGAAATGGATAGGAAATATTAAAAGCGGTACAGTCGGCTCTACTCCCGTTGTTGATGATTTCTATGTAGTATGGGAGAGTTAATTAACCCAAACACCCGATACTAATATTTTTTCAGAAAGGATTGATTATATGAAAAAGCGTAATACCCACAGGAAACACGGCAAGACAGTCAACAAACTGGGAATGACGTATGTTGAACTCCTTTGTGCGCTTTCATTGCTCAGTCTTATTGTGGTAATGTTTACCCCGATGCTCTTGTCCTCCTATGAAAAAATTTACATGGCGGGGGAGTGGGATGCTAATACATACAGTAAAAAAGAAAGCGTTGAAACCGTGCTTTCTTCCCGCGAATCCAAGTTTTCGCTTGAAAGTCTGAATATGCAGATGTCCTTGGAGGGCCTTGTTCAGGCTATAGAAGTCAGCGGGAAAAAAGCAATCGGTGAGCTTAGCGCCGGTTTTGAAACCCTTTTCGGCTATGAAAGGGTCAAGGTTGAACTTCTTTCTCCATCCACGGTATATGATGACGCCACATACCACGAAATTATTTTGCAGACATCGGGTATGGATTACGATACGGTTACATTCGGCTCTTTGCAAAATTATGACAAAACCACCGGAGAAGTTACGGATGTGGACACCTGGAAAGGAAAAATCCACTTACAGGTTATTATGCCCAATAAAAAATACGAAGGAACCGGAGCCGCTCTTCAGGAAACCGTTTACAAAGATATAGCGTCCCAATATTTGAATGTGTCCACATCCGACAGTAAACCCACATCACCCGACCCGGGAGATCTTTCCATGGGTACCGACGGCAGAATAACTCTGAAAATAGGCAGATCGGACCTTGATTTCACCCGTACCCCCATTCAGATAAGGGTGTACTATGTAAACAAAAGAGGTAAGATGCGCATTGTAACGGAATATTTGCATATTGAACCCGCTACCATTCTTTTTGCGGGTGAAACCGATGCCAACGCGGATTACTACACCTCCGCGGGAGTTCAGTCGGAAACGGGTGCAGACGGGGAAACCGTTTACAGCCTCAAGGCAGAGGCAAGAGTAATGCGTACGGACAACAGCCCGTATCTTAATCAGCCCAGTAAATACAACAAAGGTGAGTATCAGTTGACCATGGGTCGTCCGGGTACAAACAGCAAACTCGATATCGACATCCGTTCAATCCGCTGGATTGACAATGACGAGGACGATACTATTGGTCCCTATTACGTTATGACCGGTACAAACGGCGCCATATACAGAATGTATAATTTTAAGAGCCACGATAGTGATGTTTACAAAGCGGCAGTGGGTTCGGAACTTATGAACAACAATTCTCAGGCTCAGGCGTACCTTACAAAAGGTGCAGGTTCAGACACCCTTGATAAAGCCTTTAAACTTGAAACGGGTGAAAGAATTTATTCATCTCTTTGGGGCGGAGATTTCTCCCATGCTTTTGAATATTCCACGGGACAAGATAAAAGTTCCGCTTACGGTCCCTCTGTAAACTATCCCGGTGGTGACAAAACATGGATTACCTCCGAAGGTGAGCTTGGTGTAAAGGGTGCTGCGAAATACAATATTATGAGTCCCGTAGCCCAGTTTGTTTATTATGCAAACTATGAGGAATGTGACTTCAACAGAAAATTTAAAAAGACGCGTCCCATTTCATATATATTAACCGAATCCGGATACGCTCTCAGACTGTTCGGAAGCGTTAACGGCAGCGACGAATACAACGGAATGCAGACCCTGTATGATCCCAACACTGCGGGTAGTTACGGTTACAAAGTGTTCTCAGATAAATCTACTATGAGAGATTGGGCAAATCAGGTTTATGCATTCAGCGATAATAATGCAAATTATTACAGAGAAGAAAATGAAAATGTATTTTCCTCGATAAGCATCGTCGCCCTGGCGTCCTACAATATAACGGATATTGACAATTATAATAAGGAAACCGGCAAACTGAGTGACAACACAGAAAATGTCAGATTGAATTACTTCCAGCGTTCGAGTAATCAGGGTGATAACGATGGTATAGAAACGCCTCGTTCCAACGCAAAGAGCCCGGCGTATGACGGAAATCTGGGCTATCTGAGGTATGAGTCGTTCGACATAAATATTACCGACGCAATATATATCCCCTCCGCTGGAGGAAGCAGTGGTTCAATGTTCTATGTGGGAAATGTTCATGCATATTCGCATTTGAACCAGCTTGACAAAACCAATCGGAATTGTTTATGGAAACCCGCTATACTCACATACAAAAATGATGAGTCTAACGGCGGAAGATATTACAGAAACAACGGTGAAAACAGTACAATGTTTTTGAGCGGCGCTCTTACGGAATACCTTGTTGCAAGTAACGATGACGGAACGGGAACATATATTGCAAAATTCCATAATACAGGAGTTCCGTATAAGGACCAACTGAAAGACGGCTCTGTTGCTGACAGGATATTGGAGGAAAGTGCGAGGGCGAAAGAACTTGATGCAATTACCCATCCTTCTTCAGTTCAGACTCCTGCAACGAAAGCCGAAAAGGACGAGTTCTTCTTCCCAACAAGAGGAAGTTCGGGTGAGTGGAAAACAATGTATATGGATGATGTTTCCTTTACTTTCGGCTATTCTTCAAACAGGGAAAAGGTTTATTCAAAGATAACCTATGACGGTACTACGGAAAAAGTTCGTTCCTTTGAGGAGTACTATTGGATTTCCCACTACGGAACCGCAAACCGCGTGGCGAACAGGAATCTTTGCAGTACTGACGGAACAACCGGAGAATGCACCGACGGTTGGGCGGGTAACAACGGAAATGATACGGGATATGCCTATCTCAACAGTTATAATAACGATTATTATAATGTCTGGTTCCCCGGAGAAATGTATAACCTTAACAAAATTGCTTCAAAGAACGGTGTTACCGTTGCGGTAGGCTATGCCGTTTCCGGTTCAACATATCAGTGGATGAATCAGGACACTGATAATTATGCCGACTGCAGTTCCACTGCTCTGGGCGGTATTTTCAACGACGGCGTTCTTGCCGCCATGGTTGAGGGAAAGGATACCTCTTTTAACAATCTTCTTTATTTTAAAGATAATGAAACAATGGACAGGGATTTCTTATCCAAAAACAAGGCAAACTATACACAGTTCAAGGACGCGGATAAAGGTTTAGCACAGCAGTACGGAAACCACTCCCGCGACAGCGTTCAGTTTACTGCGGTTGACCTCCTTGTTGAACAGGAAAGAAACGGCAACAACTCGGTAAACCTTGAGTATTATGCATATTACGGCGATAACAAGGGCAGGGTATTCAAGTCCCTTGTTGCAAGAGGTACCGGAACAACCGATACATCTGTGGATGTGGGAAATAACAACTCCGATACAGACGTTATTGTTACTTCCAACATCAATACCGTTCCGTTTATCAAAGATCTGACGTATTCCGGTACACAGAATGATGCGGCGGGTTCCATGGAGGAAATTAAAATAGGCGGTGAATCCCTGAGTAAATATTTCAAGGAAATCAATACCATTGACGCAACTAATAACCTTGTCATTATCAGCGGAAAAAAGGCGGACACCGCGGACGGCGAATACTTTGTTGTCGGCGTAAGAAATTCCGACGGCACTTGGAACTGGCGTACCGTTAAAAACGGTGAATTTACCGATGTAATAAATGACGCGGAGGTTATCGGAGGATATTATTACATTGTGGGCAACGGTTGGATGGCCGGTGTTTCCGTTGATGCTTTCAGAGATGTTAGTGTTACAAAAATCAATAGTGCATCATATCAAGGCAAACACGATATTTCCCAAAATAAAAACGAACTTTTATGGGTTGATCTGGGTAGCAGGAAGTTTTATGCTATATCCGGTCACGCAACAAACTAAAGAGGAGAAAGGATTATGTTCAGATTTTTAACATCAAAAAAGGGTTTCACCCTTGTGGAATTGATGATAATATTGGTACTCCTTTCCCTTGGTTTCTTTGCTCTTGCAAATATGTTCCGTGCAACTATCAGGTCTTTCGACAAAACCGAGGCGCGATACAGAAAACAGGAGTCCGTAAAAATGGTTGCGGAACTTCTCCAAAAGGGCACAACCTGTGTTACTGCCTCGGATACGGCTGATATATTTAACGATATTTCTGTTGTTCCTACCGGCAACAAAGTGGATAAATCCTATTCCTACCTTTTTGCCGAGGATCATTATGTTTGTTCGAAATGTAACAAAACATGGAATGAAACAAGCAATAATTGCCCCGATTCCTGTGAGGGCGCTCAGAAAAAAAAGGACGGTTATTTTATTTGCGTTCTTGACAAAGGCAAACCCCGTGCTTCTGCCCGTCGCCTTTCGGAAGAATCAATGTACATAAGTATAATCCCTTTGAAAGATGAGCATAACCAGATTTCCTGCGGCGTTAAAGTCAGCATTGTTGCAGTTGAAGACGAATTCAACGCTAACGATAAAGCCCTGTGTTTTAAAGACTATGACGAGAATACCAACCCCAATCCCGTCAGCATTATTGATGATTACATTTTCTACGAACTCAGTGTAGCATACCATTTCCCGAATATGGTAGAAGACGGCGGCAACGTCAGGGTAAACATGGGTGCGGACGGGGAAAAAGCACATGCTTCGTCGTACAACGCGGACGGCACTTCGAGCGGCAGTTCTGTAATTGCATCTGACAGCGGCGGAATCGTTTTAAGGGTTCATGCGGATTCCATAATTTCCGGTGATACTATGGAAAACGAGGTTTCCGCTCCCTCACTCTGCTTTATAGCCACGGCGTCCTACGGCCACGATTCCGGTGAGGTTGGTCTTCTCTGCGAGTTCCGCGATAAATGTCTGCTCACAAATCCGTTAGGTACGGCATTTGTTAAAGCGTATTACAAGTTATCGCCACCTGTTGCGGACTTCATTGCCGAAAGAGAACCTCTTAAAGCAACAGTAAGATTGGCGCTCAAGCCACTTATTCTTGTAGCGGTGAACGCTCTCGACGAGGACGTTGCCCAACAGAGTTTGCCTTGGTTTATAGCATTTATGTGTTGCGGTGCAGGTGCAACTGCAATGCTTATTAAAATCACAAAAAAGAAGAAAAGACAAAAATCCGAATAAAGTAAAATAAAAATCGACTTGCCGAGGCAGGTCGATTTTTATTTGCTGTATAAGTGTTTGTTTGCAAGGTTTCATTATCACAGACAAAACCGAAACAAAAGATTATACATCAGAAACATAGGATTCCTTAATAAACTCAATAACTTTTTGGGGTACACGAACAGAGTCGGGGTAGTTATCCTTTGAGGGAATCAGTTTCAAAATCAGCAATTCATCCGCTCTTATGATTTCCCAAAGCCGTTTCAATACCTTTTCGGCTTCTTCGGCCTTATTCTCCTGCTTTAAGATAATGAATCTTCCGAGATTTTCGTAAATTCGGTCATTTTTCAGTCCCAAATCACTTTCTGCAAGACTCATTCTGAACTCCTTTTCAAGTTCGTCGGAATATCTGAAATCGTCACGGAGAATAAGGGCTTTGAGCATAAGAGAATGTGTTCCGCCGTTGTTTTTATTGTTGAGGGTGTATTTCTCATAATAGGTGTAGGCTCTTACAAAATTCTCTTTGTGCTTTTCGTAAAGTTCACCGAGGCAGTAATACACATCGGCTTTCAGTTGGGAGTCCGAAACATCAAAACAGTGCTGTGTTGCGTAAATCAAAATGTTTTCCGCTATGGCAATGTTTCGGTTTCCGCCCCGTTTCAATAACTCTCGAGCGGTTTCTTTTACCAAAATGCATTTTTCTTCGCTTGTGTATGGGTTGATTTCTATTATGAAATCTTCCGCGGTTTGGGGTAAGGATTTTTGTGAACGGTTAATCATAATAACTCCTTTTTATTTGGACGGCGGAACGCATTTTGCAAGGGTTAAAGCGGTTTTGCTTTCAACGTAGAATTCCCCGTCACAGCAGTGGGGCATAAAGAAATAGTCACCTTTTTTCAAAGGTTTTCTGTAACCCTCGGAAACAAGCGCTCCGTTCCCCTCGGTCACAACATAGACGCAAGTACCTTGCAAAACTTCTGTTTTGCCGTTTTCAGTAATGTACCTCTCAACGCTGAAACAGGGGGTATCATTTTTACCTATAAGACTCTCTTTTTTGCAACCGTCTTTTTCATATATTGTAACGGGTGTTTTTTTACACACATCCATTACCTTTTTGTAATTATAAGAGTAATCAAAAACTCCGAGGGCGTCATCTTTGGAAAGACCTATATACATTTCCTTGTCGCTCAAATGATAATCTCCGCACCAACGCTCCGGCTGAATTGTGAAATCCGTAGGTTCCTGAACTTCGAGAATCAGGCATCCCGGACCGATGGCGTGAACTGCTTTTGCGGGAATAAAATAAACGTCTCCGGTTTTTACGGGTATTCTGTTTAAAAGTCTTTCCATTGCGGATTTATCGGTTTCGCTTTCCTCCACGGCTTTTTCAAATTCTTCGGGGGTAACACCGTCTTTGAAACCGAAATAGATGCAGGCGTCCTCCCTTGTTGCCAAAACAAGCCAGGATTCTGCTTTTCCGAATTCGGAATTGAAATGCACCCTTGAAAAAGCCTTGTCGGGATGAGCCTGAACGGGTAATCTTATTGCGGAATCCAAAGCCTTAACGAGAACATCAAGACTTTTTCTGTCCCCCAACATAAGTTCCTTTTCCTGTTCAATAAGTTCATTGAAATGAATATTTGTGTCTTTCACCGTGGAAAGCCCTTCAAATTCGTCGGTGCTTCCCTCGTTGAGTGCTTTTGTGGAAGAGCAAATCCATTCCTCCGGATAAAAGGAATCCTCGCTGTCGTCACCGAAAAAATCACTGAAAAGTTTACCGCCCAAATACACGCGGAAAACACGGTTTTCCTCAAAAAATACAGGCTTAGTTGCTATTTCTTTTGTGTTCATAAATTTACCTCAACAATGAATTTTGTGCCGATTTTATATCTTTGAAAATACCGCTTGCAACGGATGCGAACACACAGGCACCCACCGCGGCTTCTTCGCTGTGCTTGGGCAGGGTCGCTTCCATTTTAAATTCCTCGGTAAATATTTTTCTCCAAATTTCACTCTTTCGCAGTCCGTTGCCGGAGCATACAAGTTGTGTGGGTAAAGATGTCAAAAGGGATTTTTCGCTTTCGTACATATCAAGAAGTTCCGAGGAAACACCTTTTAGTGTGCCGTATATCAGGTTTTCGGGTGTAAAATTAAAAACTCCGATGTTTTCAATAGAGCCCCGAAGTTTCGGATTTTCCCTCGTTCCGCAGAACTGACAGTTTACTGTCAGTAAATCATCGGTTTCGGAAAGATTTTCCGCAGCAGAATCCATAAGTGCATAAAGATTTTCCTTTGTGCCCCCGAAAATATGGGAACATTTTTCAAAAAAGTCCTTTAAAATTGCATAGGCTCTGCCACCGCAAAGAGAGGAGCCCACAAAGATGTACTTGTCATCGGTCAGGGGGCGGATTTCTCCGCAGGCGGTGGGTTTAACTATATTTGTTACAAAGGAAACCTGACTTCCCGTTCCCACGTTAACAAGGAGGGAACTTTGTGAATCTGCTACGGAGCCGAGAAAACTTGCCTGATTATCGCCGATTGCCACAGCCACGGGAATACCTTGGGGCAGAAAATCGCAGGCGGTTTTTCCCGCCAAAGCAGTTGATTTGATAACTTGTGGCAGAAAACTTTTCCCGATTTCAACTTTTTCTAAAGCCTTTTCATCGAATCTGTTTTCTTTTAAATTATATATTCCCAGACTTGCTCCGTCACTTGAATGGGTAACGGGCTTTTCCTTTGTGAGAACAGAAACAAGATAGTCGTGAATAGTGCAGAGCATTACCGCATTTTCGGGAACTTCATTGTTTACTGAATTGTAAAAATGCGTAGTAAGACCGAAGCCCGATGCGGCCTTTATAGCCGTTTCCTTTGTCAGAAATTCTGCATAGGTTAACCCATCTTTGTAAATCTCGTTGCCCCGTTCATCCTGCCAGATCATAAGAGGGGAGCAGGGTACGAGATTTTTGTCAAGGTACAGTATTCCGTGCATTTGTCCCGTTACGCCCACAGCGTCGATAACCAAATCTTCCGTAACATCCTTTATTGCGGATTTTGCGGTTTCGATTATTTTTTCGGGATCCTGAAGTTTTTCAAAACTTTTTCCCTTGATAAAAGAGTCATTTTTTAAAGTGCGGGTTTTTAAAACCTCGCTTTTCTCGGTGTTCAGCACAAGTGCCGTTACGGTTGTTGTGCCTATATCAATTCCCAATATATTCATAGCGTTAGCACATAACTGCAGTTGACGCAGGGTCAAGTCGGCGGATTATATCTTGCTGGATTGCGGGGGAAAGGTCAAGGAAGTTTACAAATGTGCCGTGAATTCTCATAATATAAACTCCGCTTGGCGCATATTTTTTCGGCTCCGCAAGTACCTTTTTGAGAATTTCGGCGGTTGTAACATTAACATAGAGATAGAAAGGCGCAACATTACTGTTCAATTCATTAAAGAACAGGGGTTTCATAACTTTGTCGCGGAATTCAATTCCCTTGCTCTCGTAATCCTTGCCTGTAAAGTATTTCGGGTCGATTCCGAAGTGTGAAGCATAGCCGCCGCACATTTTGTCAAATGGCAATTTCATAAGTGAAAGGGTACGGAAGCCAAGACCGTTCTGTGCCTCGCCGTAAAGGGGGTCAACACCGTAGTTGAGCATATCCCTCGCCTTTCTTCCGCAGGGGAGTGCGCCCACCCAATAGCCGTATAAGAGGTGGGTTGAGGGTGTCGAAAAGTCGGGTCGGAAATTGTTGCCCAGATAGTTTTTCTGTGCGCGTACCATATCGGCAATTTTTGATGCGATTTCTGCGGTTTCCCTGTCAACATTTTCAATATTGTTACCGAATTTTTCGGCACCGAGGAGATATTCGTGCAATTCCTCGTAGCCTTCAAAATTACATTTTAACGCGTCGAGGAGTTTTGAGGCATCCTCGGGACGTTCGTTTATGAGTTTATCAATGGCAACAAAGGAATCCGCAACAACGCTTGTTCCGTGAATAAGGCAACCGCTTCCGTTGTACTTTGTGCCTTGGTGTGTAATGTCGCGGGTGTCGTATCCGGACTCGATTCCGCCCATAACCGTGCTTAAAAAGGGTACGGGTAAGTGGGATATTGCCTTTGAACAACCGTTGGCGGCTTTGACCATTTCATCACAGTAATACTGTGCGTTCTTATAAAAACGCTCTCTGACATTTTTGAGTGCGGTTAACGGGTCTGTTTTTTCGCAAACCGTGCCTATATAGTCACCGGTAATTGTTGAGTAACCGTCATTCAGGGTTAGTTCAAGAACTTTGCCCAAATTAAACCAACTGTTTGTTGTGTTGCCGTTGTCCTTGCCCATAATGAGTGGCTCCTGACAGCCTGCAATGGAGGTGTCCTCGATATCGTCAATGTCAATTCCTGCTTTTGCAAGGACTGTATATAGAGAATCGTCATTGAAAAACGAGGGGGTGAGGCAACCGGGGGTGAAAAGGAATCTGCCCAATTCTTCGTAAAGTTTTTGCGGAGTGTTTTTGTGTAACTTGACCGAGAGAATGGGTTGGGGGAGATTCATATCGTAATACGCGTCAAGAAGTGCGTATGTGGAGTCGTTTGTAAGGTCGTTTCCGTATTTGTCACGACCGCTGACAATAAGGTTCTGGGAGATTGCCCAACTTCTGTCCGCAACGTTGAAGAATACAAGAAAGTGCTTGAAAAGTGCGGCGGTTTCTTCTCTTGAAAGTACGTCTTTTGCGCGGTAGGGTTCGAAAATTCTATCCGCGTTGCCCACGGAGAATGCGAAGGGGTTGGGTGCCTGTTCAAGACACATTGTTTCCCAAAGGATTATAAAACTCTGGAGTGCTTCATAGAGAGTTTCCGCTCCGTTTTCGGGAACTTTTGCGAGAGTATCAACAAGAAGTTGCAATTCTTCTTTTCTTTCTCCATCGGCTACCGCTAATTTTTCTTCTGCAATTTCTCTATATCTTTTTGCAAGAATGAGGGCACATTCCAAAGCAATTTTCATTGCTTCGTAGTTGTCCTTCTGCTCATCATCAGCAGTTTTTTGCTTTTCCTCAATGTCGGAAATCATCCCTTTTATACCGTGTTTTAATGCGTAACGCATATCGGGAATAAGGTGTCCCGTAACCTGTTCAACGAAAAATGCAACCTCTCCCGTAAGGTTTTCACATTCTTTATAAACCGCGGAGAGCGTTTTAACATAATCGGTTTTTTTGTCAAGTTCCCGGAGGGCTTCTATTCGCTCTTTGGGGAATTCCTCCGTTGGGTCGATATCGTCATAAACTGCGGTTGGGTCGCAGTAGCCCGCAAAGGTTTCAACTTTGAAAGAGGGATTTATGAGAGCGTAACTTCTTGCAAAAGCGTCCCTTTGCGTACCTGCAAAAATGCCGTGGTCACTAAGGGACAGGGGGAGAATTTTTACTGCCTCTCTGAATTTTTCGGCGGCTCTTTTCATAGGGGGAAGAGAACGGTATTCTTCATCCGCTTTCTGTTCCGCTTCTTTAATGATAAACCAACCTTCAAGATGGTCTATCGCTCTTTCTTCCTTGAAAAGAAGTTTTGCCTTTTCCGTTGTTTTAATAGGGTCAAAATTATACATAAAAACACCTCAAGTGTGAATTAAATTCAAATTTCTGTTCATTATTTCGGTTGCTAAAACTTTAACATCTTCCTGTGTTACAAAGCCGTTTTTAAAATTGTAAATCCTACCCGCCTTTTCGTACTTTTCTTTTCCGTATTCATGGTAGGTGAGTATTTCAAAATATAGGTTTTGATTACCGCTTTTTTCTCTTAATTCTTCAAAAAATTCGGCAAACAAGAGGGAATTTTCTTTTCCGTTATTAAATCCGTTTATAAGGGGAATTCTTATAAGCAGGGGTTTGCCGGTTTTCGCCCGAAAAAGAAGATTGCTTTTTATCACTTCTATATCTGCGCCGGTGATACTTTTGAGGATTTTTCCGTCGGGGGATTTGAAATCCGCTATCATATAATCAACGGTTGAAAATATTTCATTGCAGTTTGTCAAAGAAGCGTTTGTTTCAATACAGGTGTGAATACTGTTTTCTTTAAGTTTTTGCAAAAGCAACAAAACCGCTTCTTTTTGACAGGTGACTTCGCCACCCGTAAGAGTTATACCGCCCCCGTCAATAAACATCATTTTGCATGAAATGGCTTCTTTGAGTATCTCGTCAACATTCAAAGCCGTGGCTTTGTCCGTCAGTTCCATACCCTCGGGGTTCGAACACCAGGGGCATTTTAAATTGCATCCCGAAAGATGGTAAACAAGGCGGTTTCCGGGTCCGTCCTGGGAATAATTAAAGCCTTTTTGAAATATGTAAACTGTGCCGAGTTCCTTCAAAGCATCACCCCAAAACTCATTATATTGTATTATTTTACACTATATGGATTTGATATTCAATAAATTGTTAGGTTTAACATTGCCAAAGTTGAGTTTTTTTATTTGTTAAATTTGACAAACATTGTTTAAAAATGGGGGCGAATTCAAAAGAAAAAGTCTTTTAGTGAAACTCACCAAAAACATTATTATTTACATTCTGAAAAATGGCGGTGTAAAAACAGAGTTCCTATTGACAAATCCGACGGGTTTTGGTATCATTATTAAGGTCTTTAAGTCGGTACAGAGAGATCGGCAAGATTGAATTATGAATATGTAGGTACAGTGCAGCTGTATCAATGTCTTTGTGTGTTCAGCCTTGCCAATGTGCAAGGCTTTTTGTTTAAAACATAATCGAAAGGGATTTTTATGTCACAGCAATTAAAGGCAAAAACAATAAATGACGCTGCAACAAAAAAGGTCGGTTCTCCCTCCTTCTGTTCCGATGTTGCGGCTCAGTTGTATTCTTCCCCCGCTATTTCTATTTTTAATTGTGATAAATATTTCATTTTTCCCGGCTTTTGCGATGTGCATGTGCATTTTCGTGAGCCGGGTTTTTCTTATAAAGAAACCATCGAAACAGGTTGCAAGGCATCTGCCCGCGGAGGATATACCGCAGTTCTGACAATGCCCAACCTGAATCCCGTTCCCGACAGCGTGTCGCATCTTAAAGAACAGACTGACATAATAGAAAAGAGCGCAACAATAAATGTTTATCCCTATGCCGCAATTACGGTAGGGCAAAAGGGCGAGGAACTTTCCCGAATGAGTGATTTAGCGGAAAATGCAATAGCCTTTTCCGATGACGGCAGGGGAGTTCAAAGTGAGGAACTTATGCGACAGGCAATGCTTGAAGCAAAGTCCCTGGGCAAAATAATCGTTGCCCATTGTGAAGATAATTCCCTGCTTCACGGCGGCTATATACACGACGGTGTATATGCAAAAGAGCATAACCACAAAGGGATATGCAGTGAAAGCGAATGGAAACCCATTGAAAGAGATTTAAAACTTGTAAAGGAAACGGGCTGTAAATACCACGTGTGCCATATTTCCACAAAGGAAAGCGTGGAACTTATAAGAAAAGCTAAGGCGGAGGGCTTGGACGTAACTTGTGAAACAGGTCCCCACTACCTTGTTCTCGACGAAAACGATTTGCAGGAAAACGGAAGATTCAAAATGAATCCGCCCCTGCGTTCAAAAGAGGATAGATTGGCTCTTATTGAGGGAGTCAAGGACGGCACAATAGATATGATTGCTACCGACCACGCACCCCATTCCGCCGAGGAAAAAAGCAAGGGGCTTTCGGGTAGTGCATTCGGTGTTGTGGGAATTGAAACCGCATTTCAGATTATGTTTACAAACTTCGTTGAAACCGGTGAAATTACCTTGGAAAAACTTGTTGACCTTATGGCAATAAATCCGAGAGTTCGTTTCGGTATTCCGCTTAATACGGATTTCACGGTTTGGGATTTGGAAAAAGAAAGCCTTATAAATCCCGAAGATTTCCTTTCAAAAGGCAAAGCGACTCCTTTTGAAAATATGAAAGTTAAGGGTGAATGCGTCCTTACGGTTTGCAACGGCAAGGTTGTTTACATGAAATAAGTTAATAAATACGATGATATAAATTTGGAGGATTTTTAATGGCAAAAAGAACGGACATCAGGAAAGTGTTAATTATCGGCTCAGGTCCCATTGTTATCGGTCAGGCGGCAGAGTTTGACTACGCAGGAACCCAGGCTTGTCTGGCACTTAAAGAGGAGGGTTACGAGGTTGTTCTTGTTAATTCTAATCCCGCAACAATTATGACGGACACCACCATTGCTGACAAGGTTTATATGGAGCCTCTCACACTTGAATACATTGCAAAGATTTTGAGATATGAACGTCCCGATGCAATTATTCCCGGTATCGGCGGTCAGACGGGTCTTAACCTTGCAATGCAACTTGAAAAGAAAGGTGTTCTCAAAGAGTGCGGAGTTGAACTTCTCGGTACAAGCAGTGAGAGTATCGAAAGAGCGGAGGACCGTGAACTTTTCAAAGAACTTTGCCAGTCAATCGGTGAGCCCATAATTCCCTCGGAAATCACTTACAGCCTTGAGGAAGCACTTGCCGCGGCAAAGAGAATCGGATATCCCGTTGTTGTGCGTCCCGCATTCACTCTCGGCGGTACCGGCGGCGGATTTGCTTCCAATGAAGAAGAACTTATAGATATCGGCGCCAACGCGTTCAAAATGTCCCCCGTACACCAGGCGCTTATTGAAAAGAGCGTTAAGGGCTATAAGGAAATTGAGTTCGAGGTTATGCGCGACTCCAATGACCATGCGATAACAATCTGCGGTATGGAAAACATCGACCCCGTAGGTGTTCACACAGGGGACTCCCTTGTTGTTGCTCCCATTCTCACTCTTAATGACCGGGATTTGAAAATGCTCAATGACAGTGCTCTTAAGATTATTCGTGAACTGAAAATCGAGGGCGGATGCAATGTACAGTTTGCACTCAATCCCCATTCAAGTGAATATTTTCTTATTGAAGTTAACCCCCGTGTTTCCCGTTCTTCCGCCCTTGCCTCAAAGGCAAGCGGTTACCCCATTGCAAGAGTTACCGCAAAAATTGCCGTGGGTATGGCTCTCGAAGATATCAAGATTGCAAACACAACGGCGGCTTTTGAACCCTCTCTTGACTATATAGTTGCAAAACTTCCCCGCTTTCCCTTTGATAAATTTACAACTGCCGTAAACATCTTGGGTACGCAGATGAAGGCCACCGGCGAGGTTATGGGCATAGGTTCAAATCTTGAAGAAAGTCTTTTGAAATCCGTTCGTTCCCTTGAGGTTGGCACTTGCCATTTCTACGCTGCAAAATTCAACGATATGACAGTTGATGAACTTCTTGAATATATTTCCGAATTCAGAGCGGACGGTTTCTTTGCAGTTGCGGAAGCCATTGCCCGCGGTGTGACTATTGAAAAACTGCACGAGATTACAATGATTACACCTTACTTCCTTGAATCGTTCAAGAAAATCATTGATATGGAGAATAAACTCAAGGAAAACAAGGGCAACCCCGCAGTTCTTTCAGAAGCAAAGAAAATGGGTTTCTGTGACGAATTTGTTGCACATCTTTGGGGTGTTGACGAACTCGATGTATATAAAGTTCGTAAAGAGAATAACATATTCCCCGTTTACAGAATGGTTGATACCTGCCACACAAATGCGTATATTCCTTATTTCTACTCATCATATTCAGAAAAGAACGACTCTATTATTACAGAGAAAGAAAAAATAGTAGTTCTCGGTGCAGGTCCCATACGTATCGGTCAGGGTGTTGAATTTGACTATTCAACAGTTCATGCAGTTACCACAATTAAAAAATCCGGTTACGAAGCAATTATAATCAACAACAACCCCGAAACAGTTTCCACGGACTACACCACTGCGGACAAACTCTATTTTGAACCCCTCACTCCCGAGGATGTAATGAATATTATTGAGTTTGAAAAGCCCATAGGTGTAATTACTTCATTGGGAGGGCAAACCGCAATCAACCTTGCAGAGCCCCTTATGAAAAGGGGAGTTAAACTTATCGGTACGGACTGTGACGCTATTGAAAGAGCGGAAAACAGAGATAGTTTTGAAAAAATACTCAAAAGCCTTAATATTCCTCAACCCAAGGGCAAGGCGGTTACAAATATTGAGGACGGCGTAAATGCCGCCGCAGAAATCGGATATCCCGTTCTTGTTAGACCCAGTTTTGTTCTCGGCGGACGTGCGATGCAGATTGTTGCCAACGAGGAACAACTCCGTCACTACCTTAAAACCGCCGTTGAAATTGACGAGGACAAGCCCGTTCTTGTTGATAAATATATTCAGGGTAAAGAGGTTGAGGTTGACGCAATTTGCGACGGCAGGGATGTTTTCGTTCCCGGTATTATGGAACTTGTTGAAAAAACCGGTATTCACTCCGGTGACTCCATAAGCGTTTACCCCACATTCAGCATTTCGGACAAGGTTAAAGGCATAATTCTTCAGTATGCGAAGAAATTAGGTCTGGGTATAGGCATTGTGGGACTTTATAACATTCAGTTCATTGTTGATGAGAATGACGATGTTTATATTATTGAGGTTAACCCCCGTTCTTCAAGAACAGTGCCGTTCCTTTCAAAAGCCACGGGCTACTCCCTTGCGGATATCGCAACAGAGGTTATTATGGGTAAAAGCCTTAAAGAGCAGGGTATATTTGATATTTACCCCACGGAGAAAAAACGTTGGTATGTAAAAGTTCCCGTTTTCTCCTTTAACAAAATCCGCGGACTTGACGCCTACCTTTCACCCGAAATGAAGTCAACAGGTGAAGCAATAGGCTACGACGATAGACTTAACCGTGCTCTTTATAAAGCACTTCAGGCTTCGGGTATGCATCTCCAAAATTACGGTACTGTTTTTGCAACACTTGCAGACAACGACAAGGAGGAGGCACTTCCCCTTATTCGCCGTTTCTATAAGTTGGGCTTTAATATTGAGGCGACCCAAGGTACTGCGAACTTCCTTAAAGAGAACGGTATAAGAACCCATGTTCTCAAGAAAATCAGCGAGGGCAGTACGGAAATTCCCGACGCACTCCGCCAGGGTCACATTGCTTATGTTATTAACACAAAGGATATAAGTTCAACCGGTGAAGAAAACGACGGTTATCAAATCCGCCGTTATGCAATAGAGAACAACGCAACAATATTTACAGCCCTCGATACCGTAAGAGTTCTTCTTGACGTTCTTGAAGATATAACCCTTACAATTTCAACTATCGACGCAAAAGGAAATTTATGAGAGAATCGGTTTTTAAAATAATTGATAATGCACCCCTTACAAAAACGGTGTTTAAAATGAAACTTCAGGGAGATGTAAACGATATCACAGGTCCCGGGCAGTTCGTAAATTTAAAGTTAGACGGTCTTTATCTTCGCAGACCCATTTCCGTTTGCGACTGCGAGGACGGTGTTCTGACTCTTATCTACAAGGTTGTGGGAAAGGGTACGGAGCAAATGTCTGAAATGGCAGCGGGGGAGGAACTGAATGTCCTCACGGGTCTCGGCAACGGCTACAACACCGCACTTTCCGGAGAACATCCCTTGCTTTTGGGCGGCGGTGTAGGTGTTCCGCCCCTTTATATGCTTTGCAAAAAACTCATTGCAGAGGGTAAAAAAGTCAGCGTAGTTCTCGGCTTTAACACAAAAGAGGAAATCTTCTGTGAGGATGATTTTAAAAAACTCGGTGCAGAAGTTTATGTTGCAACCGCCGACGGCTCTTACGGCGTTAAGGGCTTTGTAACGGATGCAATCAAAGATATTAACTACACGTATTTTTACACCTGCGGCCCCGAACCCATGCTTAAAGCGGTTTTCAAATCAACCGACACAAGCGGTCAGTTCAGTTTTGAAGAACGAATGGGTTGCGGTTTCGGTGCCTGTATGGGATGTTCCTGTAAAACAGTTACGGGCTACAAGCGTATATGTAAGGACGGTCCCGTGCTTGAGAAGGAGGAGATTTTGTGGGAAGATTAAGCGTTAACCTTTGCGGAATTGAACTCGACAACCCCATTATTCCCGCAAGCGGTACCTTTGGCTACGGTTATGAATTTGCAGAACTTTACGATATAAATGTTCTGGGTACATTTTCCTTTAAAGGAACAACCAGGGACGCCCGTTTCGGAAACCCCACGCCGAGAATCGCAGAGTGTACTGCGGGTATGATAAATGCGGTGGGACTTCAAAATCCCGGTGTTGAAAAGGTTATTAACGAGGAATTACCGAAACTTAAAAAATGCTTTGACAAAAAGGTTGTGGCAAATGTAAGCGGATTTTCCGTTGACGATTATGCATATACCTGTGAAAAACTTGATAAAGAAGAACAGGTGGGTTGGCTTGAAGTTAACGTCAGTTGTCCCAATGTTCACGGGGGCGGCATGAGTTTCGGCACGGACCCCAAAGCCGCGGCAGAGGTTACTGCGGCGGTTAAAGCCGTAACAAATAAGCCTGTAATTATAAAACTTTCACCCAATGTAACGGACATTGTTGCAATAGCAAAAGAATGTGAAGCGGCGGGCGCAGACGGAATCAGTCTTATTAACACTCTTTTGGGTATGAGAATTGATCTGAAAACCAAAAAGCCCGTAATAGCAAATAAAATGGGCGGATTTTCGGGCAGTGCGATATTTCCCGTTGCAGTCCGTATGGTGTATCAGGTTGCAAATGCCGTTAATATTCCCGTTGTGGGTATGGGCGGAGTTTCTACACCGGAAGATGTAATAGAAATGATGCTTGCAGGCGCAACTGCGGTTGAAATCGGTGCGGCAAACCTTGTTGACCCCTATGTGTGCCGTGATATTATCAATGATTTACCGAAAGTAATGGACAAATACGGTATTGACAGTTTAAAAAGTATTATAGGAGTGGCTAAATAATGGGTAAAGATGTTATTGTTGCTTGTGACTTTTCGAGTGCACAAAAAGTTTATGAATTTCTTGACAAATTCACCGAGAGGAAACCTTTCGTAAAAATCGGTATGGAACTTTTCTATGCGGAAGGTCCCCAAATTGTTCGTGAAATCAAAAAGAGGGGACACAAGATTTTCCTTGACCTTAAACTTCACGATATTCCAAACACCGTAAAAAAATCAATGGCGGTGCTTTCAAACCTTGATGTTGATATTACAAATCTTCATGCATCGGGTACAATTCGTATGATGGAGGGCGCCCTCGAAGGACTAACACGTCCCGACGGAACAAGACCCCTTCTCATTGCGGTTACTCAACTTACATCAACGGATCAGGAGAGTATGGAAACGGATCTTCTCATTAAAGAGCCCATTGACAAGGTTGTTATGCACTATGCACATAACGCAAAAAAAGCGGGGCTTGACGGTGTTGTTTGCTCACCTCTTGAGGCGGGCAAGGTACACGAAACCTGCGGTAAGGATTTCCTGACAATTACTCCCGGTGTGCGTTTTGCAGACGGTGACATAGGTGACCAGAAAAGAGTTATGACACCGGCAGAGGCAAAGAAAATCGGCTCCGATTATATTGTTGTGGGCAGACCCATTACCGCCGCTGATGACCCGGTAGCCGCATATAACAGATGCGTTGCAGAATTCTGCGATTGATTACAGGAGGAGAGTACAATGGAAGCATACAAAAGAGAATTTATACAGTTTTTAGAGGGCGCGGGCGTTCTTAAATTCGGCGATTTTACTGCAAAAAGCGGTAGAAAAATTCCCTATTTCATAAATGCCGGCGATATTAAAACAGGCGAACAGATTTGCAAATTAGGCGAATTTTACGCAAAAGCATATTTTGAAAAAGTGGATAACAGGAAAACAGTCCTTTACGGCCCCGCATACAAGGGTATTCCCATTGCGGTTTCCGTTGCGGTTGCTCTTGCAAAAAACGGACTTGACGTACCTTTCTTCTTTAACCGTAAGGAAGAAAAGGATCACGGCGAAGGCGGTGTTTTCGTAGGCTACAAACCCCGGGAGGGCGAAGAAATAGTTATCGTTGAGGACGTTATTACAGCCGGTACGGCAATCCGTGAGAGTATGTCCATTCTTTCGGGTATTGAGGGTACAAAGGTTGCCGCAACATTTGTTATGGTTGACCGCAAAGAAAAAGGACGGACGGAGAAATCCGCAATGGCGGAAGTCGGTGAAGAATTCGGTTTCCCCGTATATTCCGTTGTTGATGTTTATGATATTATTGAGTATCTTGAAGAAGACGAAAAGAATAAAGAAAACGTCGAAAGAATTAAAAAATATTTAGAGATTAACGGTGCAAAAGAATAATTTTTACTGCTTTTGATTTTGGTGGAAAGGTGATTAGCAACTGATGAGAAGTTTGATAGACATTCTTGATTTTTCCGTGGATGAGATAAACGAACTCATTGAAACGGCAAATGATATTATTGATAATCCCGATAAATACTGCGAAAAGTGTAAGAGGAAAAAACTTGCAACACTTTTCTTTGAGCCGTCAACAAGAACACGTCTCAGTTTCGAGGCGGCTATGATTGAATTGGGCGGAAGTGTTATCGGATTTTCTGCGGCAAACAATTCTTCTGCGGCAAAGGGAGAAAGCGTTGCGGATACTGCAAAAACAATAAGTTGTTATGCGGATATTATTGCAATGCGCCATCCCAAAGAGGGTGCGCCCCTTGTTGCGGCGAAGAATGCCACGATTCCCGTTATAAACGCAGGTGACGGCGGACACAATCACCCCACGCAAACCCTTGCAGACTTGCTTACAATTCAACGGGAAAAAGGCGGCTTTGAAAATCTCACGGTAGGTTTTTGCGGTGACCTTAAATTCGGAAGAACCGTACATTCTCTTATAAATGCACTTTCAAGATACAGCGGAATAAAGGTCGTTCTTATTTCTCCCGAGGAATTGAAACTACCCAGTTACGTGAAGAAAGACGTCCTTAAAAAGAACGGTATCCCCTACAAGCAGACAACCGACCTCGAAAGTGTTATGCCCGAACTCGATATTCTCTATATGACGAGAGTTCAAAGGGAACGCTTCTTCAATGAGGAGGATTATTTACGTTTAAAGGACAGTTATGTGCTTGAACCCAAGAAACTTGTTAATGCAAAAAATGATTTATGCATAATGCATCCGCTTCCCCGAGTAAACGAAATAAGTGTTGCCGTTGATGATGACCCTAGAGCGTGCTATTTTAAACAGGTTCTCAACGGTAAATATATTCGTATGGCACTCATTCTTAAATTGTTGGAGGAGGCAGGAAAATGAATATAGATTCCATTACCAACGGATTTGTAATTGACCACATTACTGCGGGACGGGGTATGCGCCTTTATGACCTTTTGGGTCTTGATAATCTGGATTGCTCCGTTGCCATAATAAAAAATGTTGCAAGTAAAAAATTGGGGAAAAAAGATATAATAAAAATCGATGCGGACATTGAAATAGATATCGACATTATCGGTTACGTTGACCCCGATGCCACAGTTAATATAATCCGTAACGGCGAACTTGTGGAGAAACGTACCCTTGAACTTCCGCAGGTGCTTACAAATGTTATAAAATGCAGAAATCCCCGTTGCATTACGTCAACGGAACAGGAGATAAATCACGCATTTAAACTGACTGACAGGGACAACGGTGTTTACCGTTGTATCTACTGTGAAACGCAGGCTAAAAAATAATCGGCAATTTCACTAAAACACCAATGGTAAATACAGTTTTATTAGGCTTTATGTGCCTTGACTGAATCCGCGGAGTATGTTAAAATGTTATTGTAAAAATTAAGCGGATTTTCCTGTGACTGACGGAGTATTATGTGGAGCACCACAAAGGAGCGGGAATTTAAGTTGACCGTAGAAAGCCGACCGTCTGGGCACGCTTGTTCTTTCTTTGGACAAGTGTGCCTTTTCGCTTTTTGAAAGGATGATTTGTATGAAAAAAGTCGGGATTATAATGGGTAGCGACAGCGATTTACCCGTTGTTGAAAAAGCAATAAACACCCTGAAAGAATTTAACGTACCCTTTGAGGTACACGTTTTCTCTGCTCACAGAACCCCTGTCCAAGCAAAAGAATTCAGCGAAAATGCCCGAAAGAACGGCTTTGGTGTCATTATTGCCGCGGCGGGTATGGCGGCTCACCTTGCAGGTGCCGTTGCCGCAAACACAACATTGCCGGTTATCGGTATTCCCATTAAATCTCAGAATTTAGGCGGTGTGGAAGCGCTTCTTTCAACAGTACAGATGCCTTCGGGTATTCCCGTTGCAACGGTTGCCATTGACGGCGCGGTGAACTCCGCGTTACTTGCCATAGAAATTCTTTCTTTAAGCGAGCCGGAACTTGAAAAGAAACTCGCTGAAAAAAGAGCGGCGGATACCGCAAAGGTTCTTGAAAAAAATAAGGCGATAGAAGACAAATACAACAACTGATTAACGGACTGACTTTATATTTAGAGGTGCAAAATGGGCGGTTTTTTTGGAGTAGTATCAAAAAATGATGCTGTGCTTGATACCTTCTTCGGCGTTGACTATCATTCCCATTTGGGAACTCGCCGTGCGGGTATGGCGGCTTGCAGCAAAGAAAAGGGCATACAGAGAAAAATACATAAAATAGAAAATTCTCCATTCAGAACAAAGTTTGAAAATATTCTTGACCAGATGAGCGGTAACGCGTCAATAGGCTGTATAAGCGACACGGATGCACAACCCCTTTTAATGCGTTCCAATCACGGACTTTACGCAATCAGTACCATCGGTGTTATTAAAAACAGCGAAGAACTTGTGAAACAGTACCTTTCATTCAGTGGCGGTCACTTCGGCGCAATGACAAGCGAGGGTATTAACTCCTCGGAACTTGTGGCGGCAATGATTGACCAGAAAACCGATTTTGCCGAGGGTATCAGATTTGCTCAGGACATGATTGAGGGAACATCCTCAATTCTCATTCTCAAAGAGGACGGTAATCTTATTGCCGCACGCGATAAGGTGGGCAGACTTCCCGTACTTATAGGAAAACGTGAGGACGGCTTCTGTGTTTCCTTTGAGGATTTTGCATATAAGAAATTGGGCTTTGAGGATTACAAGGAATTGGGTCCCGGGGAAATTGTTGAAATTTCCGCAGATAAAGTTGAGGTTATTTCACCTCCGAGAAAAAAGAAAAAAATATGTGCTTTCCTCTGGTCATATTACGGTTACCCCACCTCTTGCTACGAAGGAAGAAATGTTGAAGCCATGCGTTACGAAAACGGGAAAATCATGGCTCAGACAGACAGAATGTTGGGTGAGGCACAGGACATTGACTATGTAAGCGGCGTGCCGGATTCGGGTACCCCCCACGCAATAGGTTATGCAAACGAAAGCGGAGTTCCTTTTGCCCGTCCCTTTATTAAATACACTCCCACCTGGCCCAGAAGTTTTATGCCCGCAAACCAAAAGGAACGTAACAGGGTTGCAAAAATGAAGCAGATTCCCATTCATGAACTCATTAAGGACAAAAAACTTCTCTTTGTTGACGACAGTATCGTAAGAGGCACACAACTTAGGGAAACGGTTGAGTTTTTATATGAAAACGGCGCAAAAGAAGTGCATATGCGTTCCGCCTGTCCTCCCATTATGTACGGTTGTAAATATCTTAATTTTTCAAGAGCAACCGATGAAATGGAACTTATTTCAAGGAGTACCATTATGGAACTTGAGGGAGAAGAAGGGTTTAAACATCTTGACGAATACAGCGATGCTTCCACGGAGCGCGGTGCAAAAATGAGAAAAGCAATTTGTGAAAAACTCCATTTTGCATCCTTGGAATTTCAGTCCTTGGAGGGCATTGTTAAAGCAATAGGTCTCCCCGAAGAAGAACTTTGCACATATTGTTGGAACGGCAAAGGCTGATTTAAATAAGAAATAATTTATAGGAGAATAGATATGAATAATTCAAGATCAGAAAGTTATGCAGCAGCAGGTGTAGATATTACAGCGGGCTACAAAGCAGTTGAACTTATGAAAAAATATGTCGCAAGAACCGTTACGGAGGGTGTTTGCTCCGACGTCGGCGGTTTCGGCGGTCTTTTTGAACTTCCCGAGGGACTTAAAAAGCCCGTACTTGTAAGCGGTACTGACGGTGTGGGTACAAAACTCAAACTTGCTTTCATTATGGACAAGCACGATACGGTGGGTATCGACTGCGTTGCAATGTGCGTTAACGATGTTATTTGCAGCGGTGCAAGACCCCTTTTCTTCCTTGATTATATCGCTTGCGGTAAAAATGTTCCCGAGAGAATTGCGGACATTGTAAAAGGTGTAAGCGAGGGCTGTGTTCAGTCCGGCTCCGCACTAATCGGCGGTGAAACCGCAGAAATGCCCGGTTTCTATCCCGTTGACGAATACGACCTTGCAGGATTCTCCGTAGGTGTTGTTGATAAAGAGAAAATTCTCGACAATAAAACGATGAAAGCGGGGGATGCAGTTATTGCGCTTGCTTCAAGCGGTGTTCATTCAAACGGTTTCTCCCTTGTAAGAAAAGTGTTTGACGTTGAAAATGCAGATATTAAAACTCCGGTTAAAAAATTGGGCGGCAAATCTATTGGAGAAACACTTCTCACTCCCACAAAGATTTATGTTAAATCCATTCTTGCTCTTCTTGAAAAAGTTGATGTAAGAGCAATTTCCCATATTACAGGCGGAGGCTTCTACGAAAATATTCCCAGAAGTATTCCCGACGGTTTCGGCGCAAAAATCAACAGGAGTTCCGTTAAAGTTCTTCCCATTTTCGAACTTATTGCAGAGGTTGGAAACATTCCCGAAAGAGATATGTTTAACACCTTTAATATGGGTGTGGGCATGAGTGTTGTTGTTCCCGCTTCACAGGTTGAAGACGCTCTCGCAATTCTCAAAGCAAACGGCGAGGACGCTTATGTAATCGGTGAAATTATAGAATCCGAAGATAAAATTATTTTAGAATAATTGAAAGAGGGTAAAAAGATGCCCAACACAAAAAATGTAGTCGTTCTTGTTTCCGGTGGCGGAACAAATCTCCAAGCCCTTATTGACGCGGAGAAAAGAGGGGAACTTGGCAACGGAAGAATTACCTGCGTAATTTCTTCAAAATCGGATGCCTATGCCCTTACGCGTGCCGAAAGCAACGGTATTAAAACACGCACACTTATAAGGAAAGAATATTCCGATATAGCCTCCTACAGCATTGCAATGAGGGATGCGCTTTTGGAGGAGAAAGCCGATTTGGTTGTCTATGCGGGATTTATGACAATCCTTGACGAAAATGTATGCGATACATTTAAAAATAAAATGATAAATGTACACCCTGCCCTCATTCCCTCTTTCTGCGGAAAAGGTTTTTACGGACTCCATGTTCATGAAAGTGCTTTGGAAAAGGGCGTAAAAGTTTCAGGTGCAACTGTGCATTTTGTAACCGCAGAATGTGATGCGGGACCCATAATTCTCCAAAAAGCAGTCGAAGTAGTTGAGGGTGACACTCCCGAAACACTACAAAAGAGGATTATGGAGCAGGCGGAGTGGAAAATATTGCCCAAGGCGGTTCAGTTGTTCTGTGACGGCAGAATAACCGTTGACGGCTCAAAGACAATAATAAAATAAACACAAGAACTATTTGAAAGGAAGAGATAATATGGAAATCAAAAATCTTGAAAATGAACTTAATTCTCTCGCTTATCACGGTAGAGGTATAATCATCGGCAAAAGCCCCGACGGAAAAAAGGCGGTTACCGCTTATTTCATTATGGGCAGAAGCGAAAACAGCCGTAACCGTGTTTTTGTTGAGGACGGCGAGGGCATAAGAACACAAGCCTTTGATGAGTCAAAAATGGTTGACCCCCACCTTATTATCTACGCTCCCGTAAGAGTTCTGGGTAACAAAACAATTGTTACAAACGGTGACCAGACCGACACAATCTATGATTTAATGGACAGACAGATGACCTTTGAACAGGCTCTGCGTACACGTGAGTTTGAGGACGATGCTCCCAATTTCACACCCCGAATTTCAGGTATTATCCGCCTTGAAAACGGTGATATGAATTATGCAATGTCCATCCTCAAATCCGCCGACGGCGACGGCTCTTCCTGTCAAAGATACACCTTTGCTTATTCAAATCCCTTGCCCGGTAAGGCAAAATTCATTCATACATACAAATGCGACGGAAACCCCCTCCCCAGTTTTGAGGGTGAGCCGAAAACACTTGCACTTCCCGATGTTGATATTGATACATTGACAAATATTATTTGGGAAAATCTGAACGCAGATAACAAGGTTTCGCTTTTTGTAAGATATATTGACCTCGAAACAGGGAGATACGAATCAAAAATTGTAAATAAAAACAAATAAGGAGATATACCAATGAAAGAGTTTGAATTGAAATACGGTTGTAACCCCAACCAGAAACCTGCAAAAATTTTTATGGCGGACGGAAGCGAACTTCCCATTGAAATTCTCTGCGGTCGACCCGGCTATATTAACTTCCTTGACGCTTTCAACAGTTGGCAACTTGTAAAGGAACTTAAAGAGGCTCTTGGTCTTCCTGCGGTAACTTCTTTTAAACACGTCAGCCCCACGTCTGCGGCGGTTGGTATTCCCCTTTCCGACAAACTTAAAAAGGCTTGTTTCGTTGACGATATTGAGGGACTTGACGATTCACCCCCTGCCTGTGCCTATGCCAGAGCAAGAGGTACCGACAGAATGTGTTCTTTCGGTGACTGGGTGGCGCTTTCCGATATTTGCGACGTCACAACCGCAAAACTCATTCAACGTGAGGTTTCCGACGGCATTATTGCCCCGGGTTATGAGCCCGAGGCTCTTGAAATTCTCAAATCCAAGAGAAAAGGTAATTATAATATCGTAAAAATCGACCCCGATTATGTTCCCGCCCCCATTGAGCATAAACAGGTTTACGGCATAACCTTTGAACAGGGCAGAAATAATTTTGAAATAAACAAAGAACTTCTTTCAAATATCGTTACGGAAAATAAAGATATGCCCGAAAGTGCAGTACGCGACCTTATAATTGCGCTTATCACACTTAAATACACACAGTCCAACTCCGTTTGCTATGCAGTTGACGGACAGGCAATCGGCGTGGGTGCGGGTCAGCAGTCAAGAATTCATTGCACACGTCTTGCGGGAACAAAGGCGGACACATGGTTCCTCCGTCAGCACGAAAAAGTCCTTAATCTTCCCTTTAAGGACACTCTGGGACGTCCCGACCGTGACAATGTTATTGACGGTTATATCAACAAAAATGAAGAAGATGTTTGTGCCGACGGTAATTGGCAGAAATACTTTACATCACAGCCCGAACCCCTTACAGATGAGGATGTTAAAACATATTTTGCAAATATTGACGGTGTGGCTCTCGGCTCCGACGCATTCTTCCCCTTTAGCGATAATATCGAACGGGCGAAGAAAAGCGGTGTTAAATATATTGCGGAACCCGGCGGCTCAATCCGTGACGATATCGTAATTGACTGTTGCAACAAGTACGGCATTACAATGTCATTTACGGGTATGCGCCTTTTCCACCATTGATTTTGAGGTGAAATAATGAAGATTATGGTTGTCGGCGGTGGCGGACGTGAACACGCCATCATAAAGAAATTAAAAGAAAATAAAGAGGTTACGGAAATTTTTGCCCTCCCCGGTAACGGCGGTATGGCAAAGGATGCAAACCTTGTTAATATCGGTGCAAAGGACATTGAAAAAATAGTTGAGTTTGCAACTGAAAACGGTATTGATTATGCAGTTGTTGCTCCCGATGATCCGTTGGTTCTCGGTTGCGTTGATGCCCTTGAAGAAAAGGGGATTCCCTGTTTCGGACCCAAAGCCAATGCGGCAATTATTGAGGGCAGTAAGGTGTTCTCAAAAAATCTTATGAAAAAATACGGTATTCCCACAGCGGCTTACGAAGTATTTAACGATATGGAAAAAGCCCTGCAATATCTTGATACAGCCCCCATTCCCACAGTTATTAAAGCCGACGGTCTGGCTCTGGGTAAAGGTGTTATAATTGCAAACACAAGGGAAGAAGCAAAACAGGCGGTTGTTTCTATGATGCAGGACAAAATGTTCGGCACAAGCGGGGACAATATTGTTATTGAGGAATTCCTCACAGGTCCGGAGGTTTCCGTTCTTTCCTTTACGGACGGTAAAACCGTTGTTCCCATGATTTCGTCAATGGACCATAAGCGTGCAGGGGACAACGATACGGGACTTAATACAGGCGGTATGGGTACAATTGCTCCCAATCCCTACTATACAAAAGAGGTAGCGGCACAATGTATGAAAAAAATCTTTCTCCCGACAATGGAGGCAATGAATAAAGAGGGCAGAACCTTTAAGGGTTGTCTTTATTTCGGACTTATGCTCACTCCCGACGGTCCCAAGGTTATTGAATATAACTGCCGTTTCGGTGACCCGGAAACACAGGTTGTTTTACCCCTCCTTGAAAGCGATTTGCTCACGGTAATGAAAGCCACAACCAACGGCACACTTAAAGATACAGAGGTTAAGTTCAGCGACAAAAGTGCTTGCTGTGTAATAATGGCATCCAAAGGGTATCCCGTAAGTTACGAAAAAGGCTTTGAGATGAATATTCCCGAAGAAATCAGCGGCAATGTTTATGTTGCGGGAGCATCTCTCAAAGACGGCAAACTTCTCACAAACGGCGGTCGCGTTTTAGGTGTTACGGCAGTTGAAAACAATCTTAAAGATGCAGTAAAGTCATCCTATTCACTTGTGGAAAAAATCAGTTTTGATAATGCTTTCTACCGCCATGATATCGGCGCAAAAGCACTCGCGGTTTTGGAGGATTAAGAAATGGTATATAGAGTTTATGTGGAAAAGAAAAAGGAACTTGCCAATGAGGCAAAGTCCCTGCTGGGCGACGCCCGTACCCTTTTAGGAATTAAAAACCTTAAAAATGTTCGCGTTATCAACCGTTACGATGCAGAAAATATAACTGAAGAACTTTTCGATTATGCAATTAAAACGGTTTTTTCCGAACCCCAACTTGATATTGCTGCAAGTGAGGTTGATTTAGGTGATGCAACTGTTTTTGCGGTAGAGTTTCTTCCCGGTCAGTTTGATCAGAGAGCGGACTCCGCGGCACAGTGTATTCAGATTATTTCACAGGGGGAGCGCCCCACAATAAAGAGCGCAAAGGTTTACGCTCTTTACGGAGAACTTTCCGAAGCCGATATTGCGGAAATTAAAAAATACGTAATCAACCCCGTTGAAGCAAGGGAAGCAACTCTTGAAAAATATGACACCCTTGCAATGCAGTACGATATTCCCACAGAGGTTAAAACTCTTGAGGGATTTATTGAACTTGACAGAGCGGGACTTGAAAAATTCGTTAAGGATTTCGGTCTTGCAATGGATGCTGACGATATTGCTTTCTGTCAGGATTATTTCAAATCAGAGGACAGGGACCCCACAATAACGGAAATAAGAATGATTGATACATATTGGTCCGACCATTGCCGTCACACCACTTTCCTTACAGTTATTGACAGCGCGACCTTTGAGGACGAACTTCTTCAAAGTGCTTATGAGGATTATATTGCAACAAGAAAAGAACTCGGTAGAACAAAACCGATATGCCTTATGGATCTTGCCACCGTTGCAGTTAAATATCTTAAAGAAAACGGAAAACTTGATAAACTTGATGAGTCTGAGGAAATAAATGCCTGTACCGTTAAAATCAATGTTGACGTTGACGGTGTCAGCGAACCTTGGCTTTTGCTTTTCAAGAACGAAACCCATAATCATCCTACGGAAATTGAGCCTTTCGGCGGTGCGGCAACCTGTATCGGCGGCGCAATCCGCGATCCCCTTTCAGGACGTGCCTATGTATATGGTGCAATGCGTGTTACAGGTGCGGCAGACCCCTTGAAACCCGTCAGCGAAACAATTAAGGGAAAACTTCCCCAGAGAACAATCGTTACAACTGCGGCGGCAGGTTATTCCTCATACGGTAACCAGATCGGTCTTGCAACGGGTATTGTTGATGAGATTTATCATCCCGGCTATGCGGCAAAGCGTATGGAAATCGGTGCGGTTGTTGCGGCGGCTCCTCAGGAAAATGTCCGCCGTGAATGTCCCGACCCGGGAGATATAGTTATTCTTCTCGGCGGCAGTACCGGTCGTGACGGTTGCGGCGGTGCAACGGGTTCTTCAAAATCCCATACGGCGGATTCCCTTGAAACCTGCGGCGCAGAAGTTCAAAAGGGTAATGCTCCCGAAGAAAGAAAACTCCAAAGACTTTTCAGAAATAAAGAAGCAACAAGAATGATAAAACGCTGTAACGACTTCGGTGCGGGCGGTGTTTCCGTTGCTATCGGTGAACTTGCCGACGGTCTTGAAATCGACCTTAACGCAGTTCCCAAGAAATATGAGGGTCTTGACGGTACGGAACTTGCCATTTCCGAATCCCAGGAAAGAATGGCAGTTGTCGTTGAAAAAGAAAATGTTGAAAAGTTCCTTGAACTTGCCGCAACGGAAAACCTCCAGGCTTGTCCCGTGGCAAAGGTTACGGAGGAAGCAAGACTTGTTATGCATTGGAACGGCAAGGTTATCTGCGATATCAGTCGTGATTTCCTTAATTCAAACGGTGCGGACAAGCACATTGATGTTGTTGCTTCAAAGCCTGAAGCCTTTGACAAGAAAATCAGCGGCGGCTTTGCAGAGAATATGAAAGCAATGGCGGATGACCTTAACATCTGCTCAAAGCGCGGACTTTCCGAGCGCTTTGACTCCACCATTGGCGCGGGTACGGTGCTTATGCCTTTCGGCGGTAAAAATCAACTTACACCCATTCAGGCAATGGTACAGAAAATTTCCGTTGAGAAAAAACATACGGACGATTGCTCCCTTATGTCATGGGGTTACAATCCCTTTATTACGGAAAAAAGTCCCTATCACGGCGCATATTTGGCAGTTGTTGAGTCCTTATGTAAACTTATTGCAACGGGTGCAAAATTCGAGGATGTATATCTTACATTCCAGGAGTATTTTGAGCGTGTGGGCAAGGACGGCAAGCGTTGGGGCAAACCCCTTGCGGCACTCCTCGGCGCGTTCAAAGCACAGAAAAATTTCGGTATCGGTTCAATCGGCGGCAAGGACTCAATGAGCGGTACTTTTGAGGATTTGGACGTTCCTCCCACACTTGTTTCCTTTGCTGTTACAACGGAAAAGGTTAAAGATATTGTTTCTCCCGAGTTCAAAAAGGCGGGCAACAAAGTTTACTTTATTGCTCCCGAATTTGATGAAAATTCACTTCCCGTAACGGATTCACTTGTTGCGGTATTTGACAGAATCTGCAAACTTCTCCGTGAGGGTAGAGCCGTTTCCTGCTACACACCCGGTATGGGCGGTATCGGTGAAGCAGTAATGAAAATGGCTTTCGGTAACGGTTTCGGCTTTGAGTTTGACGGAACGCTGACAGTTGAAGACATTTTTAAATATAACTATGCAACATTCCTTATTGAAACAGCGGAATGCATTGAAGATGCAACACTTATAGGTACGATTACGGACAAACTTGTGTTCTCCCTGAATGGCGAAGAAATGGACTTTACGGATGTTCTTAACATCTATGAAGATAAACTTGAAAGCGTATATAGTTGTAATATTCCCGACACAAATACACCTGTTGAGAACTTCTCATTCTCTGCAACAGAGCGGAAATCCCCTGCAATTAAGGTTGCAAAGCCGAAAATACTTATTCCCGCATTCCCCGGTACAAACTGCGAATATGACAGCGCAAAGGCAGTACGCGATGCAGGGGCAGAGCCGGAAATTATAGTTATAAAAAACCGTTCTTCAGCGGATATTACGGCAAGTGTTGATGAATTCTCAACAAAACTTAAGGATGCACAGATGATTTTCATCCCCGGCGGTTTCTCCGGAGGCGATGAGCCCGACGGCTCTGCAAAATTCATTACCGCATTTTTCCGTAATGCAAAAGTTAAAGAAGGCGTAACGGATCTTCTTGACAACCGCGACGGTCTTATGTGCGGTATCTGTAACGGTTTCCAGGCTCTCATTAAACTCGGTCTTGTGCCCTACGGTAAGATTATTGATACGGACGAAAATTGTCCCACTCTTACCTATAACACCATTGCACGTCACCAGTCAAGAATTGTAAGAACGAGAATTGCTTCCAACAAATCTCCCTGGCTTGCACTTACAGAGGTGGGCGATATTTACAATGTTCCCATTTCCCACGGTGAGGGACGTTTCCTTGCAAGTGAGGAACTTATAAGAAAACTTGCGGAAAACGGACAGATTGCAACTCAGTATGTTGACCTTGAGGGTAACGCAACGGTTGACGTTCACTTTAATCCTAATGATTCAATGTTTGCAGTTGAGGGTATCACATCACCTGACGGCAGAGTGTTCGGTAAAATGGGACACAGTGAGCGTATCGGTGACGGACTTTACAAGAATGTTTCAGGTAACTATGACATTCAGATGTTTAAGGCCGCGGTTAAGTACTACAAATAAACTGAAAATAATAAATCGGATGTAAAAAACGAAAGTTTTTTACATCCGATTTATTTATAATTTTGTTAATGTAAAGATGCGGTTTGTCGTTGTGCCGCAACAAGATTTGCATAAATACCGCCTTGGGCAATAAGTTCGCTATGGGAGCCAACCTCTGCAATTCTGCCTTTTTCGATTACCACGAGTCTGTCCGCGTTTTTCAAAGTGGAAAGTCTGTGGGCAATGGCGATGGTTGTTCTTCCCTCTATGAGCCTTGTTAATGCTTCCTGGATTTTAATTTCTGTTTCAGGGTCAAGGGAACTTGTTGCTTCGTCAAGAATAAGGATTCTCGGGTTTTTAAGGACGGCTCTTGCAATGCTTACCCTCTGCCGTTCACCGCCCGAGAGGGAGTGCCCGTTTTCGCCTATAACCGTGTTATAGCCGTCGGGGAGTTTTGTTATAAATTCGTGGGCATTTGCCGCCTTTGCCGCCCCGATAACTTCGTCACGGGTAGCATCGGGACGTGCATAAGCAATGTTTTCAAATATCGTTCCCGAGAACAGATAGGTTTCCTGGAAAACAACGCCGATACTGTCTCTTAATTCCTTGGGCGGAATCTCGCGGATGTCAACTCCGTCGATTGTTATTTTACCTAAAGATGGGTCATAGAGCCGCATACAGAGGTTTATCATGGTGGATTTTCCGGCACCCGAATGACCTACAAGACCAATCATTTCTCCCGGGTTAATTGTAAGGCTGACATTTTTCAAAACGGGCTCGTAGGATTTGTAACCAAAGGTTACACCGTGGAATTCCACGGCACCGGAGGAATTGATTTCTCGGGGTTCATCCGTCAATAGGGACTGGGGCTCCTCGTCAAGTATTTCATAGATTTTTACAAGGCTTGTAGAACAGTCCGCGATTCTTCGGGGAAACAGGGACATCCAGCGCAAAGGAGCATACAGAAAACCTAAATAGAGGTTGAAACGGGTAAGTTCACCCAGGGTCAATTTGCCGTCAAGAACCATTTTACCGCCGATGAGAAGAACAAGAAATTCTCCCAAAGCCATGAAATTACCTACTAATGGGAATGTAACCGCCCAGAACTTTTCGTTTGAAGCGGAAACATCCGCAAGTTTCTTTGAAACCTTGGAGAATTTTTCGATTTCTCTTTCCTCGTTGCCGAAAGCCTTAACAACCCGAATACCCTTGATTATATCGTGAAGAATTGAAGTGGCTTTTGAGTCAACCCTCCATTGCTTTTGGTATCTCAAAGAGGTGCTGTGCCTGAAAGTTGTCATAAAAAGCGCACCTATTGGAATGGGTATGATAACTGCAAGTGTAAGGGGTACGTTAGTTGCGAAAAGTATTGTGAGAATCACCGTGAACATAATAACCTGTTCAATAAGATAACGCCCCTGGTCGTTGAAAAAGTCCTTAACCCTTTCCGTATCCTTTGTAACCCGGTGTAACAGATTACCTGCGGATTTTCCTGACATTGAAGACAGGGACAGTTCCTGTATCTTTGAATAGACCAAAGTTCTCAGGTCGTTGGAAAAACTTGAACCGATACGGTTTGTCATACGGTTGCTGATTATACTTATGGCTTTGGAAAGCGCATAGGTGACGCTCATTAAAAGGGCAATAACAATAACACCCGTTGTACGTGATTCAAAATAGGGGGTGGCATTCTCCGTGGGGACAAGGTAGTTGTCAATGAGAACGGAGTTGAACATGGGCATAATTGCACCGAGTATATTGGCAACTGTCAGCAAAAGCCCTGCACCGATTACCGATTTCAGATAGGGTTTAAAATATCCTAATGCTCTGGCGAATACGTATGATTTCTTAGTGCAGAACATACACACATTGGTACCCCTGGGGTAATGTCGGTGGCACTTGGGACAAATGGGCAGGTCATCCGTGTTCATTGAAAGCAATTCACCGCTTTCAAAATAGTGGTTGAGCACCTTAACAAGTTCTCCGATTTCCCTAATCATGCTCATTGAAAAACGGCAGACGGTAATGTTGTCGCTTCCGTCTTCCTTGGCACCTGCGGGTTTTAATTCAAACTTGCCGCAACCTACGTCCGTAAGTTGTACGGCTTCCTGTATGCCGTCTATATTAAATTTTTCTTCTACCCCGTCGAGCCGTTTCAGAATGTAACCGTCGCACAGCGTCAAAGTGCCGTCACATACCTTACCCTCGGGTGAAATATCAAAATGTACGGTTTTAATTTCCATAATCAATATAAATAAGGCTCCAAAAGCCGTCTGCTTTTGTGTTCGATTTTTTCGTGGTCGGGAATGATGTAACGGTTGCCGTCAACATCGAATATAAGTAGAGTATTTTCGTTTGCAAAACGGAGATTACGGGTTAAATCGCGGACTGTGAAACTTTTTTCCTTGCCGTCGATTATTACTTCAAAATAGAAGTGACCCATACGCTCCTTTATGCTTTTAACGGAGGTTACCGTGGGACAGTAGTAACGGTTTTGGAGTTCCTTGTATGCCGCATTCCGTGATGCTTCGTCAAGTTCCTTTAAATCTCTCACGATACCGATTTCATTGTCCTCAATATCGTGAACGCATATATACTCATCGTCGAGGGAATAGGGATAACTTTTTATAAGTTTAACTCTGACGGGCTCGTCCGTTCCCATAACAAGAAAGCCGTTTTTATTAAAGGAAAACTTACATTCTTCCGGTTTTAAAAATTCAATTGTAAGTCGGTTGTCACTCATCTTCCTTTTCCTCCGTTTCGTCAGGTTGGGGCTGTTGCTCCGTTCCTATGAATTTCAATGCTTCTTCCTGAAGTTTGAAGAGTTTGTAATAGGCCCCTTTTTTCTCCATAAGTTCTTCAAATGTACCGAATTCTATACATTCGCCATCTTCAATTACCGCAAGTTTGTCCGCATCTCTCAGTGTGGAAAGGCGGTGGGCGATTGCTATGGTCGTTCGTCCGGATTTCAATTTTGAAAGGGAATTTTGAATATTTCTTTCGGTTTCCGTGTCCATTGCGGCAGTTGCCTCGTCCAAAATAAGTATTTTCGGATTTTGAATAATAGTTCTTGCAATGGAAATTCTCTGTCGTTCACCGCCGGACAAATCCTGACCGCCGGAGCCCACCCAAGTTTCGTAACCGTCGGGAAGTTTTGATATAAAGCCGTGGGCAGAGGCGGCTTTTGCCGCCGCAATAACTTCCTCATTGGTAGCGTCGGGACGTGCGTAACGGATGTTGTCCGCTATGGTGCCCATAAACAAGAAAATATCCTGTGAAACAATGCCGATATTTCTTCTCAACTGTTTTGAAGAAAGGTCTTTTACATCGTATCCGTCCAACTTTACAACGCCGTTCTTCGGGTCATAAAGTCGGGCAATAAGATTTGAAATTGTTGTTTTGCCCGCACCTGTTTTACCGACTATTCCCAACATTTCTCCCTCATTTATTTTCAGGGAAAGATTTTTTATAACCGGATGAGCGGGCTCATATTCAAACTGTAATTCGTTAAGTTCAATATCACCCTTAATTTCATCAAGAATAATCGGGTTTTCCCTGTCCTTAACATCCGGCTCCGTGTCCATAATTTCAAAGACCCGTTGGGCGGAGTCAACACAGCGCGCCCACCAGTTTGTAACCCAGGAAAGAAATTCAATGGGGCTTTGAAGCATCTGGAGATATACGACATAGGTGAGAAGTTCGCCCACGGTAATTTCCTTTGTGGTAATGCAAAGCACACCGCCGTAGCCGATGACAAAGGCTCCCAAAACATAAATTAAAATCGAGAGAATCGGGAATACGGTGCTTTCCGCATTGGAAGCGGTGATTTCCGCAGATTTCACCTTGTCGCTTATAGCATTAAATGCGTTAAGTTCATCGTCTTCCTTGGAAAAGGCTTTTATAATCCTGTGACCGTTTATATTGTCGCTTGCCTTTGAAGTCAAGCGGGAATTTTGCACCCATACTCTGTGATGCAATTTCCTGAATGCTCTGTCAAAAAGAGGGTAGCAAACAAGAATAACGGATGCCGCCGCAAGCGTCATAAGTGTAAGTTTCACACTTGTTCTGAACATTATGAGAATGATTCCCGCAACAGTAATTCCGTTAGCAATAAGGTACGGGAAACCGTCAACAAAGAACCAATAAATATTATTGGAGTCCCGGGTTACACGTTCCATTAAGGAACCTGTCTGCTTGTGAGTGTAAAATCCCACGGAAAGCCGTTGCATCGCCTTGAATATTTTGATTTTTATGCTGTAAACAACATGGGGGAGCATTCCCGCTACAAGATATTGATAAACAAGGGTAAAAACCTGATTAAATATTTTGATTGCCGCAATAGTGATAACAACGGTGAAAAGCGCCTTTAAAAGAGAGTCATAACCCAGGGTGTTACCCGTGTTCAGTACCTCGTCATACAGTTTTTGAGTGCTGAATTTGGGTATTATAAGATTTAGTCCCGTGCTCATAAGAATAAACGCAATGATAAATACCATTTTCCATTTTACGTCACCGAAAAAGGAAAAAAGCCGTTTAACCGTTGAACTTTTGTCAACACAGTCCTTGCAGTATTGCATGCCCTTGGGGACGGGAGCGCCGCATTTTCTGCAAGCACAGTCTTTTATTCCGATAATGTACTGATTGTAGTCCTTACCGGATTTAAAGGCATTGAACACTTTGCGGAAGGTGTCCGCCTTTTCCAAACGTCCCAAGGAAAAATAACCTAAAGAAAAATACTCTCCGTTGTACTTATATGTAAGTTGCCCTGTTGCAAGATACTCCTCCGTGAAAATCTCATCAATTTCATTTATGGGTAAAGATGTCAGTTTTAAAAGCCGCGGCTTTGCAGGGGGAACTTTTTTGTTTCTTTTCTTAGGGATGGGCGCTTCTTCAGTCTGTGCGGTGTAAATACCCGTTTCATCAAAAAAAATGTAAGTATCCCCAAAACATTCCGCGTCACACATATCGGATCTGAAAGAATAAATCACAGAGTCCGTATTCAGTCCCGCTTCTTTTAAGATTTCTTTAATTGGGTCAGGCAAAATATCCGTCGGCATAAAATGCGGACGGTGAGGCTTTTTGAGATGTAATTTGTATAGGATTTTTTTGAGGATTTGAATAATAAAGTGCATATTTGCCACCTAAGACGTAAAATTGTATATACATTTTAACATAATGAGCCAAAAATCACAAGAGGAAGGAACATATTTACCTGACTTAATATTTTGTTAACACAATCCCATTAAAATGTTGTGAAAAGTGTATGTTTTGATGTTTTTGGTTTGTATATTTTTCCAAAAATGGTTTTGTGAAGGCGATTTTCTTAAAAGTGAATTGACATTCATTTATCAATTTGGTATAATAAGTTCTGTTAATATGGGGTTGTAGGAACGTAGGTTTTACGCTTTGGTTAACTCTTTGTAATTTTAATAATAATCAATAGTTGTGAAAGGTGTAAATTATGGCAATTAAAAGTATTACAAGGTTCGGTATTCAAAGAAAAATCGTTGCAAATATGACAACGGAAAGCTGGCAGAATATTCCCCACGTTAGTTATCAGTATGAACCCGATGTTACAGAGTTTGTAGAAGAGTTCAAAAAATTTACCGCAGAGCATCAGAGCGAAAGCGGCGCAAAAATTACATTTAATGCCGTACTCCTCAAAGCCATTGCAGAGGCTGTAAAGGCTGACCCGGAAATCAATGCACATATGCATTTTGAAAAGGGACTTGTAAGAGGTAAGGTTACCGTCTTTGACAATATTGACATTTCTGTTCCGTGGATTCTTCCCGACGGAAATATGATGACTATCACAATGAAAGATATGGGTAATAAAACCCTCAAGGAAATTGCCGAATATCAGGCGGATATTAACCGCAGACTGGAAAAGACAAATCTTACGGAGGCTCTTTACTCCGTTTCATTTCACGATACCGTGGATAAACTTAAAAAAGGCCATATAATCAAGGCTGTGAAGAGACTTTACGGTGCGAATTCAAATAAGAATCACAGAATTCCTCTCCTTAAAGGCGAAGAGAAAAAAGCATACGAGGCCATTCCCGAGACCGAAAGAATCACATACAAGGATTTGAAACAGGGAACAATCACCGTTTCCAATGTCGGTGCGGACACAAGAGGACTTTCCGGTGAGGTTGCAATGCTTATGGTTATTCCTCCACAGGTTTGCGTTATCGGTATCGGCACTTTGCAGAGAAAACCGGTTGTTGTTAAGGATGAAAACGGCGAAGAAAAGGTGGAAATCAGAACAATTCTTCCCCTTAACATCTGCTTCGACCACAGAGCCCTTGACTTCGGCGAGGTAAGACCGTTCCTTTCAAAGATGGAGGAGTTTTTCCAAAATCCCGAACTTATTCTTAATCTTGAAGCATAAGAAAATAATAAGTGAACTCCGGCTGAAAAGTCGGAGTTCTTTGTTTTTTTAACCCAAAAAACGGTGAAGTTCAATTCACTTTATCAAAGCGGGAGTTTTCCGTGAATTTATTTTGTAATAAGTGTATAAAAAGAGTTTTATAAAACTGTTGCAAACAGGGAATGTTTTCTTAGTCTATTGCAAATTACTTTTTTTCTGTGGTATAATGTGTAGCCGAAAAGAATCGAAGTTGATATGCCCGTTGGCTCAATCTTCGGCATATTCGACTGCTTTCGGTTATTGGTTAAAGATATCAGTTTGAGGAAGATAACAATGGAAAACATGATTAAGAAAAAAATTGCGTTTTTTTGCAGTTCGGTAATTGTTTTTTCGGTTTCTTTTGCGTTAATTGCAGTGAACGGCGGTCAAAAGACCGATGTTACCACGGCAACCGCCAAGGCTTATTATGCTGAAAATACCGAAAGCACCGCCACCACAAGGGGATCTATCGGAAGTGCCGTTAGTTCGGTTGTCGGTGAAATCGGTTCCGGCTCATCGGGCGGAATCGGTGACATAATCGGCGGAATCGGTTCGGGTTCCTCCGGCGGTATCGGTGATGCAATCAGCGGAATCGGTTCGGGTTCCTCCGGCGGTATCGGTGACGCAATCGGAGGAATAGGCGATTTGCTGGGCGGTTTAACAGGCGGTGCTACTACCGAAAAAGCAACTTCCGCACCCGCCACAACATCTTCAGCAAGCAGCGGCCTGATTATTCCCGTGCCTGCCGCAACACAAGTTACCACCGAAAAAGCGGAAAGTACCACGGCTACCACGGTGGATTCGACTGTTGGTGAAACAGTTGATTATGCCGCAACCTCAAACCCCTATACAAAGCCTGCAAAAACCTTTGTGGCGGGGGATAGCGACGAATCAATCAAATGGATTCAATGGATTTTCATTTATACTCATTACGGATTGGATGAAAACGGAATAACAGGTGTTCTTGATGAAAACACTGTTGCGGTTGTAAAAAAACTTCAGCAAGAAAACGGTTTGACTGCCGACGGCAACATTACGGAGGATGTAATCCGTGCCGCAGAAGTGCTTTATTATAAAACCGTCCTCGGCGGTGATGTAAGCGCCATTGAGGTTTCTCTTGAAGCAACCACCGGTGCGGTTGCAACCGATCCGGCACAAACTTCCGACGGTCAAAGCAATGTTTCGGGTGTTTTGCTTATAATTGTGCTTGTAATAATCTGGGTGTTGGCCATCGGCGGAATCGTACTGCTTTTCGTATTCAGAAAGAAAAAAGGCGGTTCTAAAAAGGGTGAAAAGGCAACATCGGAGTCAAATGCCCATGCAGGAGAAAAAGCCGAACCGAAGAATGAAAAACAAGACAAGATAAGCAGTTTATCGGATTTGTTTGAAGAAGCGGACAAGGAAGATAAATAAAGACAGGGGATAATATAATGGATAAGTATTTGATTATCAATGCGGATGACTTCGGAATGAGCCATTCTACAAATATGGCAGTGGCGGATTTGTTTGAGAAAGGCGGAATAACCTCCTCAACAATTATGACCCCTTGCTCTTGGGCAAGAGAGGCAGGGGTATGGGCGGCTGCTCATCCTGAATATGCGGTGGGTGTTCATTTGACTTTTACAAGCGAGTGGAAGAATTACAGATGGTGTCCCGTTGCACATGGCAATACCGATTCATTGAGGGACAGCGAGGACTTTATGTACCACGAATCCGATGAATTCGAGAAAAACTGCGACCTTAATGAGGTTGCGGGAGAAATCAGAGCACAGATTGAACGGTTCAAATCCTTCGGTGCGGAGCCGTCCCACCTTGATAATCACATGGGTTCCCTTTACGGTATTGAAACAGGACGTTTTGAACTTCTCAATTTAACTCTTGATATTGCAGGCGAGTACGGATTGCCTTTCCGTTTTCCCGGTACATTCGTGCCTGAAATGTTTAAGAACGAAACACTTGATGTTAAAATTGATATTGGTACTATTGCCGGTATTTTTGATAAAGTTCTTTCTTATGCAAAAAGCAAGGGTGTTGCAATGCCCGATTATCTTATTCCGGGCGAGTGGAACGGACCTCAAAAAGAAAGTTATGAGAATTTCAAGGAATATATTTACGAACTTTACAAAACATTCCCCAACGGTGTTACGGAGACTTACATACATCCCGCTCTTGAGTCCGATGAACTTAAAGCCATTACGGGCTCCTGGAACAGAAGATCCTGGGAGCACAGATTGTTTTCCGACCCTCAAACTCTTCAACACATTAAGGCTTGCGGCATTGAACTTATCAATTACCGCGATTTAAAGAAAATCAAAGGCTATTAAAAATAACACCTTTCTTTTGTCCCCCACGGACGAAAGAGAGGTGTTTCGCTGTTTTGTTTCAATTATTTAATTATTCCGAGTCCCTCAAGGAGAATTTTAAGACCTAAAAGAATAAGGATTAAGCCCCCTGCAAATTCCGATTTTGATTTGTACTTGGTGCCGAAAATATTACCGATTTTAACACCTACGGCGGAAAGCGTAAAGGTAGTTACTCCGATGAGGACAAATGCGATATATACAAACCATTGAGGTTCAAAATCCGTAAACGCAAAACTTACACCTACTGCAAGGGCGTCTATACTCGTGGCAATCGCCATAATAAGCATCGTTTTAAAGCCCAGGGAGTCATTGACCTTTTCTTCATCTTTTTCAAAGGATTCCTTTATCATATTGGCACCGATAATCCCCAAAAGTACGAAAGCAATCCAATGGTCGATTGATGTTATCCTGTCGGCAAAGGTACTGCCTAAGAAATAGCCCGCCATGGGCATGAGCGCCTGGAAAGAACCGAACCACAGTCCCACGATTGCACAGTTTTTTATACTGACCTTTTTCAGCGCAAGTCCTTTGCACAAAGAAACCGCAAAAGCATCCATGGAAAGACTTACGGCGAGAAGAAAAATTTCTGCTAAGTTCATTATAACAACTCCAAAACTAATATGGAAAAGAATTATATATCAAATAACAAAATATGTCAATCCGTTGATTTCAGAATATAAAGTGTGGTAGTATATCTTATTATAGGTGGTGATTAAATGCGTGTTAAAATTAAAAATCTTTTTCAATCCAAAAAACGGGCATTAATAACAATAATTGCGATATCGGTAGTTTTAATAATTTTGATAAATACGTCGGCATCGGTGTTTTTCAGCTTTATGATGTTTAAAAAAGGCGGTTGGAAAGGGTTTGAAGAATATTCATATTCCAACCTGCTGAAATCGGATTCCCTGTGGATTGAACAAAAAGGAGAACAGGTAGAAACAGAAAATGCCGAAGGAATTACTTTAAAGGGCATACGGATTGAAAACGAACACATTTCCCACAGTTATGTAATAATGTGCCATCAATACGGGGGGAGTCCCGAAACAATGACGGAATACGCAAAACATTTTTACGATTTGGGATTTAATATAGTGCTGCCCTATTTGAGAGGAAGCGAAGAAAGCGAATACGGTAATATTTCTCTGGGTTGGGGCGACAGCGATGATATTGCTTCTTGGGTTGACAGTATCATTGAAAACGACAAGGACGCAAGAATTGCACTTTTCGGAGTTTCAATGGGTGCTAATGCGGTGACTCTTGCCGCATCAAAGGAATTGCCCGAAAACGTCAGACTTGTAATTTCCGACAGTTGTTATACCTCTGTTGCGGATTTAATGAAAGAATACGTAAAAAACGACACGCCTTTTTCACCGTTGATAGTTACGGGGCTGACTTCCGCTTTTTCTAAGGCAAAAGTAGGGGAAGGTTTCAAAAAAGCGGATACGGTTGCCGGAGTCAAAGACATTGAACTGCCGATTATGTTCATAAACGGAGAAAACGATGTTGTTGTTCCGTCCATCGTGAGTAAGAAACTTTACGAAAACTGTGAGGCGGACGGAGTGGAGGAAGTTATAATTTCCGAGGGAACTCACGGCAGAAATGTTGAGGCGGATGCAACGGACTATTGGTCAAGTATCGATAGTTTTATACTTAATAATTTAGGAATATGAAAAAATCTATTGACAAAGCCGAGGTACTCTGCTATAATGCACTCCTGTAAAGTTAAAGTTCTTTACAGATTAAGGGAAAGGGGTATCATTGTGGCAAAGAATCTTGACGTTGTTTTGCTTGCGGATTTCTACGGCGAAATGCTTACCGAGAATCAGCGTAAATTCATTGAGTACTATTACAGCGATGATCTTTCTCTTTCCGAAATTGCTCAGAACGAGGGAATAACAAGACAGGGTGTCCGTGATGCTGTTAAGCGTGCGGAGACCCAGCTCTACGATATGGAGAAAAAACTCGGTTTTGCAGAGCGTACAAGGAAGATCAGCGAAGCTTTGGAAATTGTTATGGAAAATGTTGAGCAAATAAATAACTACAATATGAATATTTCTCTTTCCCGTGAAGTCAACGATGCAGTGGTTAACATCAAATCTGCAATAGTTTCTCTGGAGGAATAATAAAGGAGGTTGCACCGTGGCTTTTGAAGGTCTTTCCGATAGGCTGGACAATGCCTTTAAAAAATTAAAAAGTAAGGGTAGCCTTACAGAGTCCGATGTTCGCGATGCCATGCGCGAGGTGCGACTTGCTCTTTTGGAAGCTGACGTAAACTACAAGGTTGCCAAGGATTTTACAAATACCGTTACCGAGCGAGCAATCGGTGCTAAGGTTATGGAAAGCCTTACTCCTGCGCAAATGGTAATTAAAATCGTAAACGAGGAGCTTACCGCTCTTATGGGCGGCACTCAGGCAAGACTTGCTTCCGCACCCCACCCGCCCACGGTTGTTATGATGTGCGGTCTTCAGGGTTCAGGTAAAACCACACACAGCGCAAAAATTGCTCTGAGGCTTAAAGAACAGGGACACAGACCCCTTCTTGTTGCCTGTGATATATACCGTCCTGCCGCTATTAAGCAGTTGCAGGTTGTGGGTGAACAAATCGGAGTTCCTGTTTTTGAAATGGGTACCGAGAATCCCGTTAATATTGCAAGGGAAGCAATAAAACTTGCAAAGGACAACGGTTATGATTATGTATTCCTTGATACTGCAGGCCGTCTTCATATCGACGAACAACTTATGCAGGAACTCAAAGACATAAAAGCAGAGGTTAAGCCCCACGAAATTCTCCTTGTTATCGATTCCATGCTGGGTCAGGATGCGGTTACGGTTGCTTCAAGTTTCAATGAGGCGCTGGGTATTGACGGTCTTGTGCTTACGAAGTTGGACGGTGACACCCGAGGCGGTGCGGCGCTTTCTGCAAGAGCGGTTACGGGTAAACCCATTAAGTTTATCGGTATCGGTGAAAAATTAGGGGATTTGGATGTGTTCCATCCCGACAGAATGGCAAGTCGTATTCTCGGTATGGGCGACGTGCTTTCCCTTATTGAAAAGGCGGAAACCGCCCTTGATGAAAAAAAAGCGGAGCAGCTTGAAAAGAAACTGCGTGAAAACAAACTTGACCTTAACGATATGCTTATGCAGTTCGAGGAAATGAAAAAAATGGGTCCTATGAAGGACATTATTTCAATGATTCCCGGAATAAATAAAAAGATTAAGGACACGGATGTTGACGATAAGCAAATTGATTATACAATGGCTATTATCCGCTCCATGACTATGAAAGAGCGGGAGAATCCCGATATAATCAATCCGTCACGCAAAAGAAGAATTGCCGCGGGTTGCGGTATGCAGGTTGAAGATGTTAACAGACTTCTCAATCAGTATCGCTCAATGCAAAAGTTGTATAAACAACTTAACGGCAAAAACTCAAAGAAAATGATGAAACGTATGCAGCGCATGGGTATGGGCGGAGGAATGCCCGGCGGAATGGGCGGCATGGGTGGATTCCCGATGTAAGTTTTTAAACACATTGTGTTTAATATAAATTCAGTTTATTATTATTTAACTTTTCGGAGGTAATTAAAATGGCAGTAAAAATTCGTCTTCGCCGTATGGGCGCAAAGAAAGCACCTTTCTATCGTGTAGTAGTTGCTGATTCACGTTATCCTCGTGACGGCAGATTCATCGAAGAAGTTGGTTACTACAACCCCATCAGCGATCCCGCAGAAATCAAAATTGATGCAGAGAAAGTTACAAAGTGGATTCAGAACGGCGCACAGCCCACTGACACAGTTCGCGACCTTCTCAAAAAAGAAAACATCATTAAGTAATTAAGGTGACAACAATGAAAGAATTACTCGAAACAGTAGCAAGGGGACTTGTTGAAGCTCCCGATGCAGTCGAGGTCACTGTTGACGAGCCCAATGAAGAGGGAGTAGTTGTATATCATCTTCACGTGGGTCCCGACGATATGGGAAGAGTTATAGGCAAGCAGGGCAGAATTGCAAAGGCAATCCGTACCGTAATGCGTGCCGCAGCTATTCGCAAGGATGTTAAGGTACAGGTCGATATCGACTAATCAAAAGGCGGTTGCTTTTAGTGCATGGGCATTTTAAACACTCGGCGTATGTTTTCATGCGCCGCGGTGGAATTTTCAGTCTGTGCCTAAAAACAACGCGTCTTTTTAATTTTTTGGTGTAATTATGATTAAAGATTTTCTTGAAATCGGGCAGATTGTCAGCACTCACGGGGTAAAGGGAGAAGTCCGTCTAAATCCATGGTGCGATTCCCCCGAGTTTGTAAAAAAATTCAAAACCCTTTACCGTGACGAAAAAGGAAAGGAATGTTTTAAAATCATTTCCTGCCGACCTCACGGTAATGTTGCCGTGCTTAAAATTGAGGGTGTTGATACGGTTGAATCGGCGCAGAAATTACGCAATACCGTTCTTTACATGAAACGCTCCGATGTAAATTTGCCCGAAGGTAAGTGGTTTGTTTCGGAGTTAATAGGCTGTACGGTTCTGGATGCTGACGATAACAGCATTTGCTACGGTAAAATCAAGGATGTTGAAAGCTACACCGCAAACGATGTTTGGTATATTGAAACTCCCGAGGGCAGGGAAGTGCTTATTCCTGCTATAAAGGATGTTGTTATTGAATGTAATGTTGAGGAAGAAAAAGCATACATTCGTCCGTTGAGGGGGCTTTTCGATGAGAATTGACATTTTAACATTGTTTCCCGAAATGTGCGAAGCCGTTATGAGCGAAAGCATAATCGGCAGAGCGAGAAAAGCAGGTAAAGTAGAAATAAATTTCCACCAAATCCGCGATTTTGCAATAAATAAGCATAATCAGGTTGACGATACTCCCTATGGAGGCGGTGCGGGAATGCTTATGATGGCACAACCGATTTACGACTGTTTCAAAAAGGTGGAGAATGAAATCGGAGTAAAGCCCCATTTCATATATATGTCCCCTTGCGGAAAAACACTCAATCAGGAAAGAGTAAAAGAACTTTCCCAAATGGAGAATATTGCAATTCTCTGCGGTAGGTATGAAGGTGTTGACCAGAGAGTTATCGACGAAATTGTTGACGAGGAAATCTCAATAGGGGACTATGTGGTTACCGGCGGTGAAATGCCCGCCATGATTTTAGCGGATGCGGTTTCACGTATGCTTCCCGGTGTTCTTTCTGAGCCGGAAGGATTTATGGGCGAAAGCCACTATTCCTCTCTTTTGGAGTACCCCCAATACACAAAACCCCCTGTTTGGCACGGTGTTGAAGTACCTGAAGTACTGACCTCGGGACATCACGCAAATATAAAAAAATGGCAGAGGGAAAGAGCCATAGAAAGAACTTTTGAGAGAAGACCAGAACTTCTGGAAAACGCGGAGTTGGACAAGCACGAGGGCGCTTTTCTTGAGGAATTGAAGAATAAACAGGTGACGAATACCCGCTTTGTTGTATCCGAAATGGGAAAAATCACCAATAAATAACAATTAAAGTGTAAATAAGTTGAATAATTGTTTATGTTCAATAATAACTATTGACATTTGTGGTTAACTTGCACAAAACAAGCCTTGCAAAAATAAAAAGGTTTAGTATTCCAACCGAATTATCGGTTTTTTAGGAAAAGGTTGGTCTTTTTTCGTTGACTAAAAATAATTTGGTGGTATAATATATTAAGTGACTTGCAGATATTGCACAGGTAACAACAGACATAAATTAAATGTTATAATTTTGAATGTGGGAGAATTATTATGTACGTTAAAGATGTAACAGTTAAAAATCAGGTAGGTCTTCATGCACGTCCCGCTACTTTCTTTATTCAGAAAGCTAACGAGTTTAAGTCATCAATTTGGCTTGAGAAGGAAGAAAGAAGAGTTAACGCAAAGAGCCTTCTCGGTGTTCTTTCTCTCGGTATCATGGGTGAAAACGACATCCGCATTATCGCAGGCGGTGTTGATGAAGAGCAGGCTGTTAATGCTCTTGTTGCGTTGGTTGAAAGCGGTTTCGCTGAGTCTTGATTCGGTTAATATTGAGGCGGTAAAGGTTTACCTTTACCGCTGTTTTTTATAACAGGAGGTGAGTATATGGAGCAAAGATTAAGAAGACTTAAAGATAAGGCGAACAAATTGCCCTTGAGTCCCGGGGTTTATATTATGAAGGACAAGAACGGTGGGATAATATATATCGGTAAAGCAAAGGCTTTGAAAAATCGCGTCAGTCAATATTTCGGCGCCCAGGAAAAGCATCTTCCCAAGGTTAGAAAAATGGTGGAAAATGTTCAGGATTTTGACTATATACTCACCGATAGCGAGTTTGAAGCCCTCGTGCTTGAATGCAGTCTTATAAAACAGAATATGCCAAAATACAATATTCTTTTAAAGGATGACAAGGGTTTCAGTTATATTAAGGTAACAAAAGGGGATTGGCAGAATATTTATCCCGTGCTTCAAAAGGATGACGGGAATGCGGAGTATATAGGTCCCTATACTGCGGGGTTTTCCGTAACCCGCGCCGTAGAAGAAGCGAAAAAGGTATTTAAACTGCCCACTTGTTCCAAGGTTTTTCCCCGAGATATCGGCAAGGGACGCCCCTGTCTTAATTACCATTTGGGAATATGTTGCGCGCCATGTTCGGGGAAACTGAAAAACAGCGATTATAAGAAGAATGTTGAGGATGCCCTGGGATTTTTAAAAAACGGAAGCAAAGAAACTATAAGACGTTTAACGGAGCAAATGAACATTGCTTCGGATAACCTCGAATTTGAAAAAGCGGCAAAAATCCGCGATACCATAAGGAGTATTGAAAAAGTGGGGAGCAATCAAAAGGTTGTTTCTTCCACATATAAGGAACAGGATGTTTTTGCCCTTTCGGTTATGGACGCAAAGGCTTGTTTTGCGGTGCTTCGTTTTGAGGATAACCGACTTTTCGACAGCGAGCATTTCTTTGCAGATGAGGGGGATAAAATCCCCGAAATGAGAGCCGAATTTATTACTTCTTATTATTCAATGAACAGAAAAATTCCCCCGAGGATTGAAATCGACGGAGAAATTGAAGATAAAGAAAATGTTGAAAAATGGCTGTCTGAAAAACGAGGGACAAATGTCAGCATAGTTGTACCCCAAAAGGGTGTCCAGGCAAAACTTGTTGAAATGTGCAAATCAAACGCTTCCCAAAAACTTTTGGAAAAATACAGAGTTAACGACAGAAACAGGGATGCACTTGAGGAACTTGCTCTCCTTTTAGGTTTATCAAAAATCCCCGAATATATTGAAGCCTACGATATTTCTCACACGGGCGGAAGTGATAATGTTGCGGGAATGGTGGTTTTCAAGGACGGAAAACCTCTGAAAGCCGCATACCGACGTTTTGCCGTAAAGGGATTCAGCGGTCAGGATGATTACCGCTCTATGAATGAAGTGCTTTCGCGGCGATTTGATGAGTATTATAAGCATAGAGAAAAAGGTGAAACCGTCGGCTTTGCACGACTTCCCGATTTAATACTCCTTGACGGGGGCAAAGGACAGGTTAACGCAGTTCTTCCGCTTTTAAAAGAATATAATATTGATGTTCCCGTTTTCGGTATGGTAAAAAACAGTAAGCACAGAACATCGGCGATTTCAACCGCAGGGGGAAGAATAGACTTCAATGCGCGGAAAAAAGCCTTTGCCCTTGTTACGAATATTCAGGACGAGGTTCACAGATTTTCCGTTGCCTATCATCATAAAAAACACACGAAATCCGCTCTTACAGCTTCCCTTACCAACATAAAGGGAATAGGTGAAAAGAAAGCAAAGAATCTTATAATTAAATTTAAAACAATGGATGCCATCGGGAAAGCCGCCAAAGCGGAACTGATGAGCGTTCCCGGTATTACCGAAGCAAACGCGGATGAAATTATAAAGGCATTTAAAGGCGAATAAACAAGGAACGGATATTTCAGTCCGTTCCTTGTTTATCTGTATTGAAAATCCCAATGGGGTTCGCCATCGGAGTTCTCTTTCATTTTCGGATTCCAACTGCAAAAAATTTCAGAAAGGGTATCCGTTAAAAACAGGGGTAAATACTTATCAAAATTCGGTGAAAGATTCATGTCCTTTAAACTTTCAAGGGAGGTAAAAAACACTTCACCCTCTTCGGTTTCGCCTATTAAATCCCCTGAATAATCCCGGGTTTTATAGTACATCACAATGTATTTATCGTCATTCTCCGTGTTGTGCCAATGTGCCATGCCGCAGTATTTCAAATTCTTTACGGTAAGCCCCGTTTCCTCTTTAACCTCTCTTACGGCACTGTCATAGAAACTTTCGCCGTTTTCAACGTGACCGCCGGGGAAGGATATACCGCACCAGGATTTAACCCTTTTTTGTACCAAAACCTCTTTTGTTTCGGGGTTTTGCACCATAACCATGTTAGTTAACTCTATTTTACTCATATTACAATCACTTTCTTTTTTTATTGCTTGTATTTTATCATTGCCATTTATTGTTGTCAAATTCACTGACGGTAGATTTTGGTTTTTCACCGTTAAATTCAATTAAAACTTGACAAAACCCTAAAATAAATGCAATAATATAATGATTTTATATGTCAAGGTATAACCTGATGGCATTATAAATAAAATTTACGGAGGTGGAGGTCAGTGCGTGTTATAACCGGTTCAGCCCGGGGCAGACGTTTAAAAACTCTTGAGGGCGACAGCGTAAGACCTACAACCGATAAAGTTAAGGAATCCATTTTTAACATAATTCAGTTCGACATTGAGGGTAGGCGTGTTCTTGATATGTTCTGCGGTTGCGGACAGTTGGGCATTGAAGCCTTGAGCCGCGGTGCCGTTTCGGCAGTTTTTGTGGATATTTCAAGGGCATCAATTTCCGTAACCGAGGAGAATCTGGAGTCAACGGGATTCAGGAATATTTCCAAAACCGTTCTGGCAAATTCTCTGGAATACCTTGACAGAACATCGGAGATTTTTGATGTTGCTTTCTTGGACCCGCCGTACAGAGCAGGGATTATGGCTGATGCAATAGAAACAGTCAGACTTCATATTGCGGACGGAGGTATAATTGTCTGTGAAACGTCGGCGGAGGAGGTTCTTCCCGAGAGCATTGAGGGTTTCTCTTCAAAACGCTATAAATACGGAAAAATTGCTTTGACCGTATATAGAAAGGATGCTTAAAATGGGTAAAACGGTAGTGTGTCCCGGTAGTTTTGACCCTTTAACTATCGGTCACCTTGATATAATAACGCGTTCAGCAAAACTTTTTGACAATGTTATTGTCGTTGTTATGCGTAACCCCAATAAGAATGTGGGTAGTTTTACAACGGAGGAACGTGTTGATTTTATAAAACGTTGCACCAAGGATTTGAAAAATGTTTCTGTTGACAGCTATTCAGGACTCCTTGCGGATTATGTTCGCGAAAAAGGGGCTTCGGCGGTTGTTAAAGGCCTGCGAGCCATTTCAGACTATGATGATGAGTTTCGCCAGGCTTTAACTAACCAGAAACTCAATCCCGAAATGGAGACGATTTTTATGGTTTCCAATGCGGAGCATATGTTTTTAAGTTCCAGCGTAGTTAAACAAGTTTGCAGTTTGGGCGGGGATATTTCAACATTTATTCCTGCTGAAATCTGTGACGATATAGTAAAAAGATTATCCCGAAAATAATATTGAAAGGAAGTTTTTATAATGGGTACAAGTATTGTAGAAAAATCTCTTGCGGATATGGAGCAGCTTATTGACGAGGCAAAAGCAGTTCCGTTTTCCACAAAGACGCTCATGGATACTGAGGAGCTTTCAAGACTCATTGAGGATATTCGTCTTAATATGCCCGAGGAAATTACTCAGGCAAAGAGAATCGCTCAGGAAAGACGTGATATTCTCGACAGGGCTCAGATTGAGGCAGAAGATATCGTGAATAAAGCACGCCAAAGAGCAGATATTATGGTTGAAGAACATCAGATTACAAAGGAGGCAAAAAGCGCTGCTGAGGATATTTTCCGTCAGACAAAGGCTGAAGCTGATGCACTCCTCGCTTCTTCAAAACAACGTGCTGAGGATATGATGTCCAAGGCGGAAAAATGGTCAAACGACATCAGAAGAAATGCCAGTTCGTATGTTGAAACAATTATCAGAGATACTGACGAAACTCTTACAAACAGTGTTAATGATATCAGAAAACTTCGTCAGAGTGTGAAAGAAGCTCTTGCGCACAATAGCGCTTCAAAACCCGGTTTTGACAATTAAGGTGATTTTATAAATGGAAAAAGAAAAACTTTGTTTACGCTGTATGCGGAAAATAGGTGACAATGACAGTTGCCCCTATTGCCGCAAGGAAGACAGCATCCCTCAGAAAGAGCCGTTTTTGCCCCTCAAAACCGTTGTAGGCGGCAGATATCTTGTGGGTAAGCTTGTTTCGTCAAACAGCGAGGGCGCTACCTATTATGCTTTTGATATGGAGGAAAAGACTCCTGTCACGTTGAGAGAATTATTCCCTAAGGGAGTTCTTTCAAGGGGCGACGGCAATTATTGCCTTGTTAATATAGGAAAAGCCTCGGAGTTTATTGACGCCAAGGAAGAATTTGTAAAGCTTTGGAATACCTTAAAGGAGTTGAAAGGCTTTACCGCGCTCACAGAGGTTTACGGCATAGTTGAGGATTTGGGTACTGTTTATGCGGTGAGCGAATATTTGGGTGAGGGTAAAACCCTTCGTGAATACCTTTTGGAGCAGGAACAGGGTTATATTTCTTGGGAGGATGCAAGAATTCTCTTTATGCCCGTGCTTTCGGCTTTGGGACAACTTCACAATGCCGGAATTATTCACGGCGGTATATGTCCGGAAACCCTTATTCTTGATAAAAACGGAAAACTTCGTATTACCGGCTACTCTATTGAAGCGGTGCGCCGACAAAAGAGTTCAATGGAGAGCGAACTGTTTGACGGCTATGCCGCAGTCGAACAGTACGGATTCAGCGAGGGATTGAGCACATCCACGGATATTTACGCTTTCTCTGCAGTCCTTTACAGAACTCTTATAGGAAGTGTTCCCATGAGTTCTGCATCAAGGCTTACTAATGACAAACTTATGATTCCCGGTAAATTTGCCGAACAGTTGCCGGCTTATGTTATAAACGCTCTTGTTAACGGACTTCAGATTCTTCCGGATGACAGAACTGCTACCTCGGAACAGCTCAGAGATGAACTTTCCGCATCTCCTGCCGCCGCCGGCACCGCGTCACAGGCATACTCTTCAATGTATGCCGCTCAGTCCGACGAGGCTGAGGAAGTTGTCTCGGAAGATGTTATGTCCGATGAGGCGGAGGATGAGCAACCGGATAAAGCAAAGTTAAGCAAGAGTACCGTTGCGGTTTTTGTTATAAGTGTAATTCTTTGTTTTGCAATTCTCGTGGTTGCTCTTATAGGCATAAAGGGCTTTTCCGACGGTAAAGAGGAAGATAGTACCACGGATGGTTCTACAACTGAATTTGTTTCCGATAATGAAACTCAAAACGGAATCAGTCTGTCAAGCATATCCGTTCCGAACTTCAGAGGTAAGAATTACGACGATATAAAAGCCGATACATCTTACAGCGGATTTCTTATTTTTAAAACCGAATATGTAGATAGCGATGAAGACAAGGGCACGGTTATTTCTCAGGACATAACCGAGGGTACTCTCGTATTTGAGGAGAGGAGCATAACCCTTAGAATCAGCAACGGAAGAGAAATTCCCGACGTCGTAAACAGTACATTGAAAAATGCAATATCCGACTTGAATGCGGCGGGATTTAAAAAGGTGAAAACCGTTGCCGGAAGCGTGGCAGATAAACAGGATGATTCGTTAAAAGTTTACAGTGTTGTTTGCAAGGACGCAAAAACCGACAACTGGGTGGCAATACCTTCTGACAGGCGGATTTCCGTAAGTGATGAAATAATTGTTTATTACTACGGTGAATATGTGGAAGCTGCACCGGAAACAACGGAAGAAACAAACGAAATACCGGGGGAGAATGAACCCGCTGATGCCGACGGTGACACAATCTCCGAAGATTAAAAAAATCGGTGAAAAGTAAAAAAATACTTGACAAACTGTAATAAAGTTGGTATTATATCAAAGCAATAAAGCAGAACTGTTCCGTTCTCACCAACCGAGTGTATTGTTTGGTCAATAGTTTCAACGTTAAACGCAATAGTTGCGTTTTGGAGCTCGAACGGAATTTCTGTTCGAGCTTTTCATTATTTTTTGGAGGTGCTTAGGTATTAGCAAGGAGAATCAAATCAACGAAGAAATCAGAGATAAAGAAGTCAGAGTTATTTCTGCAGACGGAGAGCAGGTCGGAGTTATGTCCGCAAAAGATGCTCTCGCTTTGGCAGAAAAAAGTAATCTTGACCTTGTAAAAATTGCTCCCAATGCGGTTCCGCCCGTTTGCAAAATTATGGATTACGGTAAATTCAAATTTGAACAGGCAAAACGCGAAAAAGAAGCAAAGAAAAAACAAAAGGTTATAGATATCAAAGAGGTTCGTTTATCTTTGAATATCGACACAGGCGACTTTAATACTAAGGTCAACCATGCGCTCCGTTTCTTAAAAGACGGCGACAAGGTGAAAGTGTCAATTCGTTTTAGAGGCAGGGAGATGGCACACACCGAAAACGGTATTACAATTATGCAGCGTTTTGCTGAGGCTTGTTCCGAAAACGGTTCAGTTGAGAAAGCTGCTAAACTTGAAGGCCGTCAAATGCTTATGTTCCTTGTTCCGAAAGTATCCAAGTAATTGCAATATTAAGGAGGATTTTATTATGCCTAAAATTAAAACTCATTCAGGTGCAAAAAAGCGTTTCAAAATGTCAAAAAACGGTAAGCCGATTCGCGGACACGCAAATAAGTCACACATCCTTACCAAGAAAACAACAAAACGTAAAAGAGGTCTTCGTAAGACCAATGTTGCAGACGTTACAAATCAGAAGCAGATCAAACGTCTTATTCCTTATAAATAAGAAGAAATCGGTAGGAGGTAACTTATAATGGCACGTATTAAAGGTGCGATGATGACTCGCAAAAGAAGAAATAAAGTTCTTAAACTCGCAAAGGGTTATTACGGTTCAAAGAGCAAACTTTTCAAAACAGCTAAACAGGCTGTTATGAAAAGCGGTAACTATGCTTACATCGGCCGTAAGCAGAAAAAGAGAGATTTCCGCCGTCTTTGGATTACAAGAATCTCTGCTGCTTGCAAGATGAATGGTATCAACTATTCGACATTTATTAACGGACTTAAAAAAGCAGGTATCGAGCTCAACAGAAAAATGCTTTCAGAGATTGCTATTGCAGATCCCGAGGGTTTTGCAGCACTCGTTGAAAAAGCAAAAGCGGCTCTTTAATAATCAAGAATTACGCCCGACCAAATTATTGGTCGGGCGTAAGATGTTTTTTTGAAATATGGAAAATATTACAAGTAAAGTTAACGAACGTATTAAATATGCAGTGAAAATTCGGGATAACGCATCATTCAGGAAACAGGAAAACCTGTTCTTTACAGAGGGTGCAAGGCTTTGCTTTGATGCCGTTTCCAGCGGTATTGAGGTGGCGGCGCTTTATGTAACTGAAAAGGCGTTGGTTAAATACGAAGAATATGTGTGCTTGGTAACGGAATGTGCCGAGCGTAGTTTCCTTGTGTCCGAAGAAGTTGCACAAAAATTATCCGACACAAAGAACAGTCAGGGTGTTTTTTGCCTTTGCAAAATGCTTGACAAAAAAACAAATATAGGTAAAATAAAATACAATGGGAAATATATTGCCCTGGAAGATGTTTCAAACCCCGCAAATTTCGGCGCAGTTGTGAGAACTGCCGAGGCTGTGGGGCTTGACGGAGTTATCGTAAGCGGCGGTTGTGATATATATAACCCGAAATCCCAAAGAGCCGCAATGGGTTCTCTGTTCAGGCTTAATGTTATTGAAACGGAAGATTTACCGAAGACATTAACAATACTTGCACAAAAAGGAATGGCGGTTTATGCCGGTGTTCCCGATTCCCGTGCGGAGAAATTAACCGAGGTTGATATGAGCGGCGGCGTTGTTGCAGTTGTGGGAAATGAGGGCAACGGTATCACGAAGGAAACCTGCAATGCCGCAACAAAACTTGTTACAATTCCCATGAAAGGCAGGGCGGAATCCCTTAATGCTGCGGCAGCGGCATCAATTATTATTTGGGAAATGATGAGATGAGTATTTGTCCCGTTGAGTATTGGATATGGATGCAGAATTCATTGGGCGTGGGTGCACGTACCGATGAAATTCTCTCATATTTTGAAACTCCGGAGAATCTATATAATGCAGGCTCGAAGGAATGGAGACTGTCGGGGCTTTTAACCCCAAAGAAAATAGAAACCTTAAAGAGTTCAACACCGTCTGAAACTGGAAAAATTCTTAATGAGTGCCGCCAAAAAGGGTATAACATAATAACACCGGATAACTCGCTTTTTCCGGAGAGGCTCAGGACTCTTTCGGATATGCCGTTGGTGCTTTACGGTATAGGGGATTGCTCGGTTTTGAGTGATGTTGTAAGCGTGGGTGTGGTAGGAACCAGGAATGCAAGTCCGTACGGAATTCAGGTGGCACAGAAACTATCATATACATTGGCGTCATCAGGGGCAACCATTGTCAGCGGCGGTGCCTTGGGTGTGGACAGCGAGGCTCACGCGGGCGCGATGCTCGCAAAGGGCAGAACCCTTGCTTTTTTAGGATGCGGTCTTTCTTTCGGCTATCTGAAAGAAAACGCTTCATTAAGGAGGGCTATAACTCGTTACGGTGCGGTGGTGTCCGAATATCCGCCCTTTGCTCCCGCCGGCAGAATGACGTTTCCTATAAGAAACCGCCTCATTTCCGGTGTGTCCTTAGGTGTAGTTGTTATTGAAGCCGGTGTAAAAAGCGGCTCCCTTATTACCGCTAACTGCGCTCTTGAACAGGGAAAGGACGTGTTTGCAATTCCCGGTGATATTGTCCGTTCATCCTTTGACGGAACAAACCACCTTATAAAGAACGGCGCAAAGCCCGTATTTTCCGCGGAAGATATTTTAATTGAATATGAAGGTCTTTACGGGGAGTTGTTTGATATTTCAAAATCACGAGTTCCGCTTTCAGCGGTGGAATATGTTGAATACAGAAAGAAAAAAGCGGAAAATACTCAAACATCAAAGCCCCATAAAAAATTACCGGATGAAAAAATAAAACCCTGTGTTGAAAGAAAAGAACTTCCCGACCATATCAGCGAAGAAGCAAAATGTGTATATTCGGTACTTAATGAAAATGAAACACATATTGATGATATTGTAAGGAAAACAAATTTAAAAATGAATATTGTACTGTCCTCTCTGACCGAACTTGAGTTATCGGGCTTGGCGGAGTTAGTGAGCGGTAAGAAATATAGAATCATTTAATCTAATATAAAGAGAAATTGAAAGGATGAGAACAATGTCCAATCTTGTTATTGTTGAGTCTCCTGCGAAAGCAAAAACAATCAAAAAGTATCTTGGCAGTGAATACGATGTTGTGGCTTCAATGGGTCACATCAGAGATTTGCCTGCCGCAAAGTTGAATGTTGATGTAAAAAATGATTTTGCTCCCAAATACGCAATAATAAAAGGAAAGGAAAAACTTGTTAAAGACCTTAAAGAACGGGTTGAAAGTTCCGACAAGGTATATCTCGCAACTGACCCGGACCGTGAGGGAGAAGCAATTTCATGGCATCTTGCAACAGTTCTCGGTCTTGATGTCAATGATAAAAACAGAGTAAAGTTCAATGAAATTAACGAAACAAGCGTAAAAAGAGGAATCAGTAATCCCGAGGCTTTGGATATGGGACTTGTTGATGCTCAGCAGGCTCGCCGTATTCTTGACAGACTTGTGGGTTACAGGCTCAGTCCCTTTATTTCTCAAAAAATCAGAAGGGGACTTTCAGCAGGACGAGTTCAAAGCGTTGCCGTTCGCCTTATTGTTGACCGTCAGGAAGAAATTGAAAAATTCAACCCCGAGGAGTATTGGTCAATAGACGCAAAGTTCCTTTCAAACAGAAAGACTTTAAGCGCAACTCTCACCTCCGACGAAAACGGAAAGGTTAAAATAGAAAATCAGGAACAGGCGGATTACTATCTTTCACGTCTTGACGGTGCGGTTTATACCGTCACAAGCGTTAAAAAGGGTACGAGAAAGAAACAACCCGCCCCGCCATTCATTACTTCCTCCATGCAACAGGAAGCATCAAGAAAACTTAATTTCCAGGCTCAAAAAACAATGAAAATTGCCCAGGAACTCTATGAAGGTATTGACCTTGCAGGAAACGGTATGACGGGTCTTATTACCTATATGAGAACGGACTCCCTGCGTATTTCCGAGGAAGCACGTGCCGCCGCTAACGATTTCATTGTAAAAGAATACGGCGAAAAATATCTTCCCGAAAAGCCCCGATATTTTAAAACAAGAGCGGGGGCACAGGACGGCCACGAAGCAATAAGACCGGCAAATGTTGCCATTACTCCCAGAATTGCCAAGGCAAGCCTTACCAATGACCAGTATAAACTTTACAATCTTATTTGGTGCAGATATGTGGCATCACTTATGGCACCCTGTATGCACGATACGGTAAAGGTTGAAATTACTGCTGAAAAGGATTCTCAAGAGGGATTTTGCCTGTTCTCCGCAAGCGGATATTCAATTAAGTTCGACGGCTTCACGGCTCTCTACGAGGATGTTACTGCGGATGAAGAAAACGACAGCACAATCCCCAATGTATCAACGGGGGATGTACTAAAACTCAAAGAGGTTAAGGGAAATCAGCACTTTACTCAACCCCCGTCATTCTATACGGAAGCCTCCCTTATTAAAACTCTTGAAGAAACCGGTGTGGGACGTCCCAGCACCTATGCTTCCATTGTTACAACAATCATAAAAAGGGAATATGTAAAGCGGGACGGAAAACTCCTCAAAGCCACGGAACTTGGCATTGCAACAACCAATCTTCTTAAAGAAAAATTCCAGAAAATCGTCAATACGAAATTTACTGCATCAATGGAAACCAAACTTGATGAAATTGACGAGGGCAAGACGGATTATATTACAATGCTCCATGAATTTTACGATGATTTGGAAAGCACCCTTTCAAAAGCAAAAACGGAAATGCAGGGTCAGAAGATTCAACTTCAGGAAGACATTACGGATATTAAGTGCGAAAAATGCGGCAGAAATATGGTAATTAAAGTGGGCAGATTCGGAAAATTCCTTGCTTGCCCCGGCTATCCTGAGTGCAAAACAACAAAACCGCTTATTGAAGAAACAAATGCAACCTGTCCCCTTTGCGGAGGTAATGTAATAGGTAAAAAATCCAAACGGGGATACCAGTTCTACGGTTGCAGTAATTATCCACAATGTAACTTTATGACCTGGGATAAGCCAACAGGTGAGAATTGCCCCAAATGCGGTAAATCGCTTTTTAAAGGCAAGGGCGGAATAATTACCTGTTCAAACGAGTCTTGCGACTATTCCTTTAAGGCCGCACGTAAAAACACAAAGAAAACACAGGAAGAAAAAGATGACTGATAAAAAAGTTGTTGTTATCGGCGGAGGGCTTGCAGGAGTTGAGGCGGCAAATCAATTAAGCAAAAGAGGAATTAAGGTTACTCTTTATGAAATGAAACCCCATAGGTTTTCTCCCGCTCATAAAAGTGAAAATTTAGGCGAACTTGTTTGCTCAAATTCTCTTAAAGCGGCCCGATTGGGCTCGGCGGCAGGACTTCTGAAAGCGGAAATGGGGCTTTTCGGCTCTGTTTGTCTTGACGCGGCAGAAGTTGCAAAAGTTCCCGCAGGGGGCGCCCTTGCCGTTGACAGAGATGTGTTTTCCTCACTTATTACACGGCAAATCGAAAATGATCCCAATATTACTCTTGTGCGTCAGGAAATAACCGAGATACCCGAAGCCGACGCTGTTATTATTGCCGCAGGGCCTTTAATGTCCGACGGTTTGGCAAAAGAAGTACAAAAACTTTGCGGTAAAGAATTTCTTGCCTTTTACGACGCGGCGGCACCCATTGTCACCGCGGAAAGCATAGATATGGAATATGCCTTTACACAGTCAAGGTATGACAGGGGTGGCGAGGATGACTATATAAACTGTCCTCTCAATAAAGAGGAGTATGAAAAATTTTACGAGGCTCTTGTAAATGCCGAAAGTGCCGAACTTCACTCTTTTGACAAGAAAAAGGATGTCTATGAGGGCTGCATGCCCATTGAGGTGCTGGCGTCAAGGGGTAAGGACACGATGCGTTACGGTCCCCTAAAACCCGTGGGCCTTACAAATCCCAAAACAGGCCACAGACCCTGGGCAAATCTTCAACTTCGTAAAGAAAACAAGGACGGTACAATGTACAACCTTGTGGGCTTTCAAACCAATTTAAAATTTCCGGAGCAGAAAAGAGTTTTTTCCATGTTTCCCGCTCTCAAAAACGCGGAGTTTGTGAGATACGGGGTTATGCACAGAAATACATTCCTTAATTCTCCGTCAATTCTCAACGGGGATTTCAGTATGAAAAAATTCCCCAATATATATTTCGCCGGGCAAATTTCCGGAGTGGAGGGTTATATGGAATCCGCCGCATCAGGTATTCTTGCGGGTTACAATGCCGCAAGAAAACTTTTAGGAGAGGAACCGTTAAAACTTCCCAAGATTACAATGTTGGGTGCTCTTTCCCAATACATCTGTGACGAAACAGTTAAAAATTTTCAACCCATGGGTGCCGCAATCGGTATAGTTGACCCCTTGGATGAAAAAATAAAAGATAAAGCGGAACGCTATTTAAAGGTTGCAGAACGCAGTCTTGAATATTACAAAACATTAAAACTGTAAGGAGGAAATTATGGACTTTTCAGTTTTTGAAGAAAAAATCGGCTATAAATTTAAAGACAGGGAACTGCTTAAAAGAGCGCTGACTCATTCCTCCTATGCCAACGAAAACAAGTTGCCCCACGACAATGAAAGACTTGAGTTTTTGGGCGATTCCGTATTGGGTTTTGTAACTGCCGAATATCTTTTTGAGGAGTTTAAAACCCGTCCTGAAGGTGCTCTTACAAAACTTCGTGCCGCAGTTGTATGTGAAAAATCCCTTTTTAAATTTTCAGAAAAAATCAGTTTAGGTGAATTCATTCTCATGGGCAGAGGAGAGGAGCATACGGGGGGCAGAAACAGACCTTCCATTGTATCCGATGCCTTTGAAGCGGTTATTGCGGCAATGTATCTTGACGGCGGAATTGATGTTGTAAAGCCGTATATTCTCGGTTTCATCAAAGAAGCAGTTAAACGTGAGGCAAGTTTTAAAGATAATAAATCCCTTCTTCAAGAAGAAATACAAAAGGAAAAAGGCAACACGCTTTCTTATGAGGAAGTCGGGGAATTCGGTCCCGATCACGACAAAACCTTCAAATTCGTTGTTAAACTTAATGACAAGGTTGTAGGAAAGGGAGAGGGCAGAACAAAAAAAGATGCCGAACAAGCGGCGGCAGGGGACGCTCTTACAAATATGAAAAAATGAAACATGCCAATATTTCACTTTTTGTACCACATCAGGGTTGCCCCCACCAATGTTCTTTTTGCAATCAAAAAACAATTTCAGGTTCAGTAAAGGAACTGACTCCCCAAGAGGTAAGGGAAACTCTTTTAAAGGCTGTTTCCCACGGAGTTAACCCCGAAAATACCGAGATTGCATTTTTCGGCGGAAGTTTTACAGCGGTGGAAAGGTCATATATGATTTCTCTTTTGAGGGAAACAAAACCCTTTACAGATGACAGAAAGTTTTGCGGAATAAGAGTTTCCACCCGCCCCGATGCCATTGACGAAGAAGTGTTGGGAATTTTAAAAGAGTACGGTGTTACCTCTATTGAATTGGGAGCCCAAAGCACCGATTCACAAGTGCTTTTATTAAACCACCGCGGACATTCCCGTGATGATATAATAAGAGCATCAAGACTTATAAAAGAAAAAGGTTTCTCTCTTGGACTTCAGATGATGACGGGGCTTTTAGGAGATACGCCCGAAAAATCTTTACGGACTGCGGAGGACATTATAGACTTAAAACCCGATACCGTTCGCATTTATCCGACAATAGTTTTGGAGGGTACATATCTCGGGGAGTTATACAAAAAGGGCGAATACGAGCCGCAGACTTTAGAGGAAGCAACGGATCTTTGTGCAGTTCTTCTGAAACGGTTCTACGATGAAAATATTACGGTTATCCGATTAGGACTCCACTCCGGAGGAAATGTGGAGGAGGGCTATATTGCAGGACCTTACCATCCCGCATTCGGAGAACTTTGTGAGTCGAAAATCTATCTTGAAAAAGCAATTAGAATGCTTTCGGGGAAACACCCCGAAAAAAACACTAATCAGATAACTCTATGGGTAAATCCATCGGAAATTTCAAAAATGGTGGGGCAGAAAGGCTCAAACAAAGCCGAGTTGAGAAAATCAGGTTGGAATGTTACCGTAAAGGGAACGGAATCCTTGGAAAAATACGAAATAGTTACAGACTAATGAAAGGCAGAAAACCAAATGTATCTTAAAGCGATAGAAATGCAGGGCTTTAAATCCTTTCCGGACAAGACTGTGTTAAACTTCGGAAAAGGTATAACGGCAGTTGTGGGACCCAACGGCAGCGGAAAGAGTAATCTTTCCGACGCTATGCGTTGGGTTTTGGGCGAACAATCCACAAAGAATTTGCGCGGCTCAAAAATGGAGGACGTTATATTCAGCGGAACGGATTCCCGCCGTGCAGTAGGCTTTGCGGAGGTTACCTTAAAACTTGATAACTCCGATATGGCTCTCAACAATTCCGAAAAAGTTGTAACCGTTACAAGACGTTATTACCGTTCGGGAGAAAGCGAATATAAAATAAACGGACAGCAGGCAAGACTCAAAGACATTCATGAACTGTTTATGGACACGGGTCTTGGTCGGGACGGCTATTCGATGATCAGTCAGGGTAAGGTTGAAACACTAATCTCCGGAAAATCCGAGGACAGACGTGATATGCTCGAAGAAGCGGCGGGTATTTCCCATTACAGATACCGCCGTGCAGACGCTCTCCGCCGTCTTAACCAGGCGGAAGAAAATCTTTTAAGATTGAGAGATATTCTCACAGAACTTGAATCCCGTGTGGGTCCCTTGAAAACCCAGAGTGAAAAGGCACAAAAATTCCTTGAATATGCCGGGGAAAAGAAAAACCTTGAAATCGGATTGTGGCTATATACAATAGAGAAAACCAAAAACGATTTGCGTGAGCAGGAAAAGAAAATAACTATTGTCGATACCCAGTACAGTGAGGTATGCAAATCCCTTGAAGAAATAACCGAGAAAATTGATTCTGCCATTGCGGAAACTCAAAAAATCACCGTTGCGGTTGATGAAATCAGACGTGCCTGTGCTCAACTTGAGGAGCAGGCGGCACTGCTCGAAAGTCAGATTGCCGTTCAGGAAAACACAATTCTCCATAATAATGAGACCATTGAACGTATTGAGAGAGAAAAAACGGAAGAAAATGATACCGACATAGAAATTGCAACTCAAATTTCCAATGCGGAGGACGCCATTGAACAGCTTAATGCCGCTATCGAAGAAAAAAGACAGGAACTCACTTCTTTTACAGGTGAACTTGATATTTTGAGCGACGAAAACAGTAAATCCGCTCAAAGAAGCGTGGAATTAAGTGAAAGAATGTCCGCCCTGTCCATTGAAATTGCGGACAACAGGGTTATAAGTTCCACCGCCGCTTCATCAGTTGAAGAAATTGAAAACCGCATTTCCGCCATTGATGAAATGAGTATGGCAAGAAAACCGGTTTTAGAAGAACTTAGGGTACAGTGCGAAGAATCCGAGAATGAATTGGAGAAAATTGCCGAGAGAAGCACGGAACTTAACAATGCTCTTTCGGGTGTCGAACTTCTTGCGTCTAAGAGGAAAGAAAAACTCGATAAATTAAAGGAAGAAGAAGCCGCTCTGAATAACGATATTCAGATTAAGAAATCCCGTATTGCAATGCTGGGGGATCTTGAAAAGAATATGGAGGGCTATCAGGGCAGTGTTAAAGCGGTTATTCGTGAGGTAAGACGGGGTGTTCTTAAAGGAATTCATGCGCCTGTTTCACAAATAATTTCCGTTAAAGACAAATACTCCCTGGCTATTGAAACTGCTTTGGGAGCACAACTTCAGAACATTGTAACGGAAACCGAAAACGATGCAAAAAAAGCCATTGCTTTTTTGAAAGAGAGCAGAGCCGGTCGAGCCACATTCCTGCCTTTGACTGCAATTAAGGGCAGAGTATTGGAAGAAAAAAATCTTGACGACTGTTTCGGTTACATAAATCTTGCATCGGAACTTGTGGAATATGACAAAAAATATACGGAAATTATAAAGTCGCTTTTGGGAAGAACTGTTGTTGCGGAGGATTTGGATGCGGCAATAGTAATTGCCAAAAAGTACAATTATAAATTTAAAATCGTAACACTTGACGGTCAGGTAGTAAATGCCGGCGGTTCTATGACCGGCGGTGCCAAGCTTCAAAATGCCGGCATTCTCAGCCGAGGTAATGAACTTGAAAAACTCAAGGGAGAATTAACCTCTCTGGAAGAAAAAATTTCTGTTCTCCGCAAGGAAACAGAGACTCAGCAGGAAAGTTATTCTGCCACAGCCGCAGAACTTGAGGGCTGTAAGAGTGAAATTATCTCCCTCGGTGAAGAAAAAATAAGAGTAGAGGGAGTTCTTGCTCTGCGTAAAGGTAATTACGAAAACACTTTGCAAATGCAGAATTCGGCGGACGAAGAAAAAGCCAGCCTTATGGCTCGTATTGAGTCCATAAAGGTAGGTGCGTCGGATGCCAACGAGAAACTTTCCGTTCTTCAAATTGAACTTGATAAGGTTGAAGCAGAACTTTCAACTCTTACGGGGGACAGAGAGAGTCTCCGCGAAAAGAGAGAAAAACTTACTGCCGATGCCGCACAGATAAATCTTTCCATTGCCACTGCCGAAAAGGAAATTGAGGCAAAGCAGGAAGAAATAGCCCGCCTTAAAAACAGAAGTACAAGCCATAAGGATAAACTGTCACAACTTGACAGCGAAATTGAGGAAATCCGCAAAAATAATGAGGAAATCCGTGAAAGAATTGAAGTCCTTAACGGTGAGGCAGAGGGCTTGAGGACGCAGAGCAGTGCATCCAAGGAACAGATTGCCGCCCTTATTCAAAAACGCGAGGAATATGAGCAGGAAAGCGGTAAACTTCGTATTCTTGAAAGAGAAAAGACGGAAGAACGTGAAAAACTGGGCGGTGAAAAAGCCAGACTTTCGGAACGTAAAGAAACAATGGAAAAGGAGTTTGAAGATATTTCAAACAAACTTTATGACGAATACGAACTTACAAAACGCGAGGCAGAGGAACTGGATATTGTTATTGAGGACATTCCGACTGCAAAAAAACGTTTGAACGAGTTAAAAGGAAAAATCCGTTCCCTGGGCAATGTTAATGTAAGTGCCATCGAGGAATATAAAGAGGTTTCCGAAAGATACAGTTTTATGTACACCCAGGTGAACGATGTTGAAAAGTCCAAAGGCGAACTTATAAAACTTATAAATGAACTCACGGGCAAAATGGGTGTTCAGTTCAAGGAACAGTTTGACAAAATCAATTTCAGTTTCGGACAGACATTTGCGGAACTTTTCGGCGGCGGCAAGGCATCCCTTGTTCTCACGGATGAAACCGACGTTCTTGAATGTGATATTGATATTAAGGTTCAGCCCCCGGGTAAGAATGTTCAGAATATTTCACTTCTTTCCGGCGGCGAAAAAGGTCTTTCTGCCATAGCGCTTCTTTTCGCCATTCTTAAAATCAATCCCTGTCCTTTCTGTATTTTCGACGAGGTAGAAGCGGCGCTTGACGACGTAAACGTTGCAAGGTATGCGTCTTATGTTCGCAGAATGACTCAGAATACGCAGTTCATTCTCATTACCCACCGTCGAGGTACTATGGAAGAAGCGGATATGCTGTACGGTGTTACCATGCAGGAAAAAGGCGTATCAAAACTTCTTGAGTTGAAAACCGCAGAAATGGCTAAAAAGTTCGATTTAACATAAATAACAGTTTATGTAATCCTATATCAACAAATAAATTATCTGTTTAATGGAGTTTTTTTAATGGGTATTTTTAAAAAAATAAATTTCGGTTTGAGAAAAACGAGAAATAATGTTTCCGGAGCCATTGATAATGTTCTTGACAGTTACACTTCTATCGACCAAGAACTTTTTGACGAACTTGAAGAGGCTCTTGTTATGGGCGACGTGGGAGTTTCAACTGCTTCCGAGATTACTTTGCGCCTTAACGACGTTGTTCGTAAAAAAGGTATAAAAAACCCCGCCGATGTTAAGGCGGAGATTAAAGACATCGTTGCCGAAATGCTTGAGGGCGGCGAGGATATGGGACTTATTACCATTCCTTCGGTTATCCTTGTTATCGGTGTTAACGGTGTGGGCAAAACAACCACAATCGGTAAACTTGCCGCAAGATATAAAGCGGAGGGTAAGAGCGTTATCCTTGCCGCAGCGGATACATTCCGCGCCGCCGCTATTGACCAACTTGATGTCTGGGCGCAGCGTGCCGGTGTTGAAATTGTTAAGCACAAAGAGGGGGCAGACCCTGCCGCAGTGATTTTTGATACAATTTCCGCCGCAAAGGCAAGGGGTACGGAGATTATTATTTGCGACACTGCCGGAAGACTTCATAATAAGAAAAATCTTATGGAGGAATTGGGTAAGATTTACCGTGTTATTGACCGTGAACTTCCCTATTCCGACCGTGAGGTGCTTCTTGTTCTTGACGCAACAACGGGACAGAATGCGGTGAATCAGGCACGTGAATTTGCAAAGATTGCGGAAATTACGGGTATTATTCTTACAAAACTTGACGGTACCGCCCGTGGCGGCGTAGTGCTTTCAATTAAGAATGACCTTAAAGTTCCCGTTAAGTTTATTGGTGTGGGCGAGGGCATTGACGATTTGCAACCCTTTAATCCCCAGGCATTTGCCGACGGACTTTTCAATGACCTTCCGGAAGATTTTGAGGAGGATGAAATCGATCTTTCAAAAATCCGCGAGGAATATGTTCCCCAGGAAGAAAACAATGAACGTGAAGAAATTGCAAAAGCAGTCGGTGAAATTTTCGGTGCTATTGCAGAAATGAATCAAGAGGAAACAGAAACTTCCGAAAACGAAGAACAGGAAAATTCAGAACCCGAAACAGAGCAAGTGACTGAAGAAATTTCCCAAACAGCAGAAACAGTTGCAGAAACAACGGAAAATGAGGAAGAAGTTATCGAAGAACCCGTTGAAGATGCAATGGAAGAAACAACAGAAGATACAGCGGAAAATGTATCGGAAACCGAAGTGGATGAATCCCTTTCCGAAAATACGGAAGAAACAGAAGAAACAAAAGAAGAGCCCAAAAAGAAAAAAGGCTTATTCGGGAGGTTGTTCGGTTAATGGAAAGCAAAGTTTTTTTAATTGCCACTCACAATATGAAAAAAAGGGACGAACTCCAACGTATTCTTTCACCCTTGGGAATTGATGTGAAAACTTCCGAACAAGTCGGTATTGAATTAACCGATGTTGAAGAAACAGGGGAAACATTCTACGAAAATGCGTTGTTAAAGGCTAAAAGCGGTTGTCTTGAAAGCGGTATGCCCTGTGTTGCCGATGATTCGGGACTTGCCGTTGATTACATTGTGGGCGCTCCCGGGGTGTATTCCGCCCGTTTTGCAGGTGAGCACGGTAATGATGAGAAAAACAATCAAAAACTTCTTAAAATTTTGAATAATGTTCCCCTTGAAGAAAGAACAGCTCGTTTTGTTTCCGTGGTTTGTTGCGTATTCCCTAACGGTGACGTGATTTCCGCAAGGGGTGAGTGTAAGGGTTATATAGGATTTGAACCCAGAGGCAACGGCGGTTTCGGATATGACCCGCTCTTTATGGTGGGGGATAAAAGTTTTGCGGAACTTTCAGCCGAAGAAAAGGATGCGTTAAGTCACAGAGGCAATGCGCTTCGCAAAATTGCGGAAGAATTAAAGATTTATATGTCCTTATAAAGTGATATAACCGTGCCGAGCTGTGTGGAATCAATTTCGATTTTTATGTTTCCGACTTCGGTATCGGTTGTTTCGTTTCTTACGGTTTTTATAATATCGTCAAAATCAGTCATACCGAGTATTTCCCGACTTGTGCTTTCGTTTTGGCAGAAACAGACTATACAGTCGGAAATGAATGTAAAAGGCTCGTCGCTTTCTTCCAAAACAGCGGGGTCGAAAACAATGTGCATTTGGGTGAGTCTGTTTTTTGAATCATATTTGAATTTAAGCATTATTTCTTTTTCGGTGAATTTGTAGAATTTAGTAAATGTTTTTTGTGTTGCGTCAATAATATAACCGTTGGAATTCATATTATAGTTTTCGTTCAAAGAATTCATTCGTTGGGAGAATGCTTCAAGGCTTTCGCCGGAGTTTGAAAAACTACATCCGCAAAGGGTCATCAACAACAGAAAAAGGCAAAATAAATTAAAAAAACGAGATTTCAAATTAATCCTCCAAAATTAACATAATTTTAACAAATAATACAATAGATGTTGTATAATTCAAAGTAGTAACAGATTATAATAAATATATATGTTTGAAATAAATTTTAATTCAGAGTGATGTTGATGAAAAAAATGTTAAGGAGAGCGGTTAGCTCAATACTGTGTCTGCTTGTGGCATTTTCCTCTTTAATTCCCACGGTTGCGGCAGGCTACACGACGGATTACCCCCAAGGTGTTACTGCCGAGGAGGCTTTAAATGCTGTCCAGGGAACGGATAAATTGTTGAATTATGTCGTTCCGGCCCTTACGGGAGCAACCCTTTCGGAAACTGTAAAGCCCATGATATACAGTGACGAAGTTGTTTCGGAATTTGTGGTTTCTCTGTATAAAGGACTTTCTGAAAATTCCAAGGAAATAGAAAGTATCGGCATAGATATTTCCGTTTCTGCAGTTGCAGAGGGATTGGGAGATTATCCGGATGTGCAAAAAGCACTTTCGGGCTCAAACTCATGGGATGATGTAGATCTTTCAGGTGTTAAATGGGGTGTAAAGAATAAAAACGACTTTGCTGCTGCTTTAGGAAAAGCAATGTCGCCTTTCAACGATATTTTTTATACATTGTTTTGCTCGGGAACGTATAAGATTTCAAGATTTATTAAAATCGAGGGTGCAAACGGTTATGAAAATGCCATCGTTCCCACACTTAAAGCCTTGAAGTGTACGGATTTAATGACCCAGGCGGAGTTCACCGCACAGGCGGACAAGGATAAAAGCAATATGATAAAAAATATCATTTTGCCCATTCTTTCAATGCTTGAAAGAGTTTTGAAAGCACCCATGGACAATTTGACTGAAATTTTGCCCTCCTTTGCATATTTTGTTCAAAGCGGTGAAATGGATGCTTGTATGGATTCGTTGCTTTCCCCCATTTTCTCTAATCCCCTTGTTGAAGTTGCCGTATTTTTAAAAATACTTGATTTGGATTCAATGAAAATCGATATGAGCGAAATGCTTACAACGGGGCTTTCCGATATGGCGTCTGAAAGCGGTTTTAATCTTGCCCCCGTGGATTTTGAAAGACTTTCAAAATGCGGCTCAAAAAGCGGCAGTGAATTTGAAGCAAATAAGGGCAGAGCTTATGTTGAAATAATGAGATGGCTCATTGATACCTTGAAACTCAACGAGAAAAAGTTACCGGAGCTTATGGAGCAAATGGGAGGGAATTCAAAAGACATTCCTACGGATATGCTCGGCGGTATGCTGAAGAATGATACGGATGCTTTGGTGGGTACAATTATTCTTTTGTTTACACCCTCCAAGTTGGATGCACCGCAAGTTTATACTTACCCGGATGTAGCAAAGACGGTTGTTCAATACACACCGAATCTTACAGAAGACAATTATAAAAAAGTACTTAATGAAATTGATGACCTCCTTGACGATTTTGTAAAGGAGGGAGGAACATACGACGATATCGAGTCGCTTCTTTCCTCAAGTGTTTATACAAACGCTAATATAAATGCTCTTCTGACAGGAATATACGGCACTCTTGAAAAAGAGGGAATGTTGGATTTACTTGTTCTTTTGGGAATTGACGCAACGCCGAAGGGAGTAGCAAAATATATTAAAGATGATTACCCCGTCGCTTATAATGTTTTAAATAAAGCAACCTCTTGGTCAAAACTTTCTCTTAAAAATGTTTCATGGGGATTTTATAACGGCTCAAGAAAGGGTTTCCAAAACGCCTTTGTTGCGACTTTAAGACCACTGTACCCATTGCTGAAAGTTTTACTTGCAGGGGAAGATATGGTGATTATGGACAGTATAACCATCAAGGGTGCGGACGGCTACAATACCGCTGTGATTCCGCTACTTGAAGCATTGGGATGTAAGGACAGTTCTATAAAAACATATTCACGGTATGTGAAGGACAAGGACGAGGATGCGGTTTTAGTCAATATTGCAGAACCGATTTTCGATTTACTTGATGAGATTTTTGACAATCCCGTTAAGACGCTCACGAGAATTTTACCGAACATAGTATATTTTATGAATAACGGTTCTTTGGAAAAATGTATTTCCAACTTGCTTCTTCCCGTTACCTCACTAACATCAAAAATGTCTACAGTTTCGGATTTAAATTTTGATGTATCTGAGTTAACAGGCAAACTCGATTTAAACGAAATGTTGAAAGAAATGATTGACGAATCGGGAATGAAAATCGCAGAGTTCGATATTGCTTGCGTGGCAGGAATAGGAACCAAAACCGAAAAAACAAGTAAAAGCACGCTCAACGGAAATTATGTTAAGTATTCATATATTGAAGCGGATCAAACAGGTGTTTTGATGAGCCTTTTGAGAGTTTTGGCAAAGACACTGAAACTTCCCGGTAATGAAAATTTACTTGTAGGCTCAATGGGTAGTGGTAACGATGCCTTTTCTACCTATTCGTCATCGATAGGTGAACAGTTCGCTCAGATGACGGAGGATGAGTTGATTGAGTGGCTATATAATTTGCTGTTTAAAGAGAGAGCACAAATCGAAATAGTTGTTGATGATGATTACGTTCCAACAATTATTTATAAAGAAGCCCCCAAGAGTCATACGGCGCTTTATGTTCTCGGCGGCTATACCCTTGTGGCGGCGGTAATCGGAGCAATAATTTTCTTTAACAGGAAACGGCTTTATTGTTGAGGTAATATATTATGTTAGTTTTAAAAAATATAGTTAAGGATTATGTTACCGGAGATACCACGGTAAGAGCGTTAAAAGGTATTGATATCAATTTCCGTGAGAGTGAATTTGTTGCTATTCTCGGACCTTCCGGTTGCGGTAAAACAACGCTTCTTAATATTATCGGCGGTCTCGACAGATACACCAACGGAGATTTGAGAATAAACGGCAAATCCACAAAAAATTTCAGTGACAGCGATTGGGATACATACCGGAACCATTCAATCGGTTTTGTTTTCCAGAGTTATAACCTTATTCAGCATCAAAGCGTTCTTTCCAATGTTGAACTCGCCCTCACTCTTTCGGGTGTTTCAAAAAAAGAACGCCGTAAAAGAGCCATTGATGCATTAAAAAGAGTCGGACTCGGGGATCATATTCATAAGAAACCCACTCAAATGTCCGGCGGTCAGATGCAGAGGGTTGCCATTGCACGTGCGCTTATAAACGATCCCGATATTCTTCTTGCGGACGAACCCACCGGTGCGCTTGATACGGAAACGAGCGTTCAGATAATGGATCTGCTTAAAGAGATTTCCAAAGATAAACTCATAATCATGGTTACTCATAACCCGGACCTTGCGGAAAATTACGCTAACCGTATTATAAGATGTCTTGACGGTGAAGTTATAGGGGACTCCAACCCCTTTGTACCCGATGATTCGGATTATGAAAATGAAAAGAAACGCGCAGAAAATGCAAAGGAAAAGGGTAAAAAGTCTATGTCCTTTGCATCGGCATTTTCTCTTAGTATAAATAATCTGCGTACAAAAAGCGGACGTACTTTTTTGACCGCTTTTGCAGGAAGTATAGGTATCATAGGTATCGCTCTTGTTCTTGCCCTTTCAAACGGTATTCAAGTCTATATTGACAGGGTTCAGGAGGATATGCTTCTTTCCTATCCTATGACCGTTGAAAAACAGACTTTCGACTTGGAAAGCGTAATGACATCCTTTACGGGTATAACAACCGAAATGATGGAGGGTGTGGAAAACAGCGAAGAAGACAAAATTTATGTAAACGAATCTCTTATGAAGATGGTAAACGCGTTTATTTCCGAATCCACTTCCAACAACCTTGACAACTTCAAAAAATATGTTGAAGATAATCAAGAAGAATTCGACGAGGTTTGCAACGATGTTCAGTACAAATACAGTACGGATTTGAACATCTACCGCGCCGACACGGAAAACGGTATAGTTAAAGTTAATCCGAGCACGATGATGGAAAGCATACCCATGGATGAGAGTATGTCGAGTATGGCGTCTTCAATGTCAAGTATGACTCAGGTTAATGCCTGGACTGAACTTATCGGTGATGAAAGACTGATGGACGCACAGTACGATGTTATCGCAGGCAGAATGCCTGAAAAGTTTGACGAAGTTGTGCTGATTGTTGACGGCAATAATCAAATTAACGAACTTGTTGTCTATGCTTTGGGTCTTAAGGACCAAGAGGAATTCACCAAAAATATTATGCAGGCACTTGCCAGTGGCGAATCCTTGGAAAATGAAACAATTACCGAGTATTCCTACGATGAAATTCTCGATATGAGATTTAAACTTGTTTTAAGTGCCGATTATTTTGTAAAAGATAAGAAAACAGGACTTTGGAGTGACAACAGCGCCAACGACTATTTCGTAAAAGATTTGGTTGACAACGGTACGGAACTTAGAATAGTCGGTATTTTAAAGCCCGACGAAAATAATACTCTTTCATTGGGTACCGGCGGTATCGGTTATATGCGTGATTTGATGGATTACGCTATTGAAGAAACCGCAACACGTCAGGTTGTTAAAGAACAACTTGCAGATAAAACAAAGGATGTTCTTACAGGACTTGAATTTTCAAATCTTACGGTTAATGACTTTGACCTTAAAGATGTTGATTTAAGTATTATAGATTTCAATTACCTTGACTATACACCCTTTATGTCCATGGCGGAAGGTATGGATATGTCCCAGGTGAATTTAGCGGATATGGGTGCAATGTTCGGTTTTGATGATATGAGCGAACTTCAGAAGAAACTTATGGAAGGTTTCCTCACGGAAGAACAGGTGCTTGCAATAAAACAGGCGTATGTTGATACATTAGCGGCAAACAGTTCTCTTTCCGGTACTCTTGAAAAACTCGGTTATTCTACTTTTGAATCACCTTCAATGATATGTTTTTATCCGAAGAACTTTGAAGCTAAAGAGAAACTTAACGAACTTGTAAGTTACTATAATGAACAGGTTGCCGCAGACGGTCACGAGGAAGCTCAAATTAAGGTTTCCGACTATATCGGAATGCTTATGAGCAGTCTTACAACAATCATTGATATTGTTACCTATGTTCTTGTTTGCTTTGTTGCGATTTCTCTTGTGGTTTCTTCGGTTATGATTGGTATTATTACCTATATTTCCGTTCTGGAAAGAACGAAAGAAATCGGTATTTTAAGAAGTATCGGCGCATCAAAGAAAGATATTGCAAGGGTGTTCAATGCGGAAACCGCAATAATAGGATTGGGTGCGGGTATAATCGGTATTCTGTCAACCCTGTTGTTGGAAATTCCCATTAACCTGATACTGAAGTATTTGGCTCATATTCCTGCGGCGGCGGCACTTCCCTTTGCGGCGGCAATAATTCTTGTTGTTATAAGTGTTTCGCTTACTCTTATCGCAGGTCTTGTACCCTCACGCATAGCGGCAAAGAAAGACCCGGTTGAAGCCTTGCGTACTGAATAAATATTTTGACGGCTGTAAAATGAAAATGTTTTACAGCCGTTTTTACTGTTTTGCTATAATGACTTGAATTCGTACCCTTGGGCTTTTGCATAGTCGATTATATCTCCCAAGGCGTCCGCATTGTCCTGTGAAACAGCGTGGAGAAGAAGCACGCAACCGGGGTGAAGTCGGGATGTTACCGTATCGAATGCATATTGCTTTCCTTTTTGGTTGCTTGTGTCCCAATCCGCATAGGCGCTTGACCAGAAAACAGATGTGAAGCCGATGCTTTGTACAAGTTCCAGCGCATTCTCCGAACAAGCTCCCTCGGGGAATCGAAAATAGGGAGCACTGTAACCGAAATGTTCCCTCAGATAATTGTCGAGAGTTTCTATTTCCGTCACCATTTGGGTACGGGTGATTTTTGAAAAATTCGGATGGGTGTCGGAGTGGTTTCCCACGATATGGCCTTCCTTAATCATTCGGGCAATCAGTTCGGGATTTTCCTTAACATTGGGAAGGGTCACAAAGAAAGCGGCGGGAACTTGTTTTTCTTTTAATGTATCGAGTATTTTTTCGGTACAGCCGTTTTCGTAGCCGCAGTCAAAGGTAAGATAAATTACCTTCTCACCGCTTGTATCAAGACACAGCGCGCCGTATTTCTCATAGAATTTTTGATTGTTTACTGAGATCTCATGGGGGACTCCGTTCTTTGAAACTCCGTAGCTGTGGTTGTGAGTTTCGGTGGAAAGCCCGCTTAAATTGTCCGGATCAATAACCGGAAGCGTTACTTTTGGTAAGGGCTCCAATCCTGTATAGGTTTTGTCCGTACCTGTATTTTTTCCGTACAGTATTTTTTTCTCTACGGTTGTTTTGTCCATGGGCTCAGGGTCGGGAGCGTCGGATGTTTCGGTTTCGCTTTCCTTTTGTGATTCGGTTTCGGGTTTTGTGGTTTCAGCGGCAGTTTGGGCATCCGTTGAAAAAGATGTGGTGTTTTGTGAATCACCTTTGCCGCAACCCAAGAAAACGAACATCAATGATACTATAAGTAAAAGACAAACAAGTCTTTTCATTATTTCACCTCTAAATTCGAGGATGTAAAAAACGAATGTTTTTACATCCTCGTAAATCTTATTTGAACATATTCTGCATATTATCCAAGATTCCGTCCATTGTTTTTACGGATTTTTTTGCAAGTTTTTTCATTTTGCTCTTGGTATTGTTTCTTGAATTAACAACACCTGCGGCAACTGCGGCGGCAACACCCACAGCCATTACTGCCGTGCCTAATTTCATCGTTTTATCGGAACTCATTAACATCATTAAAAACACCTCCTGTTTGTTTTTAAAAGTTTGCCCTCAAGTCGGGAAAGTAGTCATAATTACTTGATAAAAATAAATGGAAGTGTTAAAATTCATTTTGTTATAATTTAACAGTCTCGATTATAAAAGAAAAAATTATTTTTATATAGAGGAATCATAAATATGAGCGAGTTGAACATAGTTTTAGTTGAGCCGGAAATACCGCAAAATACGGGTAATATTGCAAGGACCTGTGCTGCAACGGGCGCGCGTTTGCACATTATAAAGCCAATGGGATTTACAATTGATGATAAAAAATTAAAAAGAGCGGGCTTGGATTATTGGTATTTGCTCGATTTAACGTATTATGAAAATCTTGATGATTTTTTTGAGAAAAATCCGGACGGTAATTATTTCTTTTTTACAACAAAGGCGAGAAAAACTCATTCCGATGCAGTTTATACCGATAAATCGTTTTTGTTTTTCGGAAAAGAAACAAAGGGACTTCCCGAGGAGTTGTTACTGGAACATCCCGATGAATGTGTAAGAATACCCATGATAGACGATGCGAGAAGTCTTAACCTTTCCAATTCCGTTGCAATCGGGGTTTACGAGGCTTTAAGACAGATGGGGTATCCCGAACTGAAAAATAAAGGACAGCTTCATAATTATTCTTGGGAAGAAAATTCATAATAAACATAACACCTCCGTTTAATGCATATAGTTTATTGCGGAGGTGTTTAATTATGACAGAAGAAAAAAGAACAGGAATTTTACCCCATAATTGCATACTCGAGGACAGAAACCGTCTTTCCGTTTCGGGTGTAAAGGATGTGGGAAGTTTTGATGAGGAAACAATTATAGCTCAAACCGAGTACGGCGAACTGACTGTTAAGGGCGAAAAACTACATATCACAAAGCTTTCTCTTGAAATTGGCGAATTGTGCATTGAGGGACAAATAAGCGCCCTTTCCTATGCGGATGTGATTGATAAATCCGGCAGTTTCCTTTCGAGAGTATTCAGATAATGTACACAGTTGAACAAAGCGAGCAAACCCTGATTTTTATCGCTTCCTTGGGAATCGGATTTCTATTAGGGATACTTTACGATTTATTCAGAGCATTGCGCTTATCCTTTACAAAAGGAAAAGCGGCGATTGTGATTTTTGATTTATTATATTTTTTTGCAGTAGCTTTTTTTAGTTATATGTTTATTCTTGCATCCAACAAAGGTGAAGTACGGTCATATATAATAATAGGCGAACTTCTGGGTGCGGTGTTCTATTATTTTTCATTGGGTATTGCAGTTATCAAAATAACGGATAATTTAGTTAAAGTTTTGAAGCGTTTTTACGGCTTGCTTTTTAAAATTATTTCTTTTCCTTTCCGTTTCTTAAACAGAGTTTTTTCTAAAATTTTCGGTAAAATGAAGTTATTTTTTAAAAAAAGTGAAAAAAACTCAAAAAAAATGCAAAAAAAGGTCTTGCCAAAAGTACGTGTGTATGTGTATAATTTATTCGATATATTGTGTGCAGGTTCACACAAAGCACGGAAAGGCGGGAAAGTCGGTGGAGGCACGGAAAAAGAAAAACCAACTCAAACCTCATAGCGTATTGGTTATTGTTTTATGCTTTGTTCTTTTGCTTTATATGGGCGTAAGATTTATTAAAGCCCAAAGTGAAATCAATGCAAAAGAAGCCCGACTCACAGAACTTGAAAGCGAGTATGAAAGCCGCGTTGCCGAGAATGAGGAACTCAAATCCGCCATAAAGGATGGAGATAAAGCGGAACTTGCAGAGAAATATGCGAGGGAAAAGGGTTATGTTATGCCTGACGAAAGAGTCTATGTTGACATAACACCCGGTTCCGAAGAATAAACAAATATTTAGAGGTAAAGTATGGCAGTGGAAATCGGCACGATTCTTGAAGGGAAAATTACAGGAATTACAAATTTCGGAGCTTTCATTGAGCTTCCTGACAAAACAACGGGTATGGTACATATTTCCGAGGTTTCGTCAACTTTTATTAAAGATATACACGAAAAACTTTCAGAGGGTGACGTTGTTAAAGTCAAAGTCATTGACATCAATGAAAAGGGAAAGGTGGCTCTTTCCATAAAGAAGGCGCAGCCTCAACAGGAAGAAGAATCAAAGCCGAAGCGTCCCTCTGGGGACAGACCGCGCAGGGATCAGCCTCCCGTATGGACGGGAACACAGCGTTCCGAGCCGGAGAATATGTCTTTTGAAGATATGATGGCAAAATTTAAAAGCGTAAGCGACGAAAAAATGAGCGACCTTAAAAAGAATAATGTTGCAAAGCGCGGAGCTTCGACTCCACGCAGAGGCGGAAATTCAAGAGGTTAATGGTAAATTGAAGGGGCTGTAAAAAAACGATAGTTTTTTTGCAGCCTCATTTTAAGGGGTTAGGAAAAAATGCGTAGAATGGACAAACTGAGCGAAAACAAAGCATTTGCTTTGTTTTCGGCTACCCGAAGGCGTACATAGGTACGTCGAGTGGCGAAGTTTGTTCATAGCATAAAACAGAATTTTAATTTGTTTTTGGGTTTTTATTACATCTGATACGCTTTAAAGTTGTTAAGGGGTGTTATAAACCTTTATATATCGGGTTTTATGCGGTCTACACTTTTTTACAACCCCTAATTATAGGAAGTGGAATTGTGAGAGAAATAAGTGCAAATTTAATTGCAAATGCTGTTGAAAGAATTTTCCTTGAAGCCAACGGAAAACTTTCGGATTCCTTGGAAGAGAAGATTCGTAATTGCGAGAAAGAAGAAAGCAACCCTATTGCAAAAGGTATCTTTTGTGATATGTGCAAAAATCTTGATGCGGCAAAGGAACTTAATATTCCCATCTGTCAGGATACGGGAATGGCTGTTCTGTTTTGCGAATTGGGACAAGATGTGCATATTGTTGACGGCGACTTCAACACGGCGGTTAACAACGGAGTAAGAAAAGCCTATTTTGACGGCAAGATGCGTTGTTCCATTGTCAAAGACCCTATAAGAAGAGGTAATACAAACGATAATACGCCTGCTTTAATTCATTTGTCACTTGTTCCCGGGGATAGAATTAAACTCACTGCCGCACCAAAGGGCTTCGGCAGTGAAAATATGAGCAGAATTAAAATGTTTACCCCTTCCGCAAGTATTGACGATATAGTGGATTTCGTTGTTGATACGGTAAAAACTGCGGACGCCAATCCTTGTCCTCCCGTGGTTTTGGGTGTGGGAATAGGAAGTGACTTTGAGGGTGTTGCATTGCTTTCCAAAAAAGCCCTTTGCCGTGATATTTCCCAAAGGAATCCCGATGATTTTTATGGGGAATTGGAAGAAAAAATGTTGGAGGAAGTTAATAAACTGAATATAGGGGCGCAGGGTTTCGGCGGAGATATAACCGCTCTTGCAGTTAATATAGAAACTGCTCCCACCCATATTGCAGGACTTCCTGTTGCGGTAAATGTGGGCTGTCACGTGACAAGGCACAAGGAAATCATTATTTGAATATACTTTTGGTCGGGGCGGGAAGGTTTATTTTTCCGCCCCTAATTTTGAACGTAATTCCTCATATATTTCCAAAAACTTAAATTTAACAACGTACTTATTCCCGCCGTTAATTACCTTTTCACCGCTTTCGGAGAGATAATCGGCGGTTTTTTCCTTGTCCGCTTGGACCTCTTCTGCCGCGGGCACGCACAGAGGAGGAAACATTACGCACCACCAGTTTTTCCCCTTGCCCTCACCTAAAATTACTTTTAATGAGGTGTAGTGTCCGGCGGGAAATGTAAGGTCACCGTATTTCCGGGTTTCAAAGTATTCGGTACCGAGAGTGATTTTTACACTATAATCAAGCCCGTTCTTTTTTAATGTTTTCTCGGCAATATCCAACAGTTCATTTTTAGATTCTTCAAAATACATTTGGGCATTTTCGGTTGTTACACCCTTTTCAAGAATTGCGGTATTTGTTTCTAAAAGTGCATCCCTGACTTTTAGTTTTACTTCTTGGTCAACTTCGGAGTTGCTGTTTGCGAGAATATGAAGTCTCACAACATCGTCTTTTACAGTTTGTGCCGAAGCGGTAAAATAAGTGCAGGAAAAAGCAATGTACAGAGAAATTGCAATGGCGACAACGGATAGAAGGATTTTATCTTTTCGTTCATTAAGAGTTTTATAAGTGAATAAGGTCATAACAAAACCGTCCTTTCAAAATGATTTTGGACGGTTAAAATAATTTTATTCAGTTTTCGGAAATTATTTCCACACCGTTAGGCTCGGGTGTGCATATATATACTTCATTGAACATTTCTTTCAATTTCCCGGCACTTTTCTCTGCATTCTCTTTTTTCTTGAATATTCCGTAAACTGCGGAGCCGGATCCGGTCATACAGGAAGCAACGGCGCCGTTTTTATTCATTATATCCTTTATGTCAACTCTCCCTGCAACTTCAATAGCCTGTTCAAAAACATTGCCGCAAAGTTTAAGAGCAGTATGGAATTCGCCGTCTGCCAGAAGTTCAAGCATTTCTTTGTTTTTTGTGTGCTTTATATTTTCCAAAGCATCAACTGCCGCGTATGCCTCCTTTGTGGAAACGCAGTCCTTGGGTTTTACAACAACAATGTGATAGTCATCCAAATCCGGCAGTGGAGCCACAATTGCACCGGTGTCCAAAGCCAAAGCGGTACCTCCCACGATACAGAAAGGTATATCTGCGCCGACTTTTGCACCTATTCTGCAAAGAGTTTTTTCGGGGAATTCGGTTTTAAAAATTTTGTTAAGAGCAACAAGAACTGCCGCGCCGTCCGCACTGCCTCCGCCCATTCCCGCGCCAAAGGGCGTTTTCTTTTCAATGGTAATGTGAACGCCTTTGTTGTTTTTAATATGTGAATATTCAAAGAATTTTTCAGCACATTTATATACAATGTTACTTTTATCGGTTGGTACGCCCTTGGTATCACAAGAAATCTCAATACTTTCACCGACGGTTTTTTCCACGGTGATTATATCTCCCAAACTTAAGGATTGCATTATGGTAAACAAACTGTGGTATCCGTTTTTCTTTATTCCCGTAATATCTAAAATTAAATTGATTTTTGAATTTGCTTTTAAGGTGAGTTTCATTATAACACTCCTTCCACAATGATATTTTACCATATATAATTGAAATTTTAAAGGTATTTATTTTTATATATTTTGAAATTGTACTGTTAATATACAGTTTTTTGTGGTATTATGTTGATTTGAAAGAGGGTTTTAGCGTGAAAGATATTAAAATTATTGATATGCACACCCATACGGATAATTCTCCCGACGGCAATCATTCGGCAATGTATATGGCGGAGGTTGCGGAGAGAAACGGAATTGAATGTGTGGCATTTACCGATCACTGTGAGGTCGATTGGTTCTATAAGGATGAGTACGACAAAAGAAGTGTTCAAAGTTATTTTGAGACAAGTAAGGCAAAAGTAGCTTTTGAGGGCAGGTTGGACATTCTCAGAGGTATAGAGTTGGCTCAACCCCATTACATACCCGAACTTGCGGATAAGATAATCAATTCCTTTGAGTACGATGTTATTATAGGCTCCGTACATAATCTTCGGGACAGACTTGATTTTTACCATTTTGAATCCTTTGACGGTTTCGTTATTGAAGATTTAATGAACGAGTATTTTGAAGAAATTATCAATATGATTCAATGGGGAAATATTGATGTTGTGGCTCATATTACCTACCCATTCAGATATATTTTCAATATTTGCGGTTATGTTGAAGATATAAATAAATATTCGGATAAAGTTGATGAGATTTTAAAACTTTGTGCGGAAAAGGACAAGGCTCTTGAAATAAATATGGGCGGACTTAAATACCCCATAAACAAGCCGTCACCCGATATTGAAACAATAAAACGATACAAAGAATTGGGCGGTAAACTTGTTAGTGTCGGCTCCGATTCTCACTATGCGGAGCGTATCGGATTCGGTATTCCGAGAGCTTATGAAATTGCACGTGAGTCAGGTTTTGATTTCGTTGCAAGATTTAACAAAAGAAAAGTTTCGGAATTCCCGATAAAATAAAAATATGCAATGAAAAGTGTATATTTTATGTTAAAAATAAGATTTATACATTTTTTTGCTAAATGGAAATGAATGGAAAAAATGTAAAGAAGATAACTTGACAATGTTCAAAACTGTGTCTAAAATGTCAAGAACTACGGGATTTTACGGTTTTAAAATTCTAAAAAAGAAAAATCGCGTAAAGTAACTGACTTTACATTGACAATATTTTGAACATTCGCCGTTTTTCGACGGCTGTATATACATTTGCATATACATTTACGGATGCGAGGTGGTATTTTGCGTAAAATCGAATATACGGTTTCAAAGGAATATGAGAACGTACCCCTTTACTTTTTCTTGAGAGAATATGCAGGTGTATCCACGCGTATAATCCAGACATTGCGCCATACGGAAAAGTCGGTTTTTGTAAACGGAACGGAAAGCAGAGTTGTTGATAAAGTCAAAAACGGGGATGTGGTTTCCTTTTTTCTTCCCGAAAAAACGCAGCCTCCGATTCTATGGGAAACAGACCTGATAATTATTTACGAGGATGAGGATTTACTCATTATAAACAAACCGTCGGGGGTTTCCGTTCATCCCACAAAAAATCACCCCAACGGCACATTATGTAACGCAGTTGCGGCACATTTGAAAAAAGAGAAAAACGACAGTTTTGTGGCAAGAGCGGTGGGAAGACTTGATAAGGTAACGTCGGGTGTAATGATTTTTGCCAAAAACTCCTTTGTCGCATCAAGGCTGAACGGCAACCTTGAAAAAACATACCTTGCACTTGTTCAGGGTCATTTGGACGGTGAGGGGACGGTGGACGCCCCAATAGTAAGACCCGATATAACAAAAACCCTCAGAGCCGTGGGGGAGCAGGGCGACAGAGCAGTAACTCATTGGAGAAGCGTTGCCCGCTTGGACGGTGCAACACTTTTGGAAGTTAAAACGGAAACGGGACGTACCCATCAGATACGGGTGCATTTGTCCCACATCGGTCATTCTCTTGTGGGTGACGTTATGTATGGGGGAAAATGTACGGATAATATAAAACGTGCCGCACTTCACTGTAACAGAGTGTCCGTTATTCATCCCGTAACCCAAGAGAAACTCACCTTTATGGCAGAGGTTCCCGATGATATGAAAAAAGAGTTGGAAAAAGCAGTTTTTTCTGTTGACAAATAGGAATGTTTCTGTTAAAATACCATTTGCCGCATATTAAGGGCGGACGCTGTTGGTGTGTCCACAATACCGAATTCGGTAGCCTTGTTAGCGAGACTGAAAGAAAGCAGGTAAAAATCTATGTACGCAATCATCGAAACAGGCGGAAAGCAGTACAAAGTTGAGAACGGCGATGTTATTTTCATCGAAAAACTCGAAGTTGAAGCTGATTCCACTATAACCTTCGATAAGGTTATCGCTGTTGGTGCAGACGACGGTATCAAAGTTGGTGCTCCCTATGTTGACGGTGCTTCTGTCAGCGCAAAAGTACTCAAAAACGGCAAGGGCAAAAAGATCGTTGTTGCAACCTATAAACCCAAGAAGAATGAAAAACGCAAAATGGGTCACAGACAGCCCTATACAAAGGTTGAAATTTCAGCCATCAATGCTTAATCAATGATTAACATTAAATTTTTTCATTCCGAAAATGATGTACCTTTGGGTTTCTCGTTTAAAGGTCATGCCGGCTATGCTGCCCACGGCAGCGATATCGTTTGTGCCGCAGTTTCTTCCGCAGCATATATGACCGCCAACACCGTTATTGAAATAATGGACGTTGATGCGGATGTAACGGTTAAGGAAAGCGGGGAAATGACTTTGAAAGTTCCCGAGGAGTACGCATTCAAAACAAAAGATATATTGCTTGGATTGGAGTTTCATATAAAAGAACTTAAAAAGCAATATCCAAAAAATGTTACGATAACTACGGAGGTGTAACGAATGCTTAAAATCAATATCCAGTTATTTGCTCATAAAAAAGGTATGGGTTCAACTCGTAACGGCCGTGATTCCGAATCTAAAAGACTCGGTGCTAAAAGAGCGGACGGTCAGTATGTTCTTGCAGGTAACATCCTTGTAAAACAGAGAGGCACAAAAATCCACCCCGGTACAAATGTAGGCAAGGGTAAAGACGATACACTCTTTGCACTTGTTGACGGACAGGTTCGTTTCGAGCGTCTCGGTAAAGACCGCAAGAAAGTAAGCGTTTATCCTGTTGAGCAATAATTAAATGAAAAATTCGCCCCATCTTTGCGGATGGGGTATTTTTTTTATGTTGTTTTTCATTTTTTGCAATGTTAACGCTATTTTATTTATGTTATTTATTGAAAATAAAAATGTTATATGGTAAAATAAAAATAATTATGAATAATTTTCCTTGGGGAGTGTAATTTCAGTGAGAAAAACGAACGCTAAAATCGGCTTTATAGGTATCAGCGGCAGGGGCGCAAGTATGCTTGAACTTTTGTTACAGGTGGATGGGGTAAAGGTTCCCGCTGTTTGTGACCTTGTTCCCGAGAGAGCCGAAAAAGGAATTGAAATTGTTGAAAAGGTAAATAACAATGAATACCCTGTTCACGCTTATATTGATTATAAAGAAATGCTCTCCAACGAAGAACTTGATGCAGTTGTTATTGCAACAACATGGATCACCCATGCAAGAATTGCAGTTGACGCAATGAAAGCGGGTTGCCATGTTGCTACCGAGGTTGGCGGAGCCGCCTCTGTTGAGGAATGCTGGCAAATGGTCAGAACAAGTGAAGAAACGGGAAAAATATGTATGCTCCTTGAAAACTGTTGCTATTGCCGTAACGAAATGGCGGTTTTCAATATGATTCGACAGGGTATCTTCGGAGAAATCGTTCACATGGAGGGCGGATACCGTCACGATTTACGTGATGAAATTGCTCTCGGCAGAGAAAATATACACGGAAGACTGTTTAATTTCATAAATCGAAACGGTGAACTTTATCCCACTCATCAGTTGGGACCCATTTCAAAAGCATTGAGAATAAACAGAGGTAACCGTTTTCTTACGGTGAATTCCGTTGCAAGTAAATCCTGCGGCCTTAACCAATGGATAAAGGATAACAAGGGTGAGGATTACGACCTTTACGGAACTGACTTTAAATGCGGTGATGTTGTTACAACTATTATTAAATGTGCCGGCGGAGAAACAATTAAGCTTACTCACGATTGTACGCTCCCAAGACCATATACCAGGGATTATGAAGTCCAGGGTACTAAAGGCATCTATTCCGAGCCCGAGGACGGAAAGGGCAGAATTTATATTGACGGTATGAACAAGGATGATGACAACTGGGCACACAGTTGGGACGATTTCACTCCTTGGAGAGAAAAATATGAGCATCCTCTGTGGTCAGCCTATGAAAAGGGTGGCATTAAAGCCGGTCACGGCGGTATGGATTACCTTGTGCTTTCCGCGTTTGTGGATGCAGTTTATGAGGGAGAAAAACCGCCCATAGATGTATATGATACTGCGGCATGGATGGTAATTACCTGTCTTTCCGAGCAGTCGGTTGCAATGGGGGGCGCTCCCGTTCCCGTTCCCGACTTTACAAACGGTAAATGGATTGACAGAGAGGACTTCAGACGAAGCGTGTATTGTCTGGAAGAAGTTTGCAACGAATGTTTTGAGAATATTGAATGATTGGTGATTGTATGAAATATTATATAGGTGTTGACGGAGGCGGAACCAAAACTGCGTTTGCTCTTTTTGATGAAAACAAAAATGTTGTGGCTCAAAATGAAACCGAGGGCTCAAACCACGAAAACCTTGAGGGTGCAATTCCCCAAGCGGCAGGAATTATAGCAAACGGCATTAAGGGGCTTTTGGAAAAGGCAGGTCTTAAATTCGAGGATATTGACGGAATACTCATGGGTCTTGCAGGTATTGACCATCCTTATCAGCACGACGAGATGCAGGAAGAATTGAAAAAACTCGGTATTACCGGTTGTCGTATTTACAATGACGGTTTTATTGTAATTAAAGCGGGTGTGGGTGCCGGCGCAGGTATAGGTTACAACTGCGGAACAGGTACTTGCTGTAACTGTATAGACAGCGACGGTAATATGCTTCAGGTGGGCGGATTTGATGTGCTTTCCGCGGACAAGGGCAACGGACATTGGGTTGGCGCTCAAACATTCAAAATTATGTATGATGAACTCTGTTTGGGCAAGAATAAATCCCAAATCACCGCTTTGATGGGTGAAAAAGCAGGAATTAAAGACAGAGATACGCTCCTTAATTCCATTGCGGTTCTTGAAGACGAAGAAAAGGGCGAGGAGTTTTTGAGAAAACTTATTGTTTCTTTCTTTGAGGCGGCTAATAATGAAGATGAAGAAGCATTGAAGGTAATTGAAGAAATGGCGCAACGCGGTGCCGACTTCATTTGCAGTCATGTAAAAAATATGAACTTTAAGGATGATATAATCAATATTGTTCTTTCCGGCTCAATTCACACGAAACTGCCCTCATATAAATATACGGACAGAATGGCAGAACTTGTGGCTCAAAGAACCGGCAGGAAGTTCAATTTTATAAAACTTGACTGTGCTCCCGTTACGGGTTGCGTAAATTGGCTTCTTGAAAACTAAAATAAAGTTAACAATATCGGAAAGGGTTTGATATATATGAAAGAAATCAATGTTACGGTTATAGGTTCCGGCAGTACATATTGCTCGGAACTTATCTACGGTTTCATCAAAGCAAAGGACTCCCTTAAACTTAAGAGAGTTGCTTTTATGGATATTGATGAAAGGAAACGTACAATTGTAGGCGGCTTGTGTGTGCGTATGCTCAAAAGCAACGGTATAGACTGTGAAATTGTTATGACGGACGATTTGGATCTTGCTTTGCAAGGTGCGGACTTCGTTGTAACGCAGATTCGTGTGGGTAAACTTCCCTGCCGTCATATTGACGAGTCAATTCCCCTTAAACACGACCTTATCGGTCAGGAAACAACGGGTATCGGCGGCTTCTTCAAGGCATTGCGTACAATTCCCGCAATGGAAAAGATTGCAGAGAGGGTAGAGGCTGTTTGCCCGGATGCCTGGCTTATTAACTTCACAAATCCCTCGGGTATTATTTCCGAATACCTTATCAATCACACCAATGTTAAAGCAATGGGTCTTTGCAATGTCCCCATTACTATGATTGACGATGTTAAAGCCGCAGTGGGCGACGATGCGGAGATTACATACCTTGGACTTAATCACCTTAGTTGGATTACATCCGTTAAGGTTGACGGCGAGGAAAAATTGATGCAGCTTTTCGAGGACGGGTTTGCTCCCACGGTTATGAATAACATTCAGGATGACGGTTTCGATTTGGAGTGTATTCACGCTTGTAAGGGATTCCCCTCGTCATATCTCCAGTATTACTATAACCGTGCAACAAAACTTGCCCATCTTAAAGCGGGTACAAAGAGCCGTGCACAAGTTTGTATGGAAATTGAAGAACAGCTTCTTGAAATGTACCAGGATGAAAATCTCGTTGTTAATCCCGAACTTCTCGGTCAGCGCGGAGGTTACAAGTACTCACTTGCGGCTGTATCTCTTATTGACTCAATCGCAAATGATAAAAACGATGTTCACGTTGTAAATATCAAAAACAACGGCACTCTTGATTTTATGGATGATGACGATATTGTTGAAATTGCAGCAGTTATCGGTAAGGACGGTGCTAAACCCGTCCCCGTTGAAAAGGTTACAAACCGCCACATCATAAGCCTTATGAGAACGGTTAAATCATACGAGAAATATACTGTTGACGCGGCTATGAAAGGCTCTGACGAGGACGCTCTTAACGCTCTTATGATGCATCCTCTTTGCGGCGACTTTGCACAGGCAAAGGCTTGCTACGAAGAAATGAAGGAAGCACACAAGAAATTCCTTCCCCAGTTCTATAAGAAATAATTAAAACAACAATATCTCAAAATATAAGGAGATTGCAATGGCTAAAAAGACAAAACCCCCCAAGGAAGAAATAATCCCTGAAGGTATGAAAAAAAGCGACTACGCGGATGCCGCTTTCAGAAAAAAAGTTACTATTATAAACTGTTGTATATTGCTTGTATTCATTATAGGAATAGTTGCGATAGTTGTGGCAGGTTGGTATAATACAAAACTTGAAGACGAACGTTTTGACCAGATTGAAGCGGCGTTTATTGCCGAAAAGGACGCTGTTTTGGCTCAACTTAAAGAAATTGAGTCAAAGGGAGGCACACACGAGGATAAGAGCAAAGTTAAAATCGAGGTTACGGATGATACCTTTTATTATTGGATAGCGAACCTTGACGCATCTTATCAAACCGAGAATGAGGACGATTATGCGGCATTCGGAGGCGCTGAAATCCATCTTCAGGGTATGTTTTATACTAAAGAGTTTGAAACAGGTGGGGTTCAGTATTGGGTTTACAGAAACCATGACCACGGTGATTCGGACCACGACCACGAGCATTCCGACGGCGAACTTCCGAGCGATGAGATGATACCCATTGAAGTTATTTTCTCGGAGGATGTTGAAATACCCGAGGACGGAACATGGGTTGATATTGTGGGTATAGTGGGACCCGACTCAACGAAAAGCCTTTCCGGCATCAGAGATGCAAAAATGACTCTTATGGATGAACCGGGAAACGAATATGTAGAATAAAAAAATTCCTTGAGATTGTTTTAATCTCAAGGAGTTTTTTATTTGAATATCTATTTTATGCAAAAGGGTTTTCCGTTTTGTAGGGAAGGCATTTGGGTTGGTTGTAACCGATGTTTTCAACACCCAGATATTTGAACACCTCAAAAAGTGCTTTCCCGTGATGACCGAAAGCAACGGCACCGTGGTGGGGGAAGTTGCCCTCAACAAGAACATGACGGTAAAATCTGCCCATTTCGGGAATTGCAAAAACACCGATTCCGCCGAATGAACGGGTTGCAACCGGGAGAACTTCACCCTCGGCAACATAAGCGCGAAGTTGACTGCCTGCGGTGGACTGTATGCGGAAGAAAGTTATATCACCGGGAGCAATATCGCCCTCAAGAGTGCCGTTTGTATATTCAACAGGGAGAGTTCTTGCCATGATTTTTTGATACTTCATTTCGCAGAAACTGAGTTTGCAAGCGGGTGTGTTACCGCAATGGAATCCCATAAATGTGTCCGTAAAGTTGTAAGAAGTTTTGCCCGCAATTTCTTTATCGAACATATCGTGAGGGACGGAGTTGTTAATGTCAAGTAGCGTAACCGCGTCATTGCTTACGCAAGCACCGATATATTCGGAGAGTACACCGTAAATGTCAACCTCACAGGAAACAGGAATTCCTCGGGAGGCAAGGCGGCTGTTAACATAGCAGGGAACAAATTTGAATTCCGTCTGGAATGCGGGCCAGCATTTACCTGCGATTGCCACATATTCTCTTGAGCCTTTATGGGCCTCAACCCAATCAAGCAAAGTAAGTTCATACTGCGCCAACTTTTCAAGAATTTCAGGTTTTTTATTACCTACCCCAAGTTCTTTTTCCATATCTGCAACAACTTCGGGAATTCGCTTGTCACCTGCGTGGGCATTAAAGGAAGCGAAAAGGTCAAGTTCGCTGTTTTCTTCAATTTCAATTCCTAAATCGTGTAAGCATTTAATGGGGGCATTACAGGCAAGAAAATCTTGGGGACGGGGACCGAAAGAAATGATTTTAAGATTTTTAAGAGCAAGAATTGCTCTTGCAACGGGAACAAAATCGTATATCATTTTTGCACATTCCGATGCATCTCCAACAGGGTATTCGGGAATGTAAGCCTTAATATTTCTGAGTTTAAGGTTATAACTTAAATTGAGAACACCGCAGTAGGCATCGCCCCTGCCGTCAAGCAAATCGTTTTCGCTTTCTTCAGAGGCGGCACAGTACATAACGGGGCCGTCAAAATGTCTTGCAAGAAGGGTTTCGGCAGTTTCGGGACCGAAGTTTCCCAGATAAATGACAAGTGCGTTGCATCCTGCGTTTTTTACATTATCGCAAGCCTTGAGCATATCTTTTTCGTTTTCAACGCAAACGGGACATTCATAAATCTCCCCGTATTTTGCATATTCTTTCACAATGGCGCTACGCCTGCCCTCGGAAAGAGTCATTGGGAAGCAGTCCCTTGACACAGCAACAATACCCAGTTTGATTTCAGGAATATTTTTCATAGTAAATCACCCTATCTTTAATAAATCTTAATCCATTCAATATCGGGAACATCACGGCTTGAAGTGACGCGGATTTTTATTTCATCCGTTATAAAAGGTGTTAATTTTATGATTTTACGGCTACCCACCGTGGTTCCGTGTTTCTTTTCTTGCCAGACACCATCGTCGTTTTTTGCTAAAACAATAAAACTTTCTATTCTTTGTCCTTCGCTGATTCTTTCGGCGATTTCGACATATTTAATATTTTCTTTTCTGTTCAGTTTTAAAAGGAATTCCGGTTGAGTTTCTCCGTATCCGTCAAGTATTTCAAAATTTATGCCTTCGGCAAGATTTGTTTTAAATTCATTTTCAATAAGTTCGCCCAGTTGCTTCAACCGTTCTACGTCCTCGTCATTGAATTTGCCGTTGGGCATGGGAGGGATATTAAGATTGAAAACGGAGTTGTTTCCCACGGTGTTAATATATGTGTCAAAAAGCCGCCCGAGAGAGTGGGGTTTTTCATCTTCGTGGTAGAACCAACCCGGCCTTATGGACATATCCGCTTCCGCAGGTGCAAACACAAGACCTTTTGAATACATAATATTTTGCAAAGAACCGATTGTGGTATCGGTATTGTAAATGTATTCAAGACTTCCGTCCATTAAAGACCCGTGGGTTTGTGCCTTGTTCATGGGGCAAAGTTCTATTGGTACAACCGCCCACTGTGCAAAGGGCGCCTCGCCGGCTTCATTACCGCACCAACGGATTTCGCCGGTGTCGTGGAATATATTTGCCTGTGGCTGATATTTTTTAATCAGTTCAATGTAACCGTCAAAATCATATACTTGTTTTTTACCGTTGGGACCCTCGCCGCAAGCACCGTCGAACCAAACGTAAAAGATTTCTCCGTAGTTTGTTAAAAGTTCGGTTAACTGATTTTTGTAATATGTATTATATTCATCAGTTCCGTAATATTGGGAGTTCCTGTCCCATGGGGAGAGATAGAAACCGAATTTCAGTCCGTGTTTTTTACAGGCTTCTGCGGCCTCTTTGACAATATCGCCCTTGCCGTTTTTATAGGGACTGTTTTTTATGGAATGTTCCGTGTATTTTGTTTGCCAAAGACAAAATCCGTCGTGGTGCTTTGCGGTAAGTACCATACCTTTCATACCCGCAGACTTAACGGCAACTGCCCATTGCTCGCAGTCTAGCTCCGTGGGATTGAATATGGCAGGATCCTCATCGCCGTTGCCCCATTCAAGATTCGTATATGTATTGGGACTGAAATGCACAAAGGCATAGAACGGGTTTTCCCGTAAATGTCTCAGTTGATTATCGGTGGGCTTCACGTGAGCCGCATCTTTTAAAAATTCTTTGAGTTCCACAGTTTTCTCCAATCTGTGTGTTCGATATAATTTGTGTGTTTGATATAAAATATTATAATAGAATTTTTATAAAAATGCAATATTGCAGATGACGTTGTTGAATTATTTGAAAATTTATGTTATTTTTATTTGGGAGTGATTTTATGGCTAACTGTAAAAAAAGAAAATTGAAAAAGGTTTTGTCGGTTATTGTAATTATAATTGCACTTATAGTTGTTGTTACAACGATTGTAAACACCGGGGTTGTGAAAGGACTGTTGAAAAAAGGTTCTTCATACAGCAAAGTGGAAATTGAAAATCAGTTGATTCCCGAAAAAGACGAAAATGGAAACTGGGTTTTTGTAACGGACGGGGATTTTAAAGTTTTACAACTTACGGACGTGCATTTGGGCGGCGGATGGATGAGCGGAAGCCGTGATAAAATGTCGCTTAATGCCGTTGCAACAATGATAACAAGGGAAAAACCCGACCTTGTTATTGCAACAGGCGATATTGCCTATCCCGTGCCTTTTCAGGCAGGAACTTTCAACAACAAAAGCGGTGCAAAAGCATTTGCCAATTTAATGGAAACTTTGGGAGTTTATTGGACAATAAACTTCGGTAATCACGATACGGAGGCTTACTCCTATTTTGACCGTGAGGCAATTTCAAAATTTTATTCGGATGAAGATTTTAAATATTGCTTGTTTCAAGCAGGACCCGATGATGTTGACGGATACGGCAATCACGTTATTGAAGTGAAAAACTCTCAGGGAATTATTACCCAAGCCTTTGTACTTATGGATTCCCAGGCGTACATAAGTTCCGACTATTTCGGCGCAATGCAGAAGTATGACAATATACACGAAAATCAGGTGGAGTGGTACAGAGCCGAGATTGCAAGACTGAATGAGGAAAACAGTGTTGTACTTAACAGCCTTTTCGGTGCCGAGCCCTGTGAAGAAAAAGAGATGTATTCAACGGTTAAAACTCTTGCGTTTTTCCATATACCCTTAACCGAAACTGCTGATGCATGGAACGAATTTGCGGAAAACGGCTTTGAAGACACGGAAAACTTTAAATACATCGAGGGTATAATCGGTGAAACGGGCAGAAGAATTTACAGCGGTGTGGGTGAGGATGACCTGTTTGAAGCAATGCTTGAATTAAATTCAACTAAGGCTATTTTCAACGGTCATGACCATTACAATAATACCACATTCAGTTATAAAGATATAATTTTCTCCTATGGTTACAGCGTGGATTATCTTGCATATTTCGGGATTTCCGAGGTGGGCTCTCAAAGAGGTTGCACCCTTATAACCTGTAAACCCGACACAACATTTGGAATTGAAAAATTCAATTACTATTCCGACAGATATGATTTGGACGGCTTCACTCGTGAAGAAGTTACAATGCAGTTTGAAGATGTGGAATTTCAGGTTGAAGAAGAATAACAAATATCTAAAAAAGGCTCCGTGTATTATTTACACGGAGTCGGTTTTTCTGATTTTTTTATTCTTTTTTCAAAAACAAAGAAACAGATGAACAGAGCAACAAAAGTTACAAACCAGGAAATCGGGTATGAAAGGTACAGATTCCACAGTTCTTTCTTCAGGGGGAATCCCGTATATAGCCAAAGAACTCTTATACCGCAGGCGCCCAAAAGAGTGATAATCATAGGTTCAAGAGATTTTCCCATTCCGCGAATCTGACATCCCGCAACGTCCATAATACTGCAAAGGAAATAGGTGCTCATCATAATGTAAATGCGGTGCTTACCCATTTCTATAACTGCAGGGTCGGTGGTGAATATACCTATTATTTCTCCCGGAAAAGCAAGACTCAAACCGCCTAAAACTGCGCTGACACCGAAAGCGAAGGTCAAACAGATAAAATATACCTTGCGTATATTTTGGTACTTTTTTGCGCCCATATTCTGAGAGGTGAAGGTCATTGCGGTCTGGGCAATGGCATTTGTGCTTGTATAAACGAATGCGTCTGCATTCTGGGCGGCTGTGTTACCTGCCACGGCAACGGAGCCAAAGGTGTTTATAGTTGACTGAATTAACACATTTGAAAGGGAGAACAGACTGCTTTGAAAGCCTGCGGGTAAACCGATTTTTATAATCTCTTTCAACTCGTCTTTGTGTAGTTTTATTTTGCTTATATGCAATCGGCAGGAATTTTCAAGGTGCAAGAGTCTTAAAACAACCGCAACTGCCGATATATATTGGGCGGTGATTGTTGCGATTGCAACTCCGGCAACATTTAAATGAAATACAGTAACAAGAACTAAATTGAGAAGAACATTCACAATTCCGGAAAAAGCAAGAATGAAAAGGGGACGCTTGGTATCACCGGTGGAGCGAATTATGGATGCTCCGAAATTAAATACAAGGGAGCCGGGCGCACCCAAAAAATATATTTTTAAATAGAGGGACGCTAAGTGAAGTATATCAGTCGGTGTATCCATAAGTTTTAATATGGGACCCGAAATCAAAAACCCCAAAATTCCCACAAATACTCCCGATACTATGCTCATCGCCATTGCGGTGTGAACGCATTTACGAACACCTTTATCGTCATTAGCACCGATTAAACGGGCGCACACAACCCCGGAACCTGTGGATAACCCGATGAATAAGTTAAGAATAAGGTTAACAAGGGAACTTGTTGAACCGACTGCCGCCAAAGATACGCTCCCTGCAAATCTGCCTATGACCATAATGTCGGCGGCATTGTAGATAAGTTGAAGAACCCCTGTGAGTATGAGAGGGAAAGAAAAAAATATAATCTTTTTAAAATAAGGCCCCGTGGTCATATCAAGAATACCGCGTCTGTTCAAAAAATCACCTCCAAATAATCGCTTGAGAGGACATTATAATACTTTTATTTCCAATAGTCATCTTTTTTTGCAAAAAACAAATAAAAATGTTGAAAAAAGAGCAATAAAGGTTTATAATTTCCCTGTTTTTAATACAAAAAGCCATAAAAATCTAAAAAAGAAAGAAGGAATTAAGATGTGGTTTTGGTTTTCGATAATCGCCCTCGTTTGCTGGAGCGGTTCCGATTTGTTTTCTAAAATCGGTTGTGCCGACAAAGCGGACAAATACAGCCATTATAAAATGGTAACCGCAGTCGGTGCTGTAATGGGTGTTCACTCTCTCTATGAAATATTTGTTTCCGGCGTACCCATTGACATTCCTTCCCTCTTAAAGTATTTGCCCGTTTCTGCCCTTTATATTCTTTCAATGGCAATCGGCTATGTGGGTCTTCGTTATATTGAACTTTCCGTTTCATCGCCCATATGCAATTCCTCGGGTGCCATCGTTGCGGTGCTTTGCATTATAACAGGTGACAAACTTGCAATGCCCCAGTATATTGCGGTTGCACTTGTTTGCCTCGGTGTTATCGGTCTGGGATTTGTTGAAGCCCGTGAGGATGAGGAATTAAGAATTGAAAGGCAGAAAAAAGCCAATTACAAGTATTCAAAAAGTGCGTTGGCAATTATTCTGCCCCTTATTTACTGCCTTTTAGATGCCCTGGGCACATTTGCGGACAGCATTGTGCTTGAATCCTTGAACGAGGATGTTGCAAATGTTGCTTATGAACTTACATTCCTTGTTTGCGGTATTGCTTGCTTTATCTATGTTAAATTCATTAAAAAACAGAAATACTTTCCAAAAAAGGAAGCGCCCAAATATACAGGTGCAATCTTTGAAACGGCCGGTCAGTTTGCCTACATTTATGCAATCGGTGACGAAGAACACGTTGCAATGGCAGCGCCTATTATTTCCGCATACTGCGTGGCTTCTGTTATTTGGGGCAGAATTTTCCTTAAAGAAAAACTGTCCTTTAAGCATTATATGATGATTGTAACAGCAGTTGTGGGTATTGTAATACTCGGTTTATATGACGCATAAATAAAAATGCTTGCTCTCAAATCGGAAGAGAGCAAGCGTTTTATTTGCAAATAAAGATTATAAATAATATTATAATACTTATTGTAATACTTAAAATTAAGTAGTATAATTGGTAACCGAAAAGAGGGTGATGTTATAAACTCCGATTTAATAGGTGCACTTTTAGCGTTTTTGGCGGGTGTCGGTATTGCAACCGTAAACTACGCCTTTTCAAAGTATATTATAAAAAAATATCCGGACAAATATGCCGGGGCACAGGTGGTAAGGTCAATAATTCAGATCGGTTTTCTGTTTTTGATTTATGTGCTTGGCGGTCATCTGCCGTGGGACCGAATCTATCTTCTGATAGGCGGATGTTTTGGCATTACGCTCCCCATGATATTTTTTACCGCTAAACTTGTAAAATACAATGACTCATTGAATGGGAAAGGAGGCTCTGCCGGTGGGTGAGAAATCAGAGGTCTTGTTCAGTCTTTTCGGAATTCTGGACGTTACCGGAGAAGTTGTTACAATGTGGATAATTCTTGCATTGATAACCCTTGTATCTTTAATTGTGAAACTGAATTTGAAAGAACGTCCCGGTGTTTTTCAGAACATTATTGAAACCGCCGTTGAATCCCTCGATAATTTCTTCGACGGTATTCTCGGCAAGGAGAAATCAAGAAAATACTTTACTTTTCTTTCCTCGCTTTTTATATTTATAATTCTAGGGAACTATTCGGGGCTTTTCCCCGGTGTGGGCTTAACGGATTATGTTAAGGCACCCACTTCGTCCCTTTCCGTAACGGCGGCTCTCGGTGTTATAACATTCGTGTTTTTACAGTATGCCGGCTTGAAATCAGGTGTAAAGAAGTATTTCAAGCGTTTTATAAGTCCTATGTTTTTTATGCTCCCGTTACTTGTGCTTGACGAGTTTATCAAGCCCGCTTCATTGGCATTGCGTTTGTTCGGTAATGTTTTCGGTGAAGAAATGGTAACGGAGGAACTGTATCACATATTCCCCATAGGTGTTCCTTTGGTTATGATGATACTTTCACTTTTGTTCTGTGCATTGCAGGCAATGGTGTTTACAATGTTAACTTCAATTTATCTTGATGAAGTAACTGAAGAATAATTTTTAATGTTAAAGGAGATATAATTATGTCATCATCAATTATCGCAATAGCAGCGGCTATCGCAATCGCAGTCAGCACACTCGGTCCCTCAATCGGTCAGGGTATGACCGCCAAAAGTGCAATGGAAAGCATTGCACGTCAGCCCGATGCGGCAAAGGATATCCGTTCAACCCTTATAATTTCACTTGCACTTATGGAAGCTCTTACAATTTACGGACTTCTTATTGCATTTATGCTCATTGCAAAGATTTAACAGGTGAGTTATGACCATTCAGTTATCAATTTCCGTATGGACGATTATATGTTTTGTTTTGCTTATGATAATTCTCGATAAGCTGTTGTTCAAACCGGTTTTGAAGGTTATGGACGAAAGAAAAGAGAGAATAAAACGTGCCGCAGACAGAAAAGCGGAATACGAAGAAAAGCAGAAAGAGTATGACGCCCTTATACTTGAAAAAAAGAAACAGGCACAGCAGGAGCAGAGCCTGAAAATTAAGAAAAAAATCGAATCAATTCGCACGGAAAGCAAGGAAGCGGTTGAGGAGGCAAATCAAAGGCGAATTCGCACAGTGGACGAATACCGCCTTAAAACCGATGAGGAGCAATGCTTGATTCTCAAGGATTTGTCTGCACACGCCACCGAAATTGCAAAGCTTTTTGCAGATAGTTTAGTAAAGGAATAAAACTATGGAAATTCAGTATGTTTTAATAAACTTTATACTTCTTGCGATTATCCTTGTTGTTTTCGGTAGGAAAACGGTTCTCAAAATTTTCCGCGGGCGTCGCGAGAGTATAATAAACGAGCTTGATGAAACTGAGCGTATTGAAAGTATTGAGGAGCCGAAATGCCCCCAGTTAGTTTTTGAACAGCCGGATTTCTCTCAAAACGCGGAAATCGAAGATGAGAAAAAACTTGCAGATAAAAAAATTGCTCAAATAGAGCAGTTCGGTCAGAGGGAATGTGATGAAGAACATCGCATTATGATTGAAAAGGCCAAGAAAGAATATGTGAGCATTTTAACATCAAGTGTTGCCGAGGTCTTTTCAAAGGAACCGTATTTAAGTAAAATGCGAGCCATGGAGGAAAGACAGATAGATACCATTCTCGGTATGATTAAACTCACTCCCGGCGATCTTGCATACTTAAAGCGTCACGATGTGCTTTATGTTACGCTGACTTCAACATATACGCTTTCAAAGGAACTCGTTGACAAGGTTGACAAAGCAACTACGGAACTTCTTTCAACGGTAAACGGAAAAATATCCCTTTGGGTTAAAGAGGACCCCTCCTTTATAGGCGGGCTTCGTTTGCGTATAGGTGATACCGTGTATGACGGAACGGTTATTGAACAACTTTATCACTTTGAAAGGCGGATTAACCGTGATCCAATAGAAACCGATGATGCCGCAAAAGAACTTCTTGCAGAGTTTTCGGAAAAAGCCAAAAACTTTGAAAGAGATATTTTCACCTACCAGTTGGGACGAGTAATGCAGGTATCCGACGGTATTTGTTGGATGGACGGACTTGCTGACATTATGTACGGCGAGGTAATTGAATTTGAATGTGGCGAGCGCGGTATGGTGCTTGATATTCAGCCGGATAAAATCGGTTGCGTCATTTTCGGTGAATATGAAAACATCGAAAGCGGCAGCAAGGTAAGACGTGTGGGAAGAATTGCGTCCGTACCCGTTGGTGAAACTTTATTGGGCAGGGTTGTGGACGCAATCGGCAATCCCATTGACGGTAAGGGTCATCTGTATTTCACTGATAAAAGACCCGTTGAATTTCCATCACCCGCCATATTGGACAGAGCGCCGGTTAATGAACCACTTCACACAGGTATTAAAGCCATTGATGCCCTCGTACCTATCGGCAAGGGTCAGAGAGAACTCATAATAGGCGACAGACAGACGGGTAAAACGGCTCTTGCAGTTGATGCAATTATCAATCAAAAGGGTAAAGATACAATTTGTGTATATGTTGCCATAGGTCAAAAGGAAACAACTGTTGCAGAAATAAAGAGCCGTCTTGAGTTCTGCGGTGCTATGGATTATACGGTTATCGTTGATGCAAATGCTTCCGGCTCGGCAGCTACTCAGTATATCGCTCCGTTCTCAGGTACGGCAATCGCTGAATATTTTATGTATTCAGGTAGAGATGTCCTTATTGTTTATGATGACCTCTCAAAACACGCGGTAGCATACAGAGAACTTTCTCTTTTGCTCCACAGACCTTCGGGACGTGAGGCATATCCCGGCGATATATTCTATTTACATTCAAGACTTTTGGAGCGTTCCGCACATTTGTCAGAGGATTTGGGCGGCGGTTCCATTACGGCTCTGCCCATAATAGAAACCTTGGGAGGAGATATTTCCGCATATATTCCCACCAATGTTATTTCCATTACGGACGGTCAGATTTTCCTTGAGGGCGAACTTTTCAACGAAGGTCAACGTCCCGCGGTTAATGTAGGACTTTCCGTTTCACGTGTGGGCGGCGCGGCTCAGACAAAACTTATGAAGCAAATGGCGGCGAGTCTCAGAACAAGACTTGCTCAGTACAGAGAACTTGCGGATTTCACTCAGTTAGGTTCCGATATTGACGAGGTTACCGCTAAAGTACTGAATTCAGGCGCTCACTTAATGGAAGCATTGAAGCAGGGAAGATATGAACCCATTGCGGACTGGCAACAGGCATTGCTTTTGTTTGCGGTTTCGGAAGGCTTTTGCGACCATATTGAATTGGAAAAAACGGCACAATTTGAAAAAAAACTTTTCGTATATATGCAGGAAAATTTCAGGGATATTGTTGAAGTTCTTAAGACAGGTGCCAAAGCCGACGAGGAACTTCTCGAAAAAATCAGAGAAGCCGTATCAACCTTTAAAGAGAGGTTTTAAATATGCCCGATATTGAAATGTTAAAAAAACAACTTCGGGGCATACGGTCAACCCAAAAGCTGACAAAGGCAATGAAAACTGCCTCAACGGTTAAGTTTTCAAAGTTGAAATCAGTTTACGGTGCGTATAATGAATACGGCAGAGAATGTGCCGATATGCTTGAGAAATACGGAACCGAGTTTTCCGAGTATATGGGTCAGGTAAATGCTGAAGCCCCTGTGGCTGTAATTGTTATGGCATCCAACCGAGGTCTTTGCGCCAAGTTCAATTCGGAGATTTTTGAACTTGCACTTTCACAGCTTAAAAATCACGAAAACTTTTACCTTGTTGCCTGTTCAAAAAAGGCAGTTAGTTACTTTGCTTCAAAAAAGGTTGAAGTTGATAAAAGTTTCATTATTTCCGATGTGCCTGCATACGAGGAAACATCGCTTATTTTGGATGAAATAATAGATTTACGGAAAAAAGGCGAAATATCAAGTGTTTATGTGGTATATTCACAATACTACAATATGTTAAGCCAGAAGCCCTCGGTAAAAGAACTGTTCTCCGCAAAAAGAGGAAATCAGAACGGAGAGTTGTTTTGTGTTCCCGACAGAAGTACTATTATTTCACAAACGGCACAAAGGGTTTTTAAGGCAATGTTTTATGAGTTGGCATTGGAAACTGCCATGGGCGCACAGGGCTCCACTCTTATGACAATGCGTTCCGCTTACGATACCGCAACCGAGTATTGCGAAAATCTTGAATCGGAAATAAATCATATAAGGCAAAGTTCCGTTACCGCGGATGTAATCGAAACATCCTCGGAACACAACGAATAATTTACAGGAGGAAAAATTCATGGCAAAAGGTTCTGTGGGAATGGTTCTTAGAATCACAGGCCCTGTTGTTGATATTTTATTTGATCCGTTTAATATACCCGATATCTTTCACGCTGTAACTATCGAGCATAACGGTGAAACCTACGTATTGGAAGTTTCTCAGCACCTGGGTGACGGTGAGGTAAGATGTATTTCCATGCAGTCCACCGACGGTATGTCCAGAGGTCTTACGGCCGTTGATACCGGCGAACCCATAACAATCGGTGTGGGTGAGGCAACTTTGGGCAGGATGGTTAATGTTATGGGTGAGCCCATAGATAAAAAGGAACCCGTAAAAACCGAGGAGAAATGGCCCATACACCATCCGGCTCCGCGTTTTTCCGATATTGTTGCGGCGGACGAGGTCCTTGAAACGGGTATCAAGGTTATCGACCTTATGGCGCCCTATGTAAAAGGCGGAAAAATCGGTCTTTTCGGGGGTGCGGGTGTCGGTAAAACCGTTCTGATTATGGAACTTATCAGAAACATCGCCTTTGAACACGACGGCTACTCCGTATTTGCAGGTGTGGGCGAGCGTTCAAGGGAGGGTAATGACCTCTACAATGAAATGAAACAGTCGGGAGTTCTTGATAAAACAGCCCTTGTTTTCGGACAGATGAATGAAACGGCGGGCGCACGTTTGAGAGTGCCCCTTGTAGGTCTTACCATGGCGGAATACTTCCGTGAAAACTCCCATAAGGATGCTCTTTTATTCATAGATAATATTTTCCGTTTCTCTCAGGCAGGTAGTGAGGTTTCCGCACTTTTGGGCAGAATGCCCTCGGCAGTTGGCTATCAGCCCACCCTTGCAAGTGAAATGGGTAAATTACAGGAACGTATCGTTTCAACGGGTAACGGTTCCATTACATCGGTTCAGGCGGTTTATGTGCCTGCGGATGACCTTACGGACCCTGCTCCTGCAACGACTTTCACCCACCTTGACGCAACCACCGTTCTTTCAAGAAGAATTGTTGAATTGGGTATTTACCCCGCTGTTGACCCGTTGGAGTCATCTTCAAGAATGTTAACCCCCGATGTTGTGGGAGAAAGACATTATAAAGTTGCAAAAGAGATTCAGCGAGTTCTTCAGAAATATCGGGAACTTCAGGATATTATTGCAATTCTCGGTATGGATGAACTTTCTGACGAAGATAAGGTTTTAGTTAGACGTGCAAGACGAATTCAAAGGTTTTTCAGTCAACCCTTCCATGTTGCAGAGAGTTTTACCGGTTCAAAGGGTGCTTATGTTCCTCTTGAAGCAACAATAAGCGGTATGGAGGACATTTTAAGCGGCAAATGCGATGATATACCTGAGCAGTGCTTCCTTATGTGCGGTACCATTGATGAAGTTTATGAAAAAGCAAAACAATAAGGAGTACGTGTATGAAAAAACTTACTCTTAAAGTTGTAACCCCTAATCAAGCGGTGGAATCCGTCGAATGTGACAGTATTCAACTTACTGTCAGCGATAATGAAAAAGGAAAGGGCGGCGGCAGTTACGGAATTAAGCAGGGGCATGTGGAAAGTATTATTTCTTTAAACGAGGGCGTAATAAAAGCCTTTTTAAATGGCAAAACGGTTCTTTGCGGTAAAAGTAAGGGAGGTTTTGCAACCGTTAAAAATAATACAGTAACAGCCGTAGTTGACAGTTTTATAAAAGAATAAAAAATTTGAGCGTTTGAAGTCAATCAAACGCTCAATTTAATTTTTATGTTGTTCCGGGGGATTATTCTTCCGTTGGGAAGTGTGGAACTTCGGGAGTATCGTTCAAATTACTTTCCTCGGGTTTATAAACAATGTTTTGTGCAGTGGGTGGTTGCTGTGCGGAATTATTTTGATAATAAGTGTTTGTATTCTGTGTGTTTTGGTACTGACTGAATGTGGGGGGGACATCTTCAAACTGTTGATAATCGGGGACATCGAAAGGATTTATTCTACCCTCAATGATTGCCTCGTTTCTTATTTTATCAAAAAACTCAACGTATGTTGCCTGTATATAGGGATTGGCATAGAATACACCCACAAGCGAAAATGTGAACAGACTCAAGATAGTCCAACCTAAAAAAGAAAGTTCCAATACAAATAAATCGAGTTTGTTTCCGTTCATAATCGTTTTGCTCAATCGGAAGGCTTCATCCTTGCTTAAATCGGGACGGACTGCAAGTATATAATCAATTGCCCAGTATTCAAAAGCCTTTATAATACCGGGTATAATGAAAAGCAGGCTCCAGAGCATAATATAAATATCTTCTAAAAATGAAATTTTAGCAATATTCAAAAATGTTTTGTCCCGGAAGTTTGCAACCACTTCGTTGATTTCAACTTTGTGATTTCTTCTTAACTTCATAAAGTAGCGTATGCCGCCGCATCTAAGGGTACTGAAAACAAAAATGCTTAAAATAATTCCGCAGATTGCGGCAATAAAGGCGATAACACCAATTAAAGCGGCAACATTTGAAGACAGAAAATCCGAGAAAAAGTCGGAAAAACCGTTTGCTGAAAATTCCTCAATATATCCGCTGTTAAATTCTTCTTCAAAGTCGAAATTAAATCTGCTCACACCGCCGGCGCCAAGGGTCATTAAAAATGCTACTATGACACTGTGCCAATAATTTTTATGAAATACTTTTTTTGCGTTTTCTTTTAACTGCGCTCTGTCCAAAAAAATCACTCCTTATTATAGGCGAAAAACAGTTGAATGTGCCAAAGATTTATTTAATAGGCATATAGGGTTTGACTATTTTCGACTAATTAGCTTTGATTCTGTAAACCTTTACACCGTGAGGTGCAACGGAGTCTTTTATTGTATCGGATTCAGTAAAGGTTTCACCATCCCACACCTCTGTAATATCATATTCCTTTGCAAAAGGAAGGTCAATATAGGGGTCATTGTGGAGTTTTTGTATGGGCATCTCCATTTCTTTAACCTGTGTTGTTTTGTTAAGGAAGCAAAGAGCAAGTTCTTTGTTTTCCAAGGGCTTTGCCAGAATATCGGTTGTACCGTTAGTGTATATTCTTTTTGCCTGCATACCCCGTTTATCCTGGTCTATTGCAATAAGTTCCTTGTTTTTGAGTATTTCAAGAACTTTGTTGTCCTCATCAACTGTTCCGTCAGGGTTGATAAACTTTCTCACATCGTTTCCGAGAATAAGGGGAGCCGCCATCATGCACCAAAGGGAGAAATGGGTTTTATTTTCTTCCATATTTAATTTGCCCACACCCACTTCAAGCATATCCGGGTCGTTCCAGGAGCCTATTCCCGCGTGTTTGTAAAGTCGGACATTGAATTCATAAATGAGAATCATTGAAGTCCAGTTGGCTTGAATATCATGGGTAGTTCTCCAAAGATTGCCCGCGGTTGCGCCCCATTTCCAAGGTTGATTCATACCCCATTCGCAAATGGAATAGCAAATCGGTTTTTCCTCTGTGCCGTTCTTTTGGGCAAATTCCTTGGTTGCACGTTTAAGTTCCTTGCCCATAAGGGTATATTGACGCTGTGCGGAGTCCATACGGGAAGCAACGGGGTTGTAGAATTTTAATGAGTTGACGCCTTTTTTCAAATTAACAACAATTTGGAGTCTGCCGTCGGGTGTGAAGCCCTTTGATGCGGGGAAATTGCAGTCATATTCCTTTTCACCGTTTACAAGGCAAACAAGGAACTTTTTCTTGAGCCCGCCTTTTCTGAAAACGATCGTAAGGGTGTATTCACCGTCCTCGGGAACTTCAACTGTATCAAAGAGAAGTTCTCCCAGACCGCCGCAAAGACCGCCCACCATATAACCGCTTTCAACCTTTTCATCAGCGATAACTTTTGCGTCCTTGAGCACAATTCCGTGTTCTGCCTGAATTTCACAGAAATCGGTTTCACCGGGCTTTCCAAGCGTTATTTTTATGATTTCAGGGGCAACGGTGGGGATTGCTTCATTGTGACAGAAATCATATTTGAAATATTCAACACCCCATTCTGCAAGAGTATCCGCATCCGTGGCTTCATTATAAAGGCTTGCGGGCAAATCCTCGCAGGTAAGAGTACCGTTTGAGGTATAAAGACCCACTTTAAAGCCCAGTTCGTTAATTTCTTCAATAAGGGGCTTAATACCTCTGGGGAATCTTGTAAGGTCGCCCTGAAGTTTGCCGTCGGGTGTTCTCATAGAACTTTGCCAGCAGTCGTCAAGATTAACATACTGATACCCTGCATCAAGCAATCCTGTTTTTTTCATGGCAACCGCAATGTCGGTTATAAGATTTTCGTCAATGGTATTGCGGAAAGTGTTCCAACTGCTCCAACCCATTGGGGGAGTCAAGGCTACTCCGCTGTTATATTTTTCAGTATTTGCCACATGAACCTGTGTGGAAGCAAGGGCTTTTTTAGCCATACAAACAGGGCAAATCTCTTTTTCCTTTAACTTTTTACCTAAAACAAAACCTGCCCCCGCACCTGCGATTAAGGCACTTGCTTTTTTAAAATTCATATATCTCAATCCTTTCTGTTTAATAGTTTTTTTGCTATTGCCGTTATAGTTGCAACTCCTCCTATGCCTGCGGCAACATTTGCCGCTTTGTGCATATTTATGCTTTGTCTGTCGGTGATTCTTTTTTCAATAGGACCCAAACAGTTGCACTCCAAACCTAATTCCTTGAAATGATATATTTTTGATTCCACTACCGTGGGATTTTCCTCATTGATTGTTGTGATTCTTATAGCAGAGCGGCAACCGTCCGTGTAACAACAAAAACCGCTCGTTTTGTTTTGTCCAAGCATAATACCGTCAACGAAGCCTGTGAAATCATTTAGATGGTCATGTCCAAAGAAAGCGGCTGTAATATCGCCCGTTTTTTTCCAACTCTCGAACTGACCGCCGTTAAACTTCGGGGTTGCGGGAGGTTCTCCCAAATAGCCATCTACACCGTCTTTAAGAACATACCTTTTGTCACCGTCCTCAACACAGACAAATAGCTCCGATGATTTTGCTTCCCTTAAAAGTTCATATTCTTCGCAAACGGGAATGTGTTGAAAGAGAATGGCGGGGATTGTTTCGCCGCCGTGGGACGTTTTTATTTGAGCCGCTTTGTTTTCGTACCATTGAATTTGGTCATCGTGAACCCAATCATAATATGAGATATTTCGGTCATCACAAAGATTGTTGGAGTCCAGAAACCAAAGATTCAAAATATCTTCAGTACCCTCGGAATTTTTTACAAGTATATTGCAGTTGAAATTTCCTCGGGGAGCGGTGGGGTCATTTCTGCCCACACAGGTTTCTATTTCTTCATAGGCTTTTACAACAAGTTCTTCTTGTCCTGCGTCGTGTTCGTGATTTCCCAATACATAGCAGAAAGGGATTTTCGCCTCAAGAACGGGCTTTAAAATACCTCGCAAAGCCGCTTTGTAGTCCGCAAATCCCTCGGACTCATCCCTCTCGTTGAGAGTGTCACCCATAAGCACGATTAAATCGGGCTTAAAAGCGAGTATTCCCATTTTAATAAGGTTATGCATATCCTCCCGCTTTTTGCGCTTTTCATGGGTATCAAGATATAAGTGTTCGTGCAAATCACCCAAGGACATTATTGTAAATTTGCCATTGTTGAATTTTAATTCGTTATTCATAAAAGCCTCCGAATGAATTTTCAAAAAAAGCCGTCAGCATTGGGACGGCTTAGTCTTTTATTCGGCAGCTTCTGTAACTTCAACAGTTTCTGTTGTTTCGGTTGCTTCAGCAGTAACTTCCTCTACGGGAGCGGGCTCAATTGTTGCATTGTATGCCGCAGCAAGTTTGTTGAGATATTTTATTTTGTAAACACTGCTTACGAAAGGAACGATTTTCCAAAGCATTACGAACATACCGCCGTGTTTAAGCTTTACATTGTAATCCTTTGCTTTCTGATACATTCTTTCAGCCATCTGATAGTTCCAAACAAGAGTGTAGATACCGAAACTGAAAATATCGAGAAGGAAAACGAGAATGTAATGTCCGCTTTCTTTGTCGTCGCCGTCGCAAACTTTGTTAAGGTCATTTGTCCATTTCGTCCAGAAGAAAAGACCGTAAATGCCAAGGGTTATAATGTTGAGGAAAATATACTTTCCTGTTTTTCTTTTTTTAATCATAATTATGCCTCCAAAAAGAGTTTTATATATTTATATAGTAAATAATACTATAATTGTTTATCAATGTCAATAAGTATTTGTGTAAAAAATGTAAAGAACCCTTCCGCACGAATGCAGAAGGGCTGTTTTTTAGTTATTGAAAAGGGAAAGTTCGTCCTTTTTTTGTTCTTCCTTGTATTTCTCAAGTCTTGTCTTGATCTTGTCGGCAGGGTTAAGAAGACTTGAAACGGAGCAATCGTGGTTGAGGGTATCAATAATAAGTGAACAGTATTTACTCATATCAACCTCGAAATACCAGGGTTTCTGAAGAAGTTCGGGAGTTCTATATACAAGGTTTGTGGTGAAAACACCGTTAATAATTCCCGATTCGTAAGCCTTGTCAAATTCCTGAAGTCCGTTGCAGAAAAGACCGAAACTTGTACAAACGAAAATACGGTTTGCTTTGAGTTCTTTGAGTTTTGACGCAACCTCAATCATTGAATCACCGGAAGAGATCATATCGTCAATAATAAGGCAATCCTTACCTTCAACATCGTCGCCCAGGAATTCGTGAGCGAGGATGGGGTTTCTGCCGTTTACAACTACGGAATAATCACGGCGTTTGTAGAACATACCGAGGTCAATACCGAGAACAGTTGAGTAATAGATGCAACGCCCCATACCGCCTTCATCGGGGGAGATAACCATCATGTGCTCTGAGTCGATTTTAAGGTCTTTGAAATTCTTTGTCAATGCTTTAATCATCTGGTAAGTGGGAGCAACATTTTCAAAGCCTTTAAGAGGAATCGCGTTTTGAACTCTGGGGTCGTGGGCATCAAAGGTGATAACGTTTTCAACACCCATATCAATGCAAAGTTCCTGAAGTGCGATTGCACAGTCAAGGGATTCTCTCCTTGAACGCTTGTGCTGCCTACCCTCGTAAAGCATGGGCATAATAACATTGATTCTTCTTGCTTTACCTTCAACTGCAGAAATTGCACGTTTAAGGTTTGCGTAGTGCTCATCGGGGGAGTAGTGGCACTCGTAACCGTACATATTGTAGGTTACACCGTGATTGAAACAGTCACAAATGATATATACATCGTAACCGCGAACAGTTTCATGAAGAACACATTTTCCTTCACCTGAGCCGAACCTTGTGAAGTCTGCGTCAATAATAAACGTATCTCTCTGATAACCGTAGAAAGCAATTGTTTCTTTGTGCTCGCTTTCACGTTCCTCTCTCCAAGAAGTAAGATAGTTGTTAATTTTCTCTGCAAGCTCCTCACAACCGGGAGTAGCAATAATTCCCAAAGGTCCTACGGGAATTGTGTTTGGAATACCGAATGCATCTGCCACGACATAAACCTCCATATTGATTTTTTATCACTGATATTGTACTAATAAACGACAATCTTTTCAAGTGAATTGCCAAAATATAGCATTAAAATTTATTTGCAGAATAATGCGACATTTTGTGAAATATCACAAAAAACAAAGACAATTCCAAAAACGGAATTGCCTTTATCATAAACTGAAGTCTTCCTTTGAAAAATCACCGGAAAATGAAATAACCATGGGTTCTCTTTTCAAGGGGTCATATCTGAATTTTTTGCAGTTGGAGTAAGACTGCATTACTCCGCCGATTTTACGGCAGAGTACAGTACGTCCGTCACCCACGGGGGAACCGTGCTCACAGAAGGCACACTGAGGCTCTGTGGTTTTATTGAAAATTTTAAGAGCCATAATATTACCTCCCGTCATCCTGTTTCAAGAGTATTTTAACACACTTTTTTTCGGTTATCAACCTCTAAAATTAAAAGAATACACATAGTAATCAAAATTACGGTGGCACTAAGGCTGTGATATAACGTAAAAGATGAGGCTCCTGTACTTATGACAACGGAAACCGCAGCACATTGGGGGAATAACTTTAAAAGCAATGAACAGTAAATTGTACTTAAAGCGGAGTTTAAAAGACGGGAACATATAATAAATTTCGTTTTTGTTTTGCAGACGGCGGAATATACTCCGCACTGACATATTACCGCAAATCCCCCAAAGCCTAAAATTGCCGCAATTACGGGAAGTGACAGATTTGAGGACGCGGCATTTTCGCAACCCGTTGTTACCTCTGCGGCAGATTTTATTAAGATGGAAACGGTATGTGGCAAATTCAAGGCTTCGCAAAGAGAAGACAAAACCGAGAAAGTTAATACCCATCCGCAAACCGAGAGCATGGCTTCGCCTCCCTTAGAAACGGACTTCACAAAGGCATTTTCTCCGTTATTCTTTTCGGTAACTTTGATGTTTGATTTCTTTCCGTCGGAAAGAAATCGGCAAATCAAGCCCACAGTTAACGAAGAAAGGACGCAGGAAGCATAAAGAAGCAAACCGCTTCCGGTATTGCCCAACATAAAGGTTCCTACTGCCGTAACAGCAAAAGCAGGGCTCGGATTTATACACCAGTACAGCAATCTTTGGGCATCGTTCTGCGTTATTTTTCCGTTTGTATATAATTCCGCGACGGTTTTTGCTCCCACGGGATAGCCCCCTAAAAGCCCTAAAATAAGAGGTACAATTCCGTAACCGTCGGTTTTGAAAATATGTTGAAAGGGCTTTTTAAAAAAAATACTTATCATTTCCGAAATTCCGCTTTGAGCTATGTAAGAGGACAGTACCATAAAAGGGAAAAGGGACGGAATAAGGCTGTTGCACAAAAGTAAAAATCCGTTCTTTATTCCCTGTGCTGTATCCTTCGGGTAGATAATAAGACAAGCAGTAATCGCCGATACGATTATCAGGGACACAAGATTTTTCAGTAACAGAGAAGAAATACGTTTCATAGTTAACACCCCGCAAATATAATTTATGACGAATCGGCATAAGAATATAACAAAGGAGAGTGGTAGTTTTGGGTTTCAATCCGTTAAAGAATATTGTGGAGGAGGCGGAGTCCGCAGGTATTGAAATGTTCGGAAACAGAAGGATGATTGTTTCGGACTGTAAATGCGTTGTGGATTTTTCCGATGATTGCATTGTTCTGGATTTAGGAAATATATTTATGAAAATCAAAGGAGACGCTTTGGTGATATCGTCTTTCGCCTACGGACAGACCGATATATGCGGTGAATTTGTCAGTGTCGAATTTGAAAAAATCTGATTTTCGGGGAGAGGCAAAATGATTCAGTTTTTGCGACTTTTAAAGGGATATGTTGAGTTCTGTGCCGTGGGCGGTTTCCCTGAAAGGTTTATAAATCTTTGTAAAATTCACGGCATAAGTCTCTGGAATGTGAAAAATGACGGTGTAAAGGTGTACGCCTGTACAACCGAGGCGGATTTCAAACTCCTTTCTTTGCCGGCAGAAAACTCCGGAATGACACTTGAAATAATAAAAACAAAAGGTTTAAAAAATTTTCTGAAACGGCATAAATGGCGGTGTGGTGCGGCTTTAGGTATTACTATGACATTCGTTTTCTGGATTTTTATGTCCGGCTTTGTTTGGGAAGTGGAAATATTGGAAACAAAAGGTGTAAATGTCGAAGCCTTTACAGAAAGCCTTGCAGATTTAGGAGTTAAAGTGGGCGCAAGAAAGTCAAAAATAGACATAATAGACGTTCAAAATCAGCTTATGAATGAGTATAAAGAACTGTTGTGGGTGTCCGTCAATATTTTTGGAGGCAAGGTACAGGTGGAAATGAGTGAATTTGTGGAGCAACAGGAAATTGCGGACACAAAAACACCCATGAATCTTGTGGCATCAAAAAAAGGTCGGGTAGTGCTGGTAAAGGGCTATAACGGTGTTAATGCGGTTAAGGAGGGTGACAATGTAACAGAGGGCTCACTTCTTATATCCGGTGTGGGACTGAATGCGGACGGAAGCGAATATTTTGTTCACGCTAACGGGGAAGTCTTTGCCGAAACCGAAAACTCGCAAAAGGTTATTTGTGAAAAAAAGAAAAACCTTTCAACTACCCATGAAAAGAACGACAGATATTTTCTGTATGTTTTCTCTCTGAAAATTCCCTTGGGTTTAAAAACGGAGGGGGATTTTTTAACGGAAAGTCAAATTTTTCTTAAAAGTCGGAAAACAGTTTTACCTTTCGGTTTAATCAGAGAAGATAATTTTAAAGCAAATGAGGAAAATGCGGAATATACCGAGGAAGAGGCAAAACTACAGGCACTGTTTGATGCTGTTGACGGGAAAAGGAAGCAGTATAATTCCTGCGATTTGGAAAAGGTTGAATACAGTATTAAAAACGGAGAAAATAATGTGGCAATAGTTTGTCGTATTGTGTGCACGGAAAATATTGCAATAGAAAGTCCTATTCTGACAGAATGATGAAAAACTGTAAGTTTTTAATATTTTATTTATAAAATTTTAGTGGACATTTACAAAATTTGTGCTATACTTTAAGTGTAGTAAAAGTATAAAAAGAGGGTAATTAAATCGGAACAGTTAATAAATGTTGACAGAATGGAGCAGGCGGTAAGTCTGTTCGGAAGTTTTGATGAAAATATTTTAATAATAGAGAAGGCTTTTAACGTGGATGTTATAAGCCGAGGGTCCGACATAAAGGTTGCCGGAGATGCTGAAAATGTCAGCAAAGCCGTTAAGGCTATAAACGGACTACTGATGCTTCTCAACCGAGGGGAAACCCTTAACGAGCAAAATGTCAGGTACGTCATTTCCCTTGTGAATGACGGAAATGAAGATAAGATTGTCACAATGAGCGGAGATTGCGTTTGCATTACAAGCAAGGGCAAACCTGTTAAGCCTAAAACTCTCGGTCAGAAGAAATATGTTGAATCAATAAAAAGCAACACTATAGTTATAGGCGTCGGCCCTGCGGGTACGGGTAAAACATATTTGGCGGTTGCCATGGCGGTAAACGCTTTCAGGGCTAAAGAGGTTAACAGAATAATTCTGACCCGACCTGCCGTTGAAGCGGGGGAAAAACTGGGTTTTTTGCCCGGGGATTTGCAGAGTAAAGTTGACCCCTATTTGCGCCCTCTTTATGACGCTCTTTTCGATATGCTGGGTGCGGAGAATTTTAATAAGTACCTTGAAAGAGGCAATATCGAAGTCGCTCCCTTAGCATATATGAGAGGACGAACTCTTGATGACAGTTTTATAATTCTCGACGAGGCGCAGAATACAACACCCGAGCAAATGAAGATGTTTTTAACCCGAATGGGTTTTAACTCAAAAGTTGTTGTTACCGGTGACGTCACTCAAATAGATTTGCCCGACGGCAAGCGTTCGGGACTTGTTGAGGTAACAAAGATTCTTAAAAACATGGAACAGATTGATATTGTACGTTTTTCAGGTCAGGACGTTGTACGACATAAACTTGTGCAAGATATAATAAGAGCTTATGAAAAATATGAGGAGACAAAGAAAAGAAAATGAAAGAGAAAATCAAAGTAATTATCACAAATGACCAGAAAGCCGTTAAAATCCCTACGGGCGTAAGATTATTGGTAAGACGTTGCTGTAATGCGGTTCTCACCTTTGAAGATTTCGGTGAGCCTGCGGAAATAAGCGTAACATTTGTGGATGATGAAAAAATCCACCAACTTAATAAAGAACACCGCAACATAGACAGCAGTACCGATGTTTTGTCCTTCCCCCTTGGTGAAAACGGGGAATATGACAGGAATCTCGATACGGGCGCCTGTCTTTTGGGAGATATTGTTATTTCCGTTGAAACCGCTGTTCGTCAGGCGGAAACCTACGGACACTCTCTCCAGCGTGAAATCGGATTCCTTACGGTACATTCCATGCTTCATCTATTAGGTTATGACCATGTAAACGGCGGAATTGAAGCAGTACATATGCGCGAAAAGGAAGAGCACGTTTTAACGGAGTTGGGTCTCAAGCGCAACGAGTCATACTACATGGATTCCGGGGAGGAATAAGGTATGAAGGATGTTGAAAGTCTGTTAAAAAGCTTTGTATATGCTTTTAAGGGCTTTGGCTGGATGGTGGGTCACGAACGCAATTTCAGAATACATCTTACCTGTCTTGTTTATATGTTCTATTATCTTCTTCGGTATGATTTTTTCACTGTTTCAAGGACGGAATTTGCGGTGTTGCTTTTAGCATCCGCAACGGTTATAGGCGGAGAAATGCTCAACAGCGGAATAGAAAAGGCTGACGATTCTGTTTCAAAGGACAAGAACAGTACCATTGCGGTATCAAAGGATGTGTCCGCAGGTGCGGTTCTTGTGTTTGCAATATTCGCGGTTCTCTGCGGAATTGTTATTCTGTGGCAACCGTCGGCATTTGAGGCTCTTTTCAGGCATTATACTGAAAATCCCATTAACATACTTTGGTTTGTTTTGAGTGTGATTGGGTTTACTCTGTTTATTTTTAAATTTGATTTTAAGAAAAAAGGGAAAAAAGAATGACGGAAAGAAAAACAGCATTTATAGCCATCGTCGGCAGACCCAATGTGGGTAAATCCTCGATACTTAACAATCTGTTGGGGCAGAAGGTGGCGATTGTTTCATCAAAGCCCCAGACAACACGGACAAAGATTATGGGGGTTTTGACAGAGGGTGATACCCAACTTGTTTTTACGGATACTCCCGGGTTTCATAAGCCGAAAACAAAACTTGGGGAAAAAATGATTAAAGCAGTTGATGACAGCATAGGCGGTGTGGATTCCTGCCTTTTTGTAACAGAGGCGAGGGGAGAAATTCGGGATTCGGAACTTGAACTTTTGAAAAAACTCAAATCCGAAAGAATACCCGTTGTTCTTGCCATCAATAAAATTGATATGATTCCCGATAAGCAGGAGATTATGGGACGTATCCTTGAACTGACCAAATTATTGGAGTTTGATGCGGTTGTTCCCGTAAGCGCAAGGGAAAATGACGGTATGGACGAACTAAAAACAGAACTTTTTAAACTTGCCGCACCGTCGGAGTTTTTCTTCCCCGAGGACACGCTTACCGATCAGCCGGAGAGAGTTCTTGCGGCAGAGATGATAAGGGAAAAACTCCTCCATAAATTAAGTGACGAAATACCCCACGGTATTGCCGTTTCCATTGAAAAAATGAAGGAACGCGAGGACAAGCCCATAATAGATATTGAAGCAACCATTTATTGCGAGAGAGAAAGTCACAAGGGTATTGTTATCGGCAAAAAAGGTGCAATGCTCAAGGAAATTTCAACCAACGCACGACATGAACTTGAACAGTTTTTTGACTGCAAAATCAATTTACAATGCTGGGTCAAGGTCAAAGAGGATTGGCGAAACAGAGAGGGCTTAATTCATAATTTCGGTTTGGATTGATTTGGCAAAGCTTGTAATATTTTATACAGAATAAAGAATACTCCGCGGAATAAAATACTATGGAATTACACAGGCGGAGTTGATAAAAATGGATGAAAACGAACTTTGGGAAAAGTTTCAAAAGGGCGGTAAAATTGCGGATTATATGGAATACCGCAACTGCGTCAATATGAAAAATACGGAGTTGGAAAAACAAAGTGAAGATAACAGCACCCGGACTGGTAATAAGGGAACAGAGTATCGGTGAAGCCGATAAGCTTATAACCGTGCTTACGGCAAAGCACGGTCTTGTTCGTGCGTTTTCCAGGGGCGCAAAAAAGACCAAAAGCAAAAAACTTGCGGCAACCTCCCTGCTTTCGTATTCGGATTTTACCTTTTCAAAAACACGGGACGCTTTTTCCGTCGAGGATGCCCTTGTAAAAGAGGTGTTTTTTGAACTCAGGGACGATGTTCAAAAAATGGCTTTGGCACAGTATTTTTGCGAACTTGCCTACGAGTTCTGCGAGGAGGATTTTGAGTCGGAGGAGATTCTCCGACTTTTTCTTAATGCTCTTTGGCTCTTAAAGGATTCTAAAAAATCCCCGTCTTTTATAAAAGCGGTGACGGAATTGAGACTGATGTCCCTCAGCGGATATATGCCGGATTTGGTAGCCTGTGAGAAATGCGGTGAATATGAAACGGACACCATGTTCTTTTCTGCGGAAAGCGGAAAATTGTACTGCGAAAATTGCAGACCCAATGTAAGTTGTAAGCATTTGAGTCTGGCGGTGGTAACGGCTTTGAGATACATAGTTTATTCGGATTTTGAAAAGATTTTTTCATTTTCCTTGGGAGAAAACTCTTTGCCTGTGTTATGTGAAATTTGTGAGGAATATTTACTTAATAAAACTCAAAGAAGGTTTAAAACACTTGAGTTTTACAATGTTTTAAAGGATTGAATATGAGTACATTAAACAGACATTTAAAAGCACTTGAATATGACAGGATTTTGGAAATGGCAATGAAAAGGGCTTGTAACGATGATGCCCGTGATATCATTGCTTCCATAAGACCCGAAACAAGTGTGAATATGGCGCAAAACCATATTGACATGACGGAAAATGCCTACATATTGTTGGCAAAATTCGGGGGGCCCTCTTTCGGCGGACTGAAGAATGTTAATAATTCCCTTACACGTGCGGCAGCGGGGGGAGTGCTTTCAATGAAAGAACTACTTGATATCGGCTCCACCGTAAGAGCGGTACGTGGTATAAGGGAATGGCGAAACGGAAGCGGCGGTCAGGAAGAATTAAAAATTGATTTGTATTTTAATTCACTGATGCCCAATAAGTATTTAGAGGACAAAATCTTTTCCGCCATTATTTCCGAAGATGAAATGAGCGACAACGCTTCCGCGGAACTTGCTTCCATCCGACGTCAAATAAAGAATAAAGAGAACAGCGTCCGCGACCAGTTGGAAAAACTCATTCGTTCTCAAAAACTGAAAAATGTTTTACAGGATGCTATTATTACCCAAAGAAACGGACGATATGTTGTTCCGGTTAAAAGTGAGCACAGAGCTTCGGTTTCGGGCCTCGTTCACGATACATCTTCAACGGGGGCAACGGTTTTTGTTGAACCTACGGGTGTTGTGGAGGCAAATAACGATATACGGGTACTCAGAGGTAAAGAGGCACAGGAAATTGAGCGGATACTCTATGAACTTTCCGTAGAAGCAGGTGGCTTTGTTGAGGAAATTAAGGGTAGCTATGAATGTGCAACAGAAATAAATGCAATATTTTGTAAAGCCCATCTTGCCTATGATATGAAAGCCTCAATGCCCATTCTTAACGACAAAGGTATAACAGATTTGAAAAAGGCAAGGCATCCGCTGATTGATCCTAAAAAAGTTGTTGCAACGGACATCCGTTTGGGATCGGATTTCGATACCCTTGTTATAACGGGCCCCAATACGGGCGGTAAAACCGTGGCTGTAAAAACAGTGGGTTTGCTTTCCGCTATGGCGTCAAGCGGATTTATGATTCCTGCCGCTGATGAAAGCAAGGTAAGTGTTTACAAACATATTCTTGTTGATATCGGGGATGAACAGAGCATAGAACAGTCCTTGTCAACTTTTTCATCCCACATGGTGAATATAGTCAACATTCTCAAAACGGCGGATGAAAAATCCCTCGTGCTTATTGACGAGTTGGGTGCGGGTACCGACCCGGTGGAGGGTGCGGCGCTTGCAACGGCAATTCTTGAGGAACTTCGTAAAAAGGGTGCAAAAATTGCCGCAACAACCCACTATGCAGAGCTAAAGGCATACGCTTTACAAACACCGAGAGTTGAAAACGGATCTTGCGAATTTGATGTTAACAGTTTAAGACCTACGTACAGACTTCTTATCGGAATTCCCGGGCGCTCAAATGCCTTTGCAATTTCGGAAAGATTGGGTATTGATAAAAGGGTTATCGAAAGAGCGGCGGAGTTTGTGTCCTCGGAGAATACACGTTTTGAGGATGTTGTGGATATGCTTGAAAAAAGCCGTCTCGAAATGGAGGGCGAACATCAAAAGGCAAAGGAAATATCTCAAAAAGCCGAGACGGATAGGGAAGAAGCGGCTAAAATCCTTGCGGATGCAATGAAGAAGCGTGACCGGGAAATAGAGAATGCACAGGGTGAGGCGCTTCGTATTGTGGAAAAAGCCAAGAGAGAGGCAAACGCACTCCTTAATGAAGTTGAGAAACTGAAAAAAGAGGCGAAACATACAAAGGATGCATCGGAATTGGCGCGAAAAGCAAAAAGTGCGGTCAATGTCCATCTTAATGCAATTAACAGTGCGGTAAATCCCGTATTCGACTCCCTTGATGAAGATGATGACTATGTTCTTCCCCGACCTCTTGAAGCAGGGGACACGGTTTACAGCAAAACAATCGGGAAAAATGCCACCGTTACAGCGGTTAAAGATAAAAAGGGCAATGTTGAAATTGTCGCGGGTATGCTTAAAATGAGGGTTAAGGAGGAAACCCTCCGCCTTGTTGATAAACCGAAACCCAAGGAAAGTAAAAAACGGCAGGTTTCCACGGGTAGAGTAATCGGCGAAAGCAAATCCACAATGGCGGTCAATAACCGCTGCGATTTAAGAGGACTTATGGTTGACGAGGCTATAATCGTTCTTGACCGTTTCCTTGACGATTTGCTCCGTTCGGGACTTACGGAATGTACAATTATTCACGGTAAGGGAACAGGGGCATTAAGAGCGGGTGTTACACAATTTTTGAAAAGCGACCCGAGAATCAGAACTTTCCGTTTAGGTACCTTCGGTGAGGGTGAAAACGGAGTTACGATTGCGGAAATTAAATGATGAAAAAAGCGTTGTATGCCATTCGTATAGGAATACAACGCTTTTTACTTATTCTATTGTAAACTTGACATTTGAAAAATCGAGATTTTTTAAGTCCGACGTTTTCATTTTGAAACAGGCGATTTTTTCCGTATCCGCAAGAAATTCCGGCATATTTGAATCCAACGGGTCGTATTGTAAAAGTGTTATTTCTTCACCCTTTTCAATAAGAATTCTCGTTCCGTCGGATGCGTCCGGTGTTTCAAAAAAGTCGATGGAAAAATCCGTTTCAATTTCATCAAAAATTTCAAAGCCCGCATTAAAGTCATCAATCAGAGTTTCAGGCTCGTTCTCGCAATACCTGACATTCGGTGTGTAGTCTTCCCCGTTTTGTGTGAGAAAAATATAAATAAAACCTGTTTTATCGGAAAGCACATTTCCGTCAAATTTTTTGAATTCGGAAAGTTTTAACTGGCAGAAGAAAAAATCGTCATCCCTGACTGTTCCGTCCGTAAGCCATTCTTCCGGCATTGTGGGTGCGCCGAAAAATTTACTGGTACCCGGGTCATACTCACCGTGGGCTTTTTCAACCTTTATTCCAATCATTGTTTATGCAACTCCCATATATTCTTCTAAAACAAGTCCGCTTGCCTTTAATTCTTTTGCAAGCTCAACGCCCACATAACGCCAATGCCAAGGCTCGTAGATAACTTTTGTAATGTCCTGTTTGTCCTTGGGATATCTCATTATAAAACCGTAATCGGCGGCATTTTCAGTAAGCCATTTGAATTCGGCGGTATCCTCAAACCATTCGTCAACGCAGACAATATCCATAGCGTAGCCCAAATTGTGCTCCGAAGAACCGGGAGGCATAATAATTGTAGCGGCTTTGACTTTCGCATCCTCGTAAGAGTAGCCCTGGCTTTCAAAAAAACTGATTTTGTTGTTGTAGTTTCTTTCCTGCAATTCATAGGAACGGTAGCCGGAGCAGGGGGTAAGGTTGATACCCTCCGCCTTTGCGGCATTGTACATTTCTTCGTAATGCTCGGCAACCTTTCTGTCAAGTCGTTCACCGCTTCCGCAAACATAAACCAAGTCCGGCTCATAGGTGTCCGGAATCCGATAACTTGAATTCACAAGGGTCAAGTACCATTTTTCTTCGTCGATGGTGATGATTGTAGGGTTGTCAATGGTACCGGGCTTTGCAACTGCGTCGGTTACAGCAACCGTTTCAGCAACGGTTGTGTCGGGGGCACTTGTACCGTCGGTGCTGTCATCTTTGTCCGATTCTGACGCAACAGTTGTGCCATTGCCGTCGGCTGGTTTGTTTTCGGCGCTTTGAGAAGCGATTTTTTCTTTTTCTCTTAAAGCGTTGTTCTTTTTATTAACCGCAACACATACAACGGCAACAAAAATGATAATTGCCGCCATCATTATGCACAGAAAGTTCAAAGCCTTCTGTTCCGTTGAACGCTTTCGATTTTTCTTTTTGCTCTGTGTAGCCATAATCTTGCTCCGTAGAAATAATTTAATAGAAATATTATATTGCTATTGTGCCTAAAAGTCAAATACTATTATTTTACTCACAGTATATAAATTAGTTGTAAACTACAAAGGCTTGTTGCGGAATTTGTGCTTTTTATACAAATATGAAAAAATCCGAAAAACTACTGTTGTTATGAGAAAAAATGTGGTATAATCAATCGGTGAATAGGTCGCATTACAGAATGCGGCAAAATATCGAAAGGGGTCAAACCTTAATGAAACGTATTTTTACAGTTGCAACGGCAGTTTTGCTTGTCAGCACACTTTTAATGACATTTACGTCCTGCGGATCTTCCGATAATACGGAAGAAACCAACGAGGTCGTTTCTACGGAGGAGGCGGTTTATACCGAAAGCGCCACTCCCGTTAATAGAACAAGCGAGGAAGTTCTGTCATACTTTAACAGCCTTGTTAACGGCGTTAAGCTTAATAAACCCGCAGTTTCTTACAAAATAGAAAAGAATGTTCCCAACGACTCACTTAAAGTTACAAAACAGGGTCAGGAGGATGCGGAGGAAATCGACGATTCTCTCAAAGCAATTAACGATGCGGCAAAGGGCATAAAAGACTTGATGCTTGAGGATATCAAGAAAACATCGGGAAATATAAGTTACGGTGACGATAATTCCGAAACACTTTTCGTTAAAGGTGAGGCTTGGGCTTCCGAACTTACAGCGGAAGATATTGATTACGCAACACTTAAGGAAATCGGTGATACATACTATATCACGATTGCATTTAATGACCTTACAAGCGAACAGGCACAGGATGTTTTGACAAAGGCATTTGACCTTCGTGACAAGGAAGAAATTCTTGCTTCCGAGGAATTTGCAAAGAGTAAGGAATATCTTACACTTAATGATTACGACGTAGTTTACAGCGGTTGCAAAATTACTGCTACCGTAAACCGTCTCACAAACGAGATTACAAATATCAATTATTACAAGGCCTCAAAGGTTACTGCATATATGACAGGTGCAGGAACTCTTGAAAGTTACGGCGATGTTAGTGTCATGTTTACTCTTGAGGATAAGGCAAATTACGATATCAACTGGGACAACGGCTTGCCCACAAGTCCCATTGAAACTGCGGAAACTTCAAAATAAACGGAGGTTATACCGGTGAGTAAGAAAATAATTGCAATTTTAACAGTTGCTACAATTCTTTTTGTATGCGTTTTTGCTGCCTGTGAAAAAGAGCCGAGTGCCTATATCGGTAACGATGATTTTGAATACGTAACCGATGAAAACGGTGAAAGAGTACTCGGTGAAGACGGACAGTTTGTTGTTTATGCAACTGATGAAAAGGGTAAGATTATTGAGAACGAAAACGGCGAAAAAGTTACTCAACTTCAACAGTTCCAGCCCATTGAAGAAGACGGTGTAATTGAGGATTACGGTTTCAAATTAGCACTCCCCGAAGGTTGGAAAACCACAAGTGAGTTCGGTGTTTTTGAAAACGAAAAGGGGAAAATCAACTGTCAGATATCAATCGTAAAGTATTTTTATAATGATTATTACGATTTGAATAAAAGCACTTGTGATCAGATTGCGGAAGGTGGATTGGACACCGAGTGGGAAGAAAATTTGGATTTCGGTGATGAGTATGAGGGCTTGTGCCGTTTTAAAATAAAATCAGAAGACGGCATGTCAATCCTTTATTTCTTTGAAAATTCGGGCAATGTATATAAATTGCTTTTCGCAAGCACCGATGTTGAAAATGCCGTTGCAAAATCCGAAGAAATGTGCAAGGCTATGAGTTTTAAACCTTACACTTACTATGACGATATAACTGCAAAAGAAACAACAACGGAAAAATAAATAAATTATTAAAAAAATTCCTCCTATGGTAGTCTTTTCATTCTACCATAGGAGGTTCATTATTGTTCTTTTTTGCGTGGGTTGTGAACTGTATTTACTGGTTATTTTTATTGTATATAATCATAAGACCCTTTAAAAGCAGTTCATCATTTATTATTATGTTCTTTTTGCAAAGAGGAATGATTGTTCCGGCAAGACCGCCGGTTGCGATAACGGTGCAGGGAGAACCCAATTCCTTTTCGATTTTTTCTATAAGTCCGTCGATTGCACAGGCATTGGCATACATAACACCGCTTTTCATACAGTCAACCGTATTTTTACCTATGACTTTTTTAGGAATCTCATAAGCGATTCTCGGAAGTTGCGATGTGCGACTTGCAAGAGCTTCCGCCGAAACTGATACTCCCGTCATAATGATGCCGCCGATATAGTTTTTGTCTTTATCAATTACGGACATTGTTGTTGCGGTGCCCATGTCGATTATAATTTGTGGGGTGGGGTATTGGTTTATTCCTGCCACCGCATCCACAACGAGATCGCTGCCTAACTGAGCAGGGTTATCGATTTTTATGCTGAGTCCCGTTTTTGTTCCCGGGCCCACAGTCATAACCTTAACGCCGGCATATTTTTCGATTGCCCTTTTGAAGGTTGCCGTTACGGAGGGAACTACTGAAGAAATTATAGCACCGCTTAGATTTCCGGGGTTCAAAGAATGCATTTGCATGGCAGTGTTAACAGTTGACGCGTATTCCAGGTCGGTTGCTGTTCTGTTTGTGGAAATTCTTTCGGTGAAAAGAATTTTGTTGTTTTCGAAACAACCGACAACAATATTGGTGTTTCCTATGTCAATAGCTAAAACCATTTTAATCCTCCGATTTTTTCGTGGATTGGGGAACAACCTTTGCTTTGAAAAGGGCTGTTCCGATTGTACCGCTGAGAAGTGTTGACGCAATCATTTCAAAAATCGCATTAATTCCTACAAAGGTACATATAAATACAATTATGTTGCGTCCGTCAATAAGTTCCTTCATATATTCGGTATTTCCGAAAAGAAGAACAAGGGCGAGCATAAAAAGTACAGTGTTGAGGAATGCGCAACAAAAGCCCGATACGGAGCAAGCAACAACAGTATTTGTTTTCTTTTTCAAAAATTTGAAAATGCAACCAACTAAAAAACCTTCAAGAAGACGCGGTACAAATCTTTGAATGAATGCTAAAACAGGACTGATTTCGAAAAGAATAACGCCCATGGCGCTTGTTCCGCCGATACCCAGACACTGCAAGAAACTGGTAATTCCGAAAACGGCACCTATTATTGCACCGCCGGTTGGCCCCAGGGTGATGGCCGCGAGGGCTACAGGAATAACGTTGAGTGTTATGGCAAGCGGCCCTATATTAAGATACCCTAAAGGGGTATAGGACATTACCATGAGTATTGCCGCAAACAAAGCCAGCAACACAAGGCGAGTGAGTTTTTCTTTCGATTTTTTCATTTGAGTGACCTCCTTGTTATTATTCCCCGAATCCGAGGATACAATTACATGACAATCCCAAAGTCGTTAACTTTGTCAAGTTCCTTTCAGGATACCTGCGTGAAGTAAGCATTAAACTTTCAGATTATCAAGCGAATTATATCACAGAAAATTTTAAAAATCTATATAAATTACAAAAAAAGTGTGATATACTACAACAAAAGATAAAAAACGGAGGTTGCTATGCTTAAAGGTAAAACAGTTGTTCTTGCCGTGACAGGCAGTATTGCTGCCTATAAAATTGTAAATTTAGCAAGGATGTTGAAGAAACTTGATTGCAATGTTCACGTGCTTATGACGGAAAATGCAACAAATTTTATAAATCCTATAACTTTTGAAAGCCTTGTATCAAATAAGTGTCTTGTTGATACATTTGACAGAAATTTTCAATACAGTGTAGAACATGTTGCTATTGCCAAACAGGCGGATGTGGTGCTTGTTGCCCCCGCTTCCGCTAACGTCATCGGTAAAATAGCCTGCGGAATTGCAGACGATATGTTAACTACAACCGTTATGGCCTGCCCGTGCAAGAAAATTATTGCGCCGGCAATGAATCACAACATGCTCCATAATCCCATAGTGCAGGACAATATAAACAAGCTGAAAAACTTTGGGTATGAAATAATTGAATCGGATAGGGGTATGCTTGCCAACGGAGATGTCGGTGACGGCAGAATGCCCGATGAGGAAGTTTTACTTTCCTATATTCTCAGAGAAATAGCTTTTGAAAAGGATTTGGCAGGGAAAAAAGTTCTTGTTACCGCCGGCGCAACCCGTGAAGCTATTGATCCCGTAAGGTTCATAACAAATCATTCAAGCGGTAAAATGGGAATTGCTCTTGCTGAAGCGGCAATGCTCAGAGGGGCTGATGTGATTCTTGTCAAAGCTCATACGGATGTAAAACCGCCAATGTTTGTGAACGTTGTTGACGTTACTTCGGCAGAGGAGATGTTTAATGCGGTTTGTAAATTTTCAAAGGATGCCGATATTATCATAAAAGCCGCTGCGGTTGCAGATTATACACCTGTTTTCGTTGCAAGCAATAAAATAAAAAAATCCGACGGTGAAATGAAAATTGAACTGAAACGAACCGTAGATATTTTAAAATATTTAGGTGAGCATAAAAGAAACGGTCAAGTTATTTGCGGCTTTTCAATGGAAACCGAAAACATCGTTGAAAATTCCAGAAAGAAACTTGTCTCAAAGAATTGCGATATGATGTGTGCCAATTCCGTTAAGCAAAGCGGGGCGGGTTTTGGAACGGAAACTAATATTATCACGATTATCACAAACAGCACAGAAGAACAATTAGAAATAATGCCAAAAAAGGATGTTGCTCACGTTATACTTGACAGATTGATAAGATGTTAATATCCGATACGGCATTGAATATAAATATTTTATTAGGAGATGTAGGGAAATGAAAAAGAAAACAATTGAGGAAATCGGTAAGGAGGAACTTTCCAAAGGAAAGGGTTTCTTCAAAGAGTTCAAGGATTTTATATCAAAAGGCAATGTTATTGACCTGGCTGTCGGCGTTATTATCGGCGGTGCTTTCAGCGGTATTGTTACAAGTCTTGTTGAAAATATAATTACTCCCATAATCACGCTTGTAACGGGTAAGGTGTCATTTACGGATTTGTTTATTGCTCTTGACGGTAAAGAATATGCAACTCTTGCCGCCGCAACAGAAGCAGGGGCATCAACTGTTAATTACGGACTGTTTGTTCAGGGTGTAATCGATTTTATTATTACCGCATTTGTAATATTCTTACTTATTAAGGGTATTAACAGGATCAGAAACATCGGAAAAAAGGAGGAAGATGCTCCCGCACCTGCTCCCACAACAAAAATTTGTCCTTTCTGTAAATCCGAAATAAATATAGAAGCAACTCGTTGCCCCAACTGTACCTCGGAGGTTGAATGATTATAATGGGAAGTTTAAGGTATTACATTGCTCTGTGGGCATCAAAAGCCGTGTATAGACTGTTGCGTATTTTAAAGAAAAACGCCACAATGTATCCCGGTTTTATCGCCTTGAAAATATGCCCCGATTACCTTGCAAGAACGAAGAAATCACCCAATGTTCTTTGCGTAACGGGAACAAACGGTAAAACCACCACTACCAATATGGTAGCAGATATTCTTTCCCAAAGCGGAATGAAGGTCGTTTCCAACAGATACGGCTCAAATATCAACACCGGTGTAGCCACGGCTCTTACCCACAGTGTTAATATTTTCGGTAAACCGAAAATTGACGCTCTTGTGTTGGAGGTGGATGAAAGATTTTCAAGACTTATTCTGCCGTTTATTAAACCTGACTATCTTATAGTTACCAATCTTTTCAGAGATTCAATAAAACGCAATGCACATCCGGAATATATTTTCAGTATTCTGGATACCTATGTGCCCAAAGAAACAAAACTTGTGCTCAATGCAGATTGTTTGCAGTCCTCACAACTTTTGAAAGACAATAAAAGAGTTTACTTTGGTATAGACAAGCTTGATACGGACGTTACGGAATGTGTAAATCTTATAAATGACTTTTCAATTTGTCCTGTTTGCGATGAAAAACTGAAGTTCAATTATTTAAGATACCACCATATCGGTAATGCATACTGTCCCAAATGTGATTTTAAATCTTACGATGCGGATTACAGATTAACGAACATTGATTACGACAACAAGACAATTACCGTCAAACACGGGGATAACGAGGATGTTTACCCAATGGTAAACAGAGCTTTATATAATATCTACAATGAACTTGCCGCTATAACTCTTATGTCGGAATTCGGTGTTGACCTTGAAAAAGTCAAGGATTATATGGCAAAAATCAGCGTTACTCAAACCCGATATAATGAGGCAAAAGCCGGAAAAACAGAGATTATCAGAACTATGGCTAAGGGGCAGAACTCTGTTTCCTGTTCTCGCACATTCGATTTCGTAGGTCATGAAAAGGGAGCAAGAACTGTCTTTATTATGATTGATGATTTGTTTGAACGACGGGATTCTTCTGAATTCGTGGGTTGGATTTACGATGCGGATTTTGAATTTTTGAATACTCCCGATTTAAAACAAATTGTTCTTGCAGGTCCCCGATGCTATGACTACAAACTCCGCTGTCTTATCGCCGGAATTTCCGAAGACAGAATTCTTTGCGAACAGGATGAATTTAAGGCAGTCGATATCATGGATAAAGATATCGACAAACTCTATCTTCTTCACGATACTTCTACTTATGACTTGGCATGCCAAGTGGAAGCCAAAATAATTGAGGAGTTTTCCAAAGCATACAAAGGCGGTGAAGACAAATGAAAATAGAGGTTTTATACCCCGAGATTTGCTGTTTGTTCGGTGACAAGGCGAATATGAGATATTTTGAAATGTGCCTGCCCGACGCGGAATTTATAAAAACTCCCGTAAGTGAGATGCCCCGTTTTTTGACCGAAGATGTTGATATGGTGTATTTCGGTTCGTGCAGTGAATCTAACCAGGAAAAAATCCTTGCCCGACTCAAAGACCATAAAGAGAGAATAGAAGAACTTATTTCCAAGGGCGTAGTATTTTTAATGACAGGTAATACCTTTGAAATAATGGGCAATTATATTGAAAAGCCCGACGGAGAGAAAATCGAGGCTCTCGGCATTATGGATTTTTATGCTAAAAGAACTATTCCTAAGAGAAATAATTCTTTGTTTTTGGGTGAGTTCGACGGTATGGAAATCGTAGGTTATACAAGCCGATTTTCCCACGCTTACGATATTAAGGAACAAGATGGCTTTATCAACGTTACGAAAGGCTATGGATCTTTTGAAGACTCAAAAAATGAGGGTATTAGAAGAAATAACCTTTACGGCACATACCTTTTAGGTCCTTTCCTGATTCAGAACCCTCTGTTTACGGAGTATCTTATGAAACAGCTTGGTGCGGAAAATCCCTGCCTTGCCTTTAAGGACGAAATCTTCAAGGCTTATGAGGTAAGAGTAAAAGAGTTTAAAACCGATATCGAGTTTGTAGGATAATAAAAAAAGGAACTGCGGATGAATATTTCCTCAGTTCCTTTTTATGTATTAGTTATGTATTTTATTGTTCGGCTCTTTGTTTCTTGAACCCTTTGTTGATTATACCGTTAAGTATGGTATTAAGAGTAAAAAGACCGATACCCACGAGTATTCCGTATCGGACGGAGCCGGAAATGAACGCAATGCTTGTACTTTCTACAAGTGATATGCTGATGGTGAAAAGAATACCCGCACAAGCAAAGCAAAGGGTGGAGAGTACGCACAGAGTAATATTGGAGCCCGCTTTAAGTTTGGGGGCTTTTGCCAGTACGAATACAAAATTCAAAACACCGAAAACAATGGCAAGGTAAATCAATGTGATTGAAGCAAACAACATTCCCATAGGTGTGCCTACAAAACTTGATGTCACAAGGCTTGCAAGAGAACCCCAATTAAGTGACAGCAACGTGTTAAGGGTGAAATCCACCAAGGTCATATTTACTGAGTCCGCAGATACAAAGGGGAGATTTATACTGTAATTTGCAAGGGGTAAAATAAGCACCACCAAGGGAACAAAGGTGAAAACAAATCTCAATATCCTCAATTTGCTTCCGAATAAAGCACTTTTAAAATTACCGGTAAATTTTCTGAATTTAGTCCATGCTACTTCCGCGTTTGCGGCATCTTCGTCGAGCCTTTCCTCCCAGTTGTAGTTGGGGATATTAACATTACAGTATGGACATTCGGCTTTTACGTGCCAAATGTTAAGATGTTTTCCGCATTTAGGGCAGACTGCCATAAATGTTCCTCCAATCCAATCTTATAGTTTAATAATCAAGAACTCTGAGCAATGCTTTTACATCAATCGGGAGATTGGCGATGGCATTGCGTGCCTCTTTTTCACGAATTGCAGGTGTTATGAAAGCAATTTCATTCTTTTCTGCATCGTCTCTGTGAAGGATAATCGGAGACTCAAAAGTTTTATTTATTTGATTGAATGCTTCTACATAATCATCGGTTTCGGCACGAACATAAAGAGAGTTATTCTGCAAAATAGGATCAATTACATAATTGTCCTCGGTGGGACCCCAACCGAAAGATTTTCGTTTTGCAGTGTGCTTTGCACAGTCGATTACATCTGCCACAACTGCGCTTGCCGTGGGAAGTTTGCCGGCACCTTTGCCGTAGAAAACCACATCACCGATTGCATCGCCTCGAACAAGAATTGCATTAAAAACATCGTCAACGGAGGCAAGTTGGCTGTGATTTTGTATAAGGCAGGGGCCCACGGTTGCGCTGATGTTGTTACCGTCAAGTTTGCAGGCACGTCCGATAAGTTTTATTACCCCGCCCCAATTTTTAGCATATTCAACATCTGCAGGTGTTATACCGGTTATACCTTCTGTTTCAACAAAATCGGGGTAAACATGTTTACCGAAGCAAAGGGAAGCAAGAATACAAATTTTTCTTGCGGCATCGTGTCCGAGAATATCGGCAGAAGGATCCCGTTCGGCATAACCGTTCTCTTGAGCTAATTTGAGAGCATCGTCAAAGGACATTCCTTCAACAATCATTTTTGTAAGAATAAAGTTTGTTGTGCCGTTAAGAATACCGGCGATTTCACAAATTTCGTTTGCCGCCAAGCATTGGCTGATGGGTCTGATGATTGGGATTCCGCCGCCGACACTTGCTTCAAACAAGAAGTTTACGTTGTTTTCCTTTGCCATCTCAAGAAGTTCATAGCCCTTTGCCGCAACAAGTTCCTTGTTGGAGGAAACGACGCTTTTGCCTGCCATGAGGCTCTTGGAAACATATTCGTATGCAGGTTCGGTTCCGCCCATGCATTCTACAACGATGCTTACAGACGGATCGTTAAGTATATCATTGAAATCCTTTGTAAAGCATTTTTCTAATTCGTGACCCTTGAAATCTCTGATGTCAAGAATATGCTTGATTTCGAGAGAAGCCTGTCCGCTTTTTGCCACGATACTTTTCTGGTTTTTAAGTAAGAGTTCAGCAACACCCGAACCGATTGTGCCGAAACCCATAATTGCTATTTGCATTCGGATACCTCCGTACAGTATATTCCAAATCATTTTATCACAGAAATCCAAGATAATAAAGAGAAATTTTAAAAAAATATAATAAATTATAAAAAATTGTTAAAAAATCAATCTTTTTATTGTATTCTCAATCTTAATAGTTTAAAATAAAATGTAGTTAAACAGTTTCGGAGGGATCGTTTTGGACACTTTAACAGAAAAACGTAAATCATTCATCATAAATTTTGTTTATGTGGCAATTTTTGTGAGCATGTATTACTTTATAGTAAAATATGCGCTGGGGTATATATTCCCATTTGTTGTTGCGGCGGCTCTTTCAATATTTCTTCAAAAGCCGGTTAAAGCCATTACTAAAAAACTTCATATAAAAGCCCACAGTGCTGTTTCCATCATTTTGGTATTACTTATTGTTGTTGTAATTGTCGGTACCGTGGTCGGTGTGCTATATGGCTTGATAAACGAATTGAAAGATTTCGTTGCTTACGTGTTAAGTTATTTTTCTTCAGTTTCGGAGTTTATTAAGACGGCGGAGGAATTTACAATGAATCTCGTTGTCAAACTTCCTCGCGGTATAAGCGATACAATCGGCGGGTATGTTACAGATTTCTTTGACAGAATCGGCACTCAGAGCAGCGGTATTGATTTGTCTGTGCTGTCGGCACCCATAAGCGGCGCATGGCACGTTGTAAAAGGAATACCGTCATTGTTTTTATCCATTCTTGTTACAGTGATTTCCTGCGTTTTTATGACATCGGACTATGAAACTATTAAAAATATGCTGCTTAATATGTTTTCTAATAAGAGCCGCAAAAAGATTGTGAACGCAAAGCGTACCACAACTAAAGGTGTAGCAAAACTTTTCAAAGCTTATGCCACTATAATGTTGATTACTTTTACGGAAATGTTTATAGGACTGTCATTTTTAAAACTAATCGGGGCATATACGGGCGGCTACGTTGCAATCATAGCTTTTGTTACCTGTATTGTTGACATTATCCCTGTTTTGGGTACCGGTACTATTATTATTCCGTGGGCAATTTACTGTTTCATCAGCAGTGACGTCGGTTTGGGTATCGGTCTTGTTGTTCTTTATGCTGTGATCACGGTTCTCAGGCAAATTATCGAGCCCAAACTTGTAGCTAATCAGGTGGGACTTCCCGCAATTGTCACCATTGCCGCTATGTTTATAGGCGCAAGGATTTTCGGTACTTTCGGTATTATTATACTGCCGTTGACGGTGGTTATTTTAAAATTGATGTATGACGAGGGCGTAATCGGTAACAAGGCTATGCTTGAGCAAGAAAATTCAAAGGAGTTTTCTGAAAAAAATGAAGAATTTGAGAAATAATTTTATAGATATACATTCCCATGTTTTGTGGGGGCTTGACGACGGTGCCGGAAGCATCAAAGAAAGTGTTGAACTCTGCGGAATGGCGGATGAAACCGGTACCTCGGATCTGTTTTTAACACCCCACCTTATGTATTGGGAAAATGCCGATGAACTTTTTGATGAGAGAAACCTGAAGTTTGAGAGACTTGAGGAGATAATTGATGAAGAGGGGATAGAATTAAAACTGCACAAAGGTTTTGAGATACTTTGTGATGACGATATTTTTAATATAAAATATTTCAAGCCCTATACTTTAGGCGATACAAGATATATTTTAATTGAATTCGACTTTTTCAAAACCGTTTTAGAGGATGTTATCTCCTGGACGGATTATTTGAAATCCTACGGGCTTGTACCGATTATTGCACATCCGGAAAGATACGAGTTTCTCCATCTTGACAGAAACGGTGTCGATTTGCTTTCCGAGAAGGGGAATTTGTTCCAGTTAAACAGCGGATCTGCGGCGGGCATGTTCGGTGACAAAGTTCGGGATTTTTCCGAAGAAATGATAAATCGGGGCTATGCGGATTTTATGGGCTCGGATGCCCACGACCTTATGATGAGAAATACCGATATGGCGTTTTGCTTTGAAAGTTATTCGGAAGAAATAAACATCGATATGCTTGAAAGGGCAATCAACATCAATCCCCTGAAATTGCTCAAAGATGAACAAATTAAGCCTCAGCGATTGTGCTATTTTGACGAAAACTAAAAAAATGATAATATTTTCCAAAAAAGAAAAATAAATCACGGTGCTTGTGTTAATATGTACCCAAGAATAGTAGGAAAGGAGGAAAAATCAATGTTAGATTCCATTTGGCAACTTCTCGCTAACTACGGTCTTGATACAACTGAAATTGCAGAGGCAATGCAGTCTCTCATTTCTGTAACAACTACTACTGATGCAGAAGGCAATGTGGTTGAGTCCTACGGCGGTAACTTGGCAGCTCTTATTGATTTCCCGATTATCGGAACAATCCTTAAGGCTTTTGCAAGTTTTACTCCCCCGGTCGATACAATCGGTTGAGTTTTCCTACATACACTAATGGTTAGTGTGAATTATTGCAATAGTTTTCACAAAGAAAGTGCGGTTTTCCGCACTTTCTTTTTTGTTTGGGTATTGCAATTATTCATATATACCATTATAATATATAATATGTTTGATAACGGAGCATCGGAAATTCTATTTCAACATTTGCGTATCGGTGTAATGTATATAGAAACACAAAAACAGTTGTGAGGTATATTTCATGGAACAGAAATCAAGTAAAAAGGGTTTGGGTGTTGTTATAGCACTTGCGATTGCCATACTTTTGGGCGTTATTGTGCTTACTGTTGCTATTGTAGGCGTTTTGAAAGACGGAGACGGTAATGACAAAAACGATGATACTACTTTGTACACCCTATCAGGTGTTCAGAGTACAACTAAGGAGGATAGCAACAACAATTATTTCGGTTTGGATGATGCACAGAGCGAGGAAAGCGGGGAGAAAAATCTTACCTCGAACAACAATATCAATGTGAATAGTGTTGAAGCAGGCAATAAGGCTACGCAAGCAACAACCAAAAAGAATACCGGCTACGACCCCATAGAAGAATATGAAAATCTTTCCAAAAACGGTGAAAATCAACTTTCCGATCACCATAACAACAAGTACATAAAACTTGTCGCAGAGAAATATAATGTTGATACTGAGCTTTTAGTGGCAATCTATTCGGTGCCTGATACGGGCAACAACTTTGTTCTTGAGTTCAACGGCAAGAGGGATGAGGACGGCAATGTTATTAAAAGCCCCGATACCCTCAGCAAGGTTTATCGGATTGATAAAAACAAGAATATCTCCGTTGCAACCGGAAAGACAACGGGGAATGAGGGAGTTTCTTACGCAGAAGGCACACTCTGTTTTAATATGATAAAAACTATAGTTATGCCGCAATATCCGGATTATTTTACGGGAGTTGAATAACAGACGAAATATTATGGAAAAACAGTTGTTATATAGTACCAAAAAAACTTTTAAAAATTCTTAAAAAAATACCAAAAAACACTTGCAATATTGAAAGTGTTGTGTTATTATGATAGGGCGCGCGAAGGGCGTGTCCCTATCTTTTTATGCCCTGATGCGAGCAGATATGCGATGACGCGGGAGGTGGCTGCCCTCTGAGGCAGGGAATTTCCGCCGAGTATGTCCGATTTTAAACCGGGCGATTAAATACCGAATACAAACACGTGTGCCGTCCTTAACTGTGGCTACGAGTCTGTTTCGGAGCGTAAGTTCATCCCGGAATGTTCATTCCGGTTTTTAAACGGAATGGGCGATAAGCCCGGGTGAGTTGTTGAAACTTACGTAGCCCGCCAATAATTTTAGGAGGCGTTAAAAATGGCAGTTAAGGAAAAAATCAGAATCAGACTCAAAGGTTACGATCATAACCTCGTTGACAAAGCAGCAGAAAAGATCGTTGAAACAGCAAAGCGTACAGGCGCTCAGGTTTCCGGTCCCATTCCGCTCCCCACGGAAAAAGAGGTTATCACAGTGCTCCGTGCAGTTCACAAGTACAAAGATTCTCGTGAACAGTTCGAACAGCACACTCACAAGAGACTCATTGACATTCTCAGACCCTCAAACAAAACTGTTGAGGCTCTTACAGGTCTTGAGCTCCCTGCAGGTGTTGATTTTGAGATCAAACTTTAATCCGATATAAAGTTTGATTTTGAATATACCTATTATATATATAGGTCACAGGTCATGTTGAGGAAACTCAACCAATAATCTGAAGGAGGAAAACAAAATGAAAAAAGGTCTTATCGGAAAAAAGATCGGCATGACACAGATCTTCGATGAAAAGGGTAATATGATTCCCGTTACAGTAATCGAAGCCGGTCCTTGCGCAGTTGTCCAGAAAAAGACAACGGAAAACGACGGCTATGAAGCTGTTCAGGTTGGCTACGGCGATGCTAAGGCTAACAAGGTGAACAAGCCCATGGGCGGTCACTTTAAAAAAGCGGACGTTGCTCCCAAGAAGGTTCTCAAAGAGTTCAGACTTGATGACACTTCTGCAGTAAACGTCGGCGACATTCTCAAGGCAGACATTTTTGCCGCAGGCGATTTCGTTGATGTAGTCGGTACCAGCAAAGGTAAAGGAACTGCAGGCGCTATCAAACGTTGGAACTTTGCAAGACTCAGAGAGTCCCATGGTACAGGTCCCGTTGGCAGACACGCAGGTTCACTTGGTGCTTGTTCAACACCTTCTCGCGTTTACAAAGGCAAAAAAATGGCAGGTCACCTCGGTACAGAGCGTGTAACTGTTCAGAATCTCACAGTAGTTAAGGTTGACAGCGAAAACAACCTCATCGCTATTAAAGGCTCTGTTCCGGGTCCCAAAGGCGGCATAGTTGTTATTGCTGACAGCGTTAAGAAAGCTTAAGGAAGGAGTGTAACAGATGAGTAAATTATCAGTACTTGATATGACAGGTAAAAAAGCAGGCAGCATCGAGCTTAACGATTCTATCTTCGCTATCGAGCCCAATATGTCCGCTATGCACCTGGTTGTAGTTGGTTACTTAGCAAATCAGCGTCAGGGCACTCAGTCCACAAAAACTCGTTCCGAAGTAAGCGGCGGCGGTAAGAAACCGTGGCGTCAGAAAGGAACAGGTCGTGCAAGACAGGGTTCAACAAGAGCTCCCCAGTGGTATCACGGCGGTATTGCTCTCGGTCCCAAGCCTCGCACATACGGCATCTCCATCAACAAGAAAGTCAGAAGACTTGCTATGAAGTCCGCTCTTTCTTCCAAAGTTGCTGCTGATGAAATGATCGTTCTTGATTCCATCAAACTTGATGCAATCAAAACAAAAGAAATGGCAAATATGCTTGCAGCTATTAAAGCCGGCAAGAAAGTTCTCGTAGTTCTTCCCGAAAACAACGAAGTTATCTACAAGAGCATCAGAAACATTGAGGGTGCTAAGGTTTCAACCGTTAATACTCTTAATGTATATGACATCCTTAACTGCGACTCTCTCGTAGTTCTCAAGGATTCCGTTACAAAAATTGAGGAGGTATATGCATAATGAAACTTGCACAGGACATTATCATTAAGCCCATCATCACAGAAGCATCAATGATGGGTGTAGCTTCCAAAAAATACACCTTTAAGGTTGCAACAGACGCTAACAAGGTTGAAATTGCAAAAGCAGTTGAGGAACTTTTCGGCGTTAAGGTTGCAAAGGTAAATACAATCACCGTTAGCGGTAAGATGAGAAGATACGGCAGATTCGAGGGCTATAAAGCATCTTGGAAGAAAGCTATCGTAACTCTTACAGAAGATTCAAAAACTATTGAATTCTTTGACGGTATTATGTAATCTGAATTAAAACTGTTATAAATTATACCCGTATGGTATAGTATGGAGTTGACATTCTCCGCAAAACCATTATAGGAGTGTGAATAAAATGTCTATAAAAGTTTTTAAACCGACTACAAACGCAAGACGTAATATGTCGGTAACAGATTACTCCGAACTTTCAAAGGTTGCTCCTGAAAAGAGTCTTTTAAAGCCTCTTAAGAAAAATTCAGGTCGTAACAGCTACGGCAGAATCACCGTTCGTCATCGCGGCGGCGGAAACCGTAAAAAGTACAGAGTAATCGACTTCAAGAGAACAAAGTTTGACGTAAAGGCAACTGTTAAAACTCTTGAATACGATCCCAACCGTTCAGCTCACATCGCTCTCATTGAGTACGCAGACGGCGAGAAAGCATACATCCTTGCTCCCGTTGGTCTTAAGGTAGGCGATACAGTTGTTGCAGGTCCCACAGCGGATATTAAGCCCGGTAACGCACTTCCGCTTACAAATATCCCTGTTGGTACATTCGTTCACAACGTAGAACTTTATCCCGGCAAGGGCGGCCAGCTTGCAAGAGCAGCAGGTAACGCTGCACAGCTTATGGCTAAAGAAGGCGTTTACGCTCTTCTGAGACTTCCCTCCGGTGAACTTCGTAACGTTCCCGTACAGTGCATGGCTACTGTTGGTCAGGTTGGTAACCTTGATCATGAAAACGTTAAAATCGGTAAGGCAGGACGTACACGTCACATGGGTATTCGTCCCACAGTTCGCGGTTCTGTAATGAACCCCAATGACCACCCCCACGGTGGTGGTGAAGGTAAATCACCCATCGGTCGTCCCGGTCCTGTTACTCCTTGGGGTAAACCCGCTCTCGGTTATAAGACAAGAGCTAAGAAGAACCGCTCCGATAAGCTTATCGTGAAGCGTCGTAACGGCAAATAAGCCGGAAAGGAGCATTACTAATGAGCAGAAGCATTAAAAAAGGACCTTTCGTTCAGCCCAAGCTCCTCGAAAGAGTTCAGAAAATGAATGAAAACGGCGAAAAAATCGTTCTCAAAACATGGAGCAGAAGTTCAACAATCTTCCCCGATTTCGTTGGTCACACTTTTGCAGTTCATGACGGCCGCAAACATGTTCCGGTATATGTTACCGAGGACATGATCGGTCACAAACTCGGTGAATTTGCTCCCACAAGAACCTTCAAAGGTCATGCGGGATCAAAGACTTCAAATAACGGTAAATAATAGGTCGAAAGGAGTGTGTTAATAATGGAGGCAACAGCAAAAGCTACTTATATAAGAATAGCTCCCCGTAAGGTTCAGATAGTTCTCGACCTTATTCGCAATAAGCCTGCAGATGAAGCAATGGCAATTCTCAAGCACACACCGAAGGCCGCTTGTGAGCCGCTTGAGAAGCTTCTTAAATCCGCAATCGCAAATGCGGAAAACAAAAATATGGACGTAAGTTCACTTTACGTTTCACAGTGCTGGGTTTGCCAGGGTCCCACTCTCAAGAGAATCAGACCCCGTGCAAGAGGCAGCGCTAACAGAATCAACAAAAAGACATCACATATCACCCTTGTACTCAAGGATGCAGAATAAGCGAGAGGAGGAAATATAATGGGCCAGAAAATCAATCCTACCGGATTAAGAATAGGCGTTATCAAAGATTGGGAATCTCGCTGGTTTGCAAAGAAGGGTGAGTTCGGTGATATTCTTGTTGAAGACAACAAGATTCGTGAATTCCTTCTTGAACTTCTTGCTCCCGCAGGAGTTCCTAAGGTTGAAATCGAGCGTGATCCTAAGAGAATCCGCATCAACATTTTCTGTGCGAAACCCGGTATCGTAATCGGCCGCGGCGGTGCAGAAATCGAAAAACTTAAAGAAACAGTTAAGAAAATGCTTGGCGGTGACAAGGATGTATTCATCAACATCACCGAAATCAAGCAGCCCGACCTCAACGCTCAGCTCGTTGCAGAAGGCATTGCAGCTCAGCTTGAGAAGCGTGTATCTTTCCGTCGTGCTCTTAAGCAGTCTATCGGACGCACAATGAAAGCAGGCGCAAAGGGTATTAAAGCTCAGGTTTCCGGCAGACTCGGCGGTGCCGAAATCGCTCGTACAGAGCAGTACCACGAGGGAACAATTCCGCTTCAGACAATTCGTGCCGACATTGACTACGGTTTTGCAGAAGCAAAAACAACATACGGTCGTATCGGTGTTAAGATTTGGATTTACAAAGGCGAAGTTCTCCACGAGTCCCGCAAAGCCAAAAGGGAAGGAGGAGCCAAGTAATGTTATTACCTAAAAGAGTTAAATACCGCAGAGTTCAGAGAGGCCGTCTTAAAGGCGTTGCACACAGAGGTAACAAGGTTAACTACGGTGATTTCGGTCTTCAGGCTCTCGAACCCGCATGGATCACTTCTAACCAGATTGAAGCAGCCCGTATTGCTATGACAAGATATATCAAGCGTGGCGGTAAAGTTTGGATTAAAATCTTTCCGGATAAGCCGATTACAGAAAAACCGGCTGAAACCCGAATGGGTTCCGGTAAAGGTTCGCCCGAGTATTGGGTAGCTGTGGTAAAACCCGGCAGAGTTATGTTTGAAATTGCAGGTGTTCCGGAAGATGTTGCTCGTGAGGCTATGCGTCTTGCAGCTAACAAACTTCCCATCAAATGCAAGTTTGTTACTAAGGCAGAACAGGATGGTGAGGCAGAATGAAAGCAAGTGAATTAAGAACTCTCTCTCAGGCGGAGTTGGATGCTAAGCTCCTTGAATTGAAGAAAGAACTCTTTAACCTCCGCTTCCAACAAGCCATCAATCAGCTTGACAACCCAATGAGAATCAGTGCTGTTAAAAAAGATATCGCACGTGTTATGACAGTAATCCGCGATATGCAGCTCAACGGCAAAAATTCTTAATCACGGAGGGCAATTAAATGAGTGAAAGAAATTTAAGAAAAACTCGTGTCGGCATCGTTACAAGCGATAAGATGGACAAGACAGTAGTCGTATCCATTAAGGACAGAGTAAAGCATCCGCTTTATGGTAAAATTGTCAATCGCACACTCAAGGTTAAGGCTCACGATGAGACAAACCAGTGCGGTATCGGCGACCGTGTAATGATTATGGAAACCCGTCCTCTTTCAAAAGATAAGAGATGGCGTGTATGTGAAATAATTGAAAAGGCTAAATAATTTAGTAGCTTAAAAGGAGGCACACACTGTGATACAGCAACAGAGTTACCTCAAGGTAGCCGACAACACGGGCGCAAAAGAAATTATGTGCATCCGCGTTTTAGGCGGTTCCGGTAAGAGGTATGCCAATATCGGTGATGTTATCGTGGCTTCTGTCAAGAAAGCAGCACCCGGTGGCGTTGTAAAAAAAGGTGAAGTTGTAAAAGCCGTTGTTGTTCGTTCAGCAAGCGGTGTTCGCCGTGACGATGGTACTTACATCCGTTTCGACGAAAATGCAGCTGTTATAATCAAAGAAGACAAAAACCCGAAGGGTACCCGTATTTTCGGACCCGTAGCAAGAGAACTTCGTGAGAAAGAATATCTCAAGATTCTCTCTCTTGCTCCGGAAGTACTTTAATGGGAGGTACGACAGATGAGTAAAGTTCATGTCAAAACAGGCGACGAGGTCATCGTTATTCAGGGTAAAGACCGCGGCAAAAAAGGCAAGGTACTTCAGGTATCTCCCTCAGAAGGCAAGGTTATCGTTGAAGGCGTTAACATCGTTTCCAAACACGTTAAACCCCGCAAGATGGGCGAAGCAGGCGGCATCATAAAGGCTGAAAGCGCTCTCTATGCGGACAAAGTACAGCTTATTTGCCCCAAATGCGGCGTAGCCACAAGAGTTGGCAATGAGGGTACAGGCAAAGATAAAAAGCGCGTTTGCAAAAAATGCGGCGCAAAGTTTGAATAAGGGAGGGACTTACAATGGCAGCAAGACTTAAAGAGTTTTATATTTCCGAAATTACTCCTCAGCTTATGAAGAAGTTCGGTTACAAGAGCGTCATGCAGGTTCCCAAACTTGATAAAATCGTTGTAAGCGTTACATCCGGAGAAATTAAGGATAACTCCAAGGCTCTCGATGCAATCATCAACGATCTCAAGCAGATCACCGGTCAGACTCCCGTAGTTTGTAAAGCAAGAAAATCCGTTGCTAACTTCAAACTTCGTGAGGGTATGGACATCGGCGCAAAGGTTACTCTTCGCGGTGACCGTATGTATGAATTCCTTGACAGATTCTTCAATCTCGCTCTCCCCAGAGTTAGAGACTTCAGAGGTATCAATCCCAATTCATTTGATGGCAGAGGAAACTATTCCATCGGTATCAAGGAACAACTTATTTTCCCCGAAATAGAGTACGACAAAATCGACAAAGTTCGCGGTATGGATATCAGTTTTATCACAACCGCTGACACAGACGAAGAAGGCCGTGAGTTGCTTACACTTCTCGGCGCTCCGTTTGCTAAATAAGGAGGGTTATCGTGGCTAAGACATCTATGAAAGTTAAGCAGGCAAGACCTGCTAAATATTCCACAAGACAGTACAACAGATGCAAAATCTGTGGCAGACCCCACGCTTACCTTCGCAAATACGGTGTTTGCCGTATCTGCTTCAGGGAACTTGCTCATGCAGGTCAGATCCCCGGCGTTAAGAAGGCAAGCTGGTAAGAGCGATTGATAAAGGAGGAAACACGGCATGCAGATTACTGATTCAATTGCTGATATGCTTACAAGAATCCGTAATGCTAATTCAGCAAAGCACGATACGGTGCAGATCCCGGCATCTAACATCAAGAAATCAATTGCTCAGATTCTTGTAGATGAGGGTTATATTAAAAGTTTTAAAGTAATCGAAGACGGCAAACAGGGTATTATTGAGATAGCTCTCAAGTATGGCCCCAACAAGTCTCAGGTTATTACAGGACTTCGCAGAGTTTCTAAACCCGGACTCCGCAGATACTCAAATTGTGAGGATATGCCCAAGGTTCAGAACGGCCTCGGTATCGTTATCCTTTCAACATCAAAGGGTATTATGACAGATAAGGACGCTCGCAAAGCTAACGTTGGCGGCGAAGTTCTTGCATACATTTGGTAAGGAGGTACAGTACTATGTCTCGTATAGGCAGAATGCCCATTGCAGTTCCTGCGGGCGTAGATGTCAAGATTGACGGCAGCACTGTTACCGTAAAGGGCCCCAAGGGCACTCTTACCAGAACAGTCAGCAGCAACATTACAGTCGCTCTTGACAATGGCGTGATTACAGTTACACGTCCCAACGATTTGAAAGAAAATCGTGCACTTCACGGTCTTACCCGTACACTCATTGCCAATATGGTACAGGGTGTAAGCGAAGGTTTCAAGAAAGAACTTGAAATCAACGGTATCGGTTACCGTGCAGCGAAACAGGGTAAGAACCTTGTACTTAACATCGGTTATTCTCACGATGTTATAATGTCCGAAGAAGAGGGCATTACAGTTGAGGTTCCTGCTCCCAATAAAATCATTATTTCCGGTCCTGACAAGCAAAAGGTTGGTCAGTTTGCAGCAGAAGTCAGAGGTAAGAGACCTCCGGAACCTTACAAGGGTAAAGGTATCAAGTACGTTGATGAAGTTATCCGTCGTAAGGAAGGTAAGGCAGGTAAGGGTAAATAATCCCTGAATTCTAAAAAGAGGTGAAGAAATAATGGTACAAAGACCGAACACTAATAAAGCAAGGGTTCAGCGTCATAAAAGAGTACGTGGCAAAATCAGCGGCACTGCTGAGTGCCCCCGTCTCGATGTATTCCGTTCTCTTCAGCATATCTATGCTCAGTTGATTGATGACGTTAACGGTGTAACACTCGTTTCAGCATCAACTGTTGAAAAGGACTTCAAGGATTACGGCGGAAACAAAGACGCAGCCTTCAAAGTAGGTAAGTTATTAGCAGAGCGTGCAGCGGCAAAGGACATTAAAGATGTTGTTTTCGACCGCGGCGGTTACATTTATCACGGCCGTGTAGAGAGCTTGGCCGAAGGCGCCCGCGAGGGCGGCCTCAACTTCTAAGAAAGGGAGGAATTAACTTTGGCTAAATTCGATGCAGCTCGCAAAGACTCTGAACTCCAGGAAAGAGTTGTTGCTATTAACCGCGTATCAAAGACGGTTAAGGGTGGTAGAATTATGAAGTTCTCTGCTCTTGTTGTTGTAGGTGACGGTGAAGGCACAGTAGGTTTTGGCTTAGGTAAGTCAAACGAAGTTCCCGATGCTATTCGTAAAGGTATCGAGGATGCAAAGAAAAATCTTGTAAAGGTTGCTCTTAAAGGAACAACCATTCCCCACGAGATTATCGGTAAATTCGGTGCAGGTGAAGTACTTCTCAAGCCCGCAGCACCCGGTACAGGCGTTATCGCCGGCGGCCCCGTTCGTGCGGTTGTTGAGACAGTTGGTATTAAGGACATTCGTGGTAAATCACTTCGTTCCAATAATCCCTGCAACGTAGTAAGAGCTACTATGGACGGACTTATGAAACTCCGCAATGTTGAAGAAGTTGCTAACATTCGGGGCAAATCCGTTAAACATTTTAAAGACTAAGGAGGGTGGTAAACAATGGCTAACATTAAAGTTAAGCTCGTAAAGAGCCTTATCGGTTCAAAGAAAGATCAAATTGCCACCGCCCACGCGTTAGGTCTTCGTAAAATCGGCGATACATCCGTACAGCCCGATAATCCCCAGACTAAAGGCAAAATCAAGAAAATCGCCCATCTCATTGAGGCTACTGAAGAATAAGCAAGGAGGTGCAGAATATGAAGCTTCACGAGCTTTCACCCGCAGCCGGTTCCAAGAAAGAAGTAAAGCGTATCGGCAGAGGTCCCGGTTCAGGCCAGGGTAAAACAGCCGGTAAGGGTCACAAAGGTCAAAAGGCACGTGCCGGTCGCGGTATGCGAATTGGTTTTGAAGGCGGCCAGATGCCTTTGCAGAGACGTCTCCCCAAAAGAGGTTTCGTTAATATTTTCGGTAAAGAGTTCGCTATCGTTAACGTAGCAGCTCTTGAGGACAGATTTGAGGACGGAGCAGTTATTGATATTGATGCTCTCAAATCCGCAGGTCTTGTTAATAAAACACTTGACGGTGTTAAGGTGCTCGCCCACGGCGACATCACAAAGAAATTCACCGTTAAGGTTAATGCTTATTCTGATGCAGCTAAGGCAAAAATTGAAGCTGCCGGAGGAAAGGCAGAGGTGATTTAACATGTTTCAGACATTGGCTAATGCATGGAAAATCCCCGATTTAAGAAAGAAGATTCTCTTTACAGCATTCATCATTGTTATATTCAGAATAGGTGCTAACATCCCAGTTCCCTTCGTTGATATCATCGAAGGCGGACTTTTGGGCGGTACGGATGGTACAACCTTCCTCAGCTATTTAAGTATGATGACAGGTGATGCGTTCAACTACGGTACAATTTTTGCCCTTTCCATCACACCCTACATCAACAGTTCGATTATTATTCAGTTGTTGACAGTAGCAATTCCCGCTCTTGAAAGACTTTCAAAAGAGGGTGAAGAAGGAAGAAAGAAAATTGCTTCCATTACCCGTTATATGACTCTTGCTCTCGGACTTCTCCAGAGTATTGCATACTTCATTTACCTTAATGCAAAGGATTATCTCCTTTACACAGGTGACGGATTTGCAAAAGTGTTTGAAGCAATAGTAGTTATTCTTGTTCTCACATCGGGTACTACACTTGTTATGTGGCTTGGCGAACAAATTAACGATAAGGGTATCGGCAACGGTATTTCAATAATCCTTTTTGCAGGTATCATTTCACGTATTCCTACAGAAGCAACAATGCTCTTTGGTACATCCGAAGGTGCAGAGGGTTACTTCACAAGGGGCGGTATCTATTACTTCCTTGCTCCCTTCGTAGTAGTTTGCTATCTTCTTATGATTGCTTACATCGTATGGATGGACAACGCAGAGCGCAGAATTCCCGTTCAGTATGCTAAGAGAGTTGTAGGCCGTAAAATGTACGGCGGTCAGAGCACACATATTCCGATCAAGGTTAATATGAGCGGCGTTATGCCCGTTATCTTTGCAAGCTCAATTCTTTCTCTTCCTCCCACGATTGAACTTTTCGTGGCTAACAAGATTAAAGAGGGCGGAGTATGGGATACATTCTTTGGTTGGTTTGAATCCACAAGCGTGGTTTACGGTGTTCTCTACTTCCTTATGATAATCTTTTTTGCTTATTTCTATGCAGCAATACAGTATAATCCCACTGAAATGGCTAACAACATCCGTAATAACAGCGGTACGATTCCCGGTATCAGACCCGGTAAGCCCACCGCTCACTATATTGAGAAAATAATCTCAAGAATTATACTTCTCGGCGCATTGCTTCTCAGCGTAGTTGCTTTGTTCCCCACAGTATTCTCACAGATAACAACTCTCATAGGTTCACCGATGAACATTTCACTGGGCGGTACATCAATTATCATTATGGTTGGTGTTGCACTCGAGACTGTAAAACAGCTTGAAAGCCAGATGATGCTCCGCCATTACAAAGGCTTCCTTGATTGATGAGGAGGAAATGTAATGAAACTTATATTTCTCGGTGCTCCCGGCGCGGGAAAAGGCACCCAGGCAGAGATTATCGCAGCAAAGCTCAATATTCCCACAATTTCCACAGGCAATATCATACGTGAGGCACTTGCTAACGGAACTGAAATGGGAATCAAAGCAAAATCGTTCATTGAAGCCGGTAAGCTTGTTCCTGATGATGTCGTAATCGGCATCATCAAGGAGAGGCTGGCAAATGAGGATTGCAACAACGGATTCATCCTTGACGGATTTCCCAGAACAATTCCTCAAGCCGAGGCTCTTGATAATATGGGAATTATTATTGACAAAGTTGTTGATATTGATGTTCCCGATGAAAACATTGTAAACAGAATGTCCGGCAGACGTGTTTGTAAGGCTTGCGGTTCTTCTTATCACATCGAAAACAAGAAACCGAAGGTTGACGGCGTTTGCGATAACTGCGGCGGCGAACTTCAAATCCGTAAAGATGACGCTCCCGAAACAGTTCTTGACAGACTTAATGTTTACCATGAACAGACCGAACCGTTAAAGGATTATTACGCAAAATGCGGAAAACTCCGCAGCGTAGAAGGCACAGCTCCCATTACGGAGATTACTGCTGCAATCCTTAAGGTGTTGGAGGATTAAGCATGATTGTGCTTAAAAGCGAAAAGGAAATCAGGCAAATGCTTGAAGCTTGCAGAATTTCCGCAGAAGCACTAAAGGTAGCGGGTGAGGCAGTTGAACCGGGTGTTTCAACCTGGGAGATTGACAAAGTTGCCAGAAAGTATATAGAAAGCAAGGGTGCAATACCCACTTTCCTTAACTATAACGGCTTTCCTGCTACAGCATGCATTTCCATAAATGATGAGGTTATTCACGGTATTCCAGATAAACACCGCATCGTACGGGCAGGCGACATAGTAAGTATCGACCTCGGAGCCTGTATCAACGGTTATACCGGAGATAATGCCGCCACTTTCGCCTGTGGAGATATTTCCGCAGAAGCGAAGCGGCTGATGGAAACTACCGAACAGAGCCTTTACGAAGGCATCAGAAAGGCAGTTCCGGGCGGCAGACTCGGTGATGTAGGTTTCGCAATTCAAAGTTACTGCGAAGCGCGAGGCTATGGTGTTGTTAAAGAATACACGGGGCACGGAGTTGGTTCTGCGCTCCATGAAGACCCCGCGGTTCCGAACTATGGCACTATCGGAAGAGGTGTTCGTTTGGTACCCGGCATGACAATTGCCATTGAACCCATGATAAATGAGGGTAAGGCATCTGTTAAAACATTGTCTAACGGCTGGACGGTAAAAACAACCGACGGCAAGCTGTCCGCACACTATGAGCACACAATTGCAATAACAAGCAGCGGACCGTTAATAATGACAAAGATATAACTTAAACAGAATGAAAACACAATATCAGGAAATCAGGAGGTAGTTGTTATGTCTAAAGACGATATGATCGAGGTTGAAGGCACTGTCTTGGAAGCGTTACCTAACACAACATTCCAGGTTGAGCTTGAAAACGGTCACAAAATTCTAGCCCACATTTCCGGAAAACTCAGAATGAATTACATTCGTATCCTTCCGGGTGATAAGGTTACAGTAGAAATGTCGCCATACGACCTTACACGTGGACGAATCACATGGCGTTCAAAGTAAGAAAAAGGCAAAAGCTGAATTTTAGGAGGTATTCTAATGAAAGTCAGACCTTCTGTCAAGAAAATTTGCGAAAAATGCAAAGTAATCAAACGCAAGGGTAAAGTCATGGTAATCTGTGAGAACCCTAAGCACAAACAGCGCCAGGGCTAAGCCCGACGCGGAAACCATATTTGGAGGTGCAACTGACAAATGGCTCGTATTTCAGGTGTTGATTTACCAAGAGATAAGAGAGTAGAAATCGGTCTTACCTATATTTTTGGTATCGGCCGTAAAACTGCCAGCGAAATCATTGCTGCAACAGGCGTAAATCCTGACACAAGAGTTAAGGATCTTACTGAAGACGATGTTGCAAAATTACGTGAGTACATTGATCACAATGTTAAGGTTGAAGGTGACCTTCGTCGTGAAACAGCTTTCGATATCAAGAGACTTGTAGAAATCGGTTGCTATCGTGGCGTTCGCCATCGTAAAGGTCTTCCCGTAAGAGGTCAGCGTTCAAAGACAAACGCTCGTACTCGTAAAGGTCCCAAGAAGACAATAGCTAACAAGAAGAAATAAGTCCAAGGAGGTATTAGAATGGCTACAAAAGCTACCGGCAAAAAAGGCGCCGGAACACGCAAGCGTCGTGAACGTAAAAATATTGAACGCGGTGCGGCTCATATCCAATCCACCTTCAATAACACTATTGTTACTATTACTGATACTCAAGGTAACGCAGTTTCATGGGCAAGTGCCGGAGAAATGGGCTTCAGAGGTTCTCGTAAGTCCACTCCCTTCGCAGCACAGACAGCTGCTGAAACAGCAGCAAAGGTTGCTATTGAGCACGGTATGAAAACTGTTGAAGTTTATGTTAAAGGTCCCGGTTCAGGAAGAGAAGCTGCAATCAGAGCATTGCAGGTTGCAGGTCTTGATGTTACGCTCATCAAGGATGTAACTCCCATTCCTCACAACGGATGCCGTCCGCCTAAAAGAAGACGTGTATAACAATATAGGAGGAAACGAATTATGGCAAGATATACCGGTGCGGTATGTAAGCTTTGCCGCCGCGAGGGTCAAAAACTCTTTTTAAAGGGTGGCAGATGCTATACCAATAAATGCGCTATTGAGCGCCGTTCCTATGCTCCCGGTCAGCACGGTCAGGGACGTAAAAAGACATCTGAATACGGAATGCAGCTTCGTGAGAAACAGAAAGCAAGACGTTATTACGGTGTTCTTGAGGGACAGTTCCACAAATATTTCCTTATGGCTGAAAAAATGCCGGGTCAAGCAGGTGAAAACCTTCTTAAACTCTGCGAAAGCCGTTTGGACAATATAGTTTACCTTCTCGGATGGGCAGATTCCCGTGCAGAAGGCAGACAGCTTGTTACACACGGTCATTTCTGTGTTAACGGCAAAAAAGTTGATATTCCTTCCTACCTTTGCAAGGCCGGAGACGTAGTTTCCATTAAGGAGAAATCAGCGCAGACCGACGCATTTAAGAATATTATCGAAGCTAACGGAAGCCGTCCGGTTCCCACATGGCTCGATATAAATCGCGACGCTCTTACAGGTAAGGTTGTTAACCTTCCCGAAAGAGATCAGATTGAAGCTCCTGTTGCGGAGCATCTTATCGTCGAGTTCTATTCGAAATAATGCTCTTTAGCCTCGAGCCTATAAAGGCTAAACAAAAAACGCACACAATCTGTGTAATTTTTAAGGAGGGTTTGGTATGATTGGTATTGAGAAACCTGAAGTGAAATTTACCGGCTCAGTTGAAGATTCGGCTTTCGGTACGTTTGTTGTTGAACCCCTTGAAAGAGGTTTCGGTACAACACTCGGAAACAGCCTTAGAAGAGTTCTTCTTTCTTCACTTCCCGGTTATGCAATTACTTCTGTAAAGATTGATAATGTTCTTCACGAATTCTCAACGATCCCGAACGTAAAAGAGGATGTAACTGAGATTGTTCTTAACCTTAAGGGCGTTATTCTCAAAATACACGGAGACGGACCCAAGATTATGTATATTGAGGCAAACGGCTCCGGTGAAATCACCGCGGGTGATATTAAGGCTGATTCAGAGGTTGAAATTCTCAACCCCGACCATCACATTGCAACACTTGATGAAGATGCACATGTTACAATGGAACTTACCGCTGACAGAGGCAGAGGTTATGTTTCTTCAGACAGAAACAAACAGATTCTCGAGCCTACAATCGGCGTAATAGCAATCGACTCAATATACACACCCGTTTTAAAGGTGAACTACACAGTTGACAACACTCGTGTAGGTCAGATTACCGACTATGACAAGCTCACTATCGATGTTTGGACTGACGGAACAATTTCCGCTAAGGAAGCCGTTTCGTTTGCCGCAAAAATCCTTACTGAGCATCTCAATCTCTTTGTTGAACTTTCAGACGAGGTTTCACAGACAGAGATTATGGTTGTTAAAGACGAAACTTCCATCGGCAAGGTTCTTGAAATGACTATTGAGGAACTTGACCTTTCAGTTCGTTCATTTAACTGCCTCAAGAGAGCCGGTATCAATACTGTTGAAGATTTAATCAATAAAACCGAAGACGATATGATGAAGGTTAGAAACCTCGGCAGAAAATCTCTTGATGAGGTTGTTGCCAAGTTGGCTTCTCTTGACCTTTCTCTTCGTGATGAAGACGAATAATAAATTCGTATTTTCTACAAAGGAGTGATTTAGATGCCCGGAACCAGAAAACTCGGTAGAGCAAGTGATCACCGTAATGCTATGCTTCGTAACATGGTAACATCTTTGCTTGAAAACGGTAAGATGACAACAACTGTTACAAGAGCTAAAGAAGTTCGTGCAATGGCTGAAAAAATGATCACACTCGCTAAGGTTGACAGTCTCCACAATAAGAGACAGGCTATGGCATATATTACTAAGGAAGATGTCGTTAAAAAACTTTTTGACGAGATCGCTCCCAAGTACAAGGATGTTAACGGCGGTTACTGCCGTATAATTAAGACTGAAACTCGCCGCGGCGACGCAGCAGAGATGTGCATTCTTGAATTAGTTTAATGTTTTCAGTAAAGCGCCCGACCGTAAAAGGTTGGGCGCTTTTGATGTGAAAATAAAACGGATTGTAAAAAAGAGAATTTACAATCCGTTTTATTTTTTAATTATTCTTTATCTAATATAAGTTTTGCGATTTTGTAAACATCACCGCATCCGAGTGTAAGAACTAAATCGCCGTCTCCTATGTTTTCTTTTAAATACTCGGCAACCTTTGGAAATGTATCGAACCAAACGGAACCGTCAATTTCATCTGCTAAATCCTGGGTTGTAATGCCGTATGTGTTAATCTCGCGTGAACCCATAATTTCCGTGAGAACAACCTCATCCGCAATGGAAAGTGCATTTGCAAAGGCGTTTAAGTGCATTTTTGTACGGCTGAATGTGAATGGTTGAAAAACTGCCCAAACCCGTTTGTAATCCATTTTTTTCGCGGCGGTGAGGGTAACCTCAAGTTCGGCAGGGTGGTGGGCATAATCATCAACGATATCGGCGCCGTTGTAGGTGCCTAAGAACTCAAAACGTCTTCCCGCGCCCTTAAAAGTGAGAATACTGTTCTTGCATTGCTCAACGGATGCACCGCAGTACATTGCCGAGGCGATTGCCGCAAGAGAGTTGAGAACATTATGTTCTCCGGGAATACTTAATTCAATCTTGCATTGATATTCTCCGTCAATGTAGAGGTCATAGTAGGGGAAAGCACCGTTGTTAAAGCCGATATTTTTGGCAACATAATTACAGTTGTCGTTTTTACCGAAGGAAATCATTGTTTTTCCTTGACTGATTCCCTCGATACTGTCAAGTGTGTTTTTGTCATCGCCGTTATAAATAACCGCCTTTGTTGACATATCTGCAAATTTTCTGAAAGATGCTTCGAGATTTTCAAGAGTTTTGAAATACTCCATGTGGTCTCTGTCAACATTGAGAATTACACTGATATCGGGTGTAAGGTCAAGGAATGTGTCCTTGTATTCACAAGCCTCACAAACGAGGATATCACTTTTTCCCACTCTGCCGTTTGTACCCGTAAGAGGTAACTTACCGCCGATAACTGCAGAGGGGTCAAAATTGTTGTCTATTAAAATATGAGTAAGCATTGAGGTTACGGTTGTTTTGCCGTGAGTTCCGCAAACACCTATGCAGTTGTCATATTTTCTTGTGAAATATCCGAAAAGCTTACTGCGTTCAAACGTGGGTATGCCGCTTTCCTTAGCGGCAACAAGTTCGGGATTATCGGGAAGAAGAGCGGCAGTATAAACAACCATATCCGCTCCCTCGACATTTTCTGCCTTTTGCCCCATTGTAACGGGTATACCTAAAGCACGAATACGTTTTAAAGTATCGGATTCATTGTTATCGGAGCCTGTAAGAAAATGCCCCTGTGAATGTAAAATCTCTGCAAGGGGACACATTCCGCTGCCCCCTATACCGATAAAATGTATTCTTTTTGCAGTTTTTATAACTTCATCAATCAGCATGTTTAAAATCCTTTCAAATAGGATTGATTTTACTATTAAAATTATACTCCAATAAAAATGAAAAATAAACCCCAAATAAAGATTTATTTTAATCTGTCAAATAATTTGCTTTTTTCAAGACTTTTTCTCAAAATCGTTCCGAGAATTCCGCAAGAGACGATTTCTCCCAAGCAAACGGTAAGCGTGAAAAACAAATAAGTACCCTCTAAACTGTAAACATATAAAAGAATAGGAGGAACAATAAGGGTGTTTGCAACAATGGGGGGGAACAGGGCGGCAACCTTGTGCTTCCTCAAAAGGTATGTGCCGATTGCGCCTAAAAGGGTTGCAAGACTTCCGAAAACAATGTCCCAAAGGGCGCACCCTGTAAGCAGATTAGCGAGAACGCAACCCACAAAAAGTCCCGGTATTGCCGCGGGGGTAAAGATGGGCAAAATTGTCAGGGCTTCGGAGAAGCGTACCTGAATGGCATAACTTGCAAGTCCCAAAGCGGATGCAAGGTAGGTTAGCACTACATAAAGCGCTGCAATTATTGCCGCAATTGCAAGGTTCGTGGTTTTTCTTTTGTTTTTCATTTTTGATCACTCCATAGTTTTGTTTTATGTGAGGATGGTTTCGAACTCACATTTTATATAAAAAAACAATGAATTTTTCGTGCAAAAAATTTACTGTTTATTTATTGAAAAAATATACGATTATGTTATTATAAATACAAAGAAAATTGCCGAAAGGTTGTTGATTATGATAAACGTAACAATTTGGAACGAGGGAAGACACGAAAGGGAAAACGAAAACATTGCTGAAATTTATCCCAAGGGAATTCACGGTTGTATTGCTGATTTTTTAAGCACCGACGAGGAACTTAATATCAGAACGGTAACTCTTGATGATCCCGAAAACGGACTCCCCGAAGATGTTCTTGAAAATACCGATGTTCTCATTTGGTGGGGTCACATGGCGCATGACTGTGTACCGGATGAACTTGTTGAAAGGGTATATAACCGTGTAATGCGCGGTATGGGCTTCATAGCGCTTCATTCGGCACATTTTTCAAAGCCCTTCAAAAGACTTATGGGTACAACCTGTTCTCTTAAATGGAGGGATGGGGACAGGGAAAGACTCTGGTGCATAAATCCCTCACATCCCATTGCAAAGGGACTTCCCGAATATATTAACATTCCCGTTGAAGAAATGTACGGTGAGCGCTTTGATATTCCTCAACCTGATGAGCTTGTGTTCATCGGTTGGTTCAAAGGCGGCGAGGTTTTCCGTTCAGGTTGCTGTTGGCAAAGGGGACTGGGTAAGGTGTTCTATTTCCAACCAGGTCACGAGGGAAATCCCACATATCACATACCCGAAATTCAAAGAATTATCAGCAATGCAGTTCATTGGGCGGCACCTGAAAAAATTGTTCCGGAAATTATCTGTCCTTGTGTGGAACCCGCTGAGGCTAATTACACCGGCGACAATAAGTAAGTATATCACAAACCCAAATAACTATCAATAGAAAATAAGTTATGGGAGATAATTTTATGATTAAATTTCTCTTTCAAGGAGATTCTATTACGGATGCAGGACGTATTCGTGAGCGGGATGACAACTTCGGTTTCGGCTATCCGAATCTGATTGCGTCGGACTTTCTTAAAAACCGCAAAGGTCAGTTTGAATTTATAAACAGGGGCATAAGCGGTGACAGAGTTGTGGATTTGTACGCGAGAATAAAGAAAGATATTATAAACCTCTCTCCCGATTATATTTCAATTCTTATAGGTGTCAATGATGTTTGGCACGAGTTTATCGCCAAAAACGGAGTTTCTGCCGAGCGTTATGAAAAGGTTTATAATATGCTCATTGAAGATATACTGGCTGCACTTCCAGATGTTAAAATCTTCATTCTTGAACCTTTTGTACTTAAAGGTGCGGGAACTGAGGAAAATTGGGACTGCTTCCGCCCCGAAGTCGAACTTCGCGCTAAGGCGGCAAAAAGAGTTGCACAAAAACACGGTTTGATTTTTGTTCCCTTACAGGATAAGTTCGACAATGCAGTTGAAAACGGGGACACGGCATATTGGTTGTCGGACGGTGTTCATCCCACCCCGGCAGGACACGAAATGATCAAAGAAACTCTGGTGGAGGCGATTGACAGAGTTTAAAGATAGCAGTTCAGTACTAACTAATCAGCATAAAATCATAGGAGGATTTGATTTGAAAAGAACTTTAAAAAATTGTTTGTCATTGGTGCTTGCCGTGACAATAGTATTCAGTTCCGTTTTGGTGGGGCTTAAGGGAATCGGTTACAACGGAGAGTTTGCCGTGAAAACTCAAGCGGCAAGCGGAAGTGACTTGGTCTTTGCACTTGATTCGGATGGCAAAACCTATTCCGTAAGCGATTGTAACGAGGCTGCGAGCGGAAAACTTGTTATTCCGGAAACATACAACGGCTTGGCCGTTACAAGTATAAGCAGTCGCGCTTTTGAGAATTGTGCAAATCTTGTTTCCGTCTATATTCACGATGCAATAGTAAGCATAGGTGATTGCGCATTCATCGGTTGTGAAAATCTTGATACGGTGTATTATGAAAGCGACGAAGAAGCCTGGAGTGCAATAGATATCGGTATCGATAATGAAATTCTTGAAAACGCAAAAATAAATTATAATGTATCAAAAGCACAGACATTGTTTACAGTAAAAGCGAACTGTATAGTGGATAACAAAGTTACATATACCGTTTATCTCAATCCGGGTGTGAATGTATCCGGCACTGTAATTTTTGCAAAGTTTGACAATTCTGTTCTTTCTCCCGTATTTGATGAAGACGGATGCGGTGCATATATGGTGGATGACGGCGACGGCGGAATGCGCGAGAATGTCAGCGGTATGTACGAGACAGGCATTATGGCAGGTTACTCCGATCAAGTTTCAATAGCACATGCTTACGGTCAGGATGTTGATTATAAAAACGGCTCCTCAAACAAAGGATATATGACATTTGCCTTTGAAATAATGGGTGATAGTTTTTCTGATACAACAGTCAGCTTCCATTGCTATGAGTTTACAAGCAGGAGCGATCCCGGAAGCAATATTCCAAACGGAAGTAATGAGCTTATAATTAAACTTAGCGGGGATCCCGAACATTCTTATACTGATTGGATTATCGACAAAGAAGCAAGTTGTACCGAGAATGGCTTAAAGCACAAGGAATGTACCGTATGCGGTCAAGTTCTTGAAACAGAAACAATTCCTCAACTGAAATGTGCCGCGCCGAAACTTACAAAGGTTGAAAGTACAAGCAGCGGTGTTAAGGTAACATGGGGCAAAACAAGCGGTGCTGACAGTTATATCGTTTACCGTAAGACATATTCAAACGGTAAATGGAGTAGTTGGTCCGAGATTAAAACCGGCGCAACGGGTACATCATATACGGATACAAATGTTAAGTCAGGTGAATATTACCGCTACACCGTAAGAGCAAAGAACGAATCGGGTCTTAGCGGTTACGACTCCACGGGACTTAAAATCAAGTTCCTTTCAACACCGAAACTCTCAAGCATTGCAAACGGCTCGGGTAAAGTGACTGTTAGGTGGGGCAAGGTAACGGGCGCTTCAAGTTACACAGTTTACCGCAAAACCTATTCAAACGGTAAGTGGAGCGGTTGGTCAAAAATCGGCACAACCAAAAACACTTACTACGATGATAGCAAGGTTTCAAGCGGCAAGTATTATAAATACACCGTAAGAGCAACAAGCGGCGATTACATCAGTTATTACAATACAAGCGGCTTGCAGATTAAGTATCTTGCCGTAGCATCCCTTAAATCCGCAGTTTCACAGAAAGACGGTATTAAAGTAACCTGGGGCAAAGTAACCGGTGCAAAGGGTTACGAGGTTTACCGCAAGACTTATTCAAACGGCAAATGGTCGGGCTGGACTAAGATTAAAACAGTCTCAAGCGGATCAACCGTTTCCTACACCGATAAATCCGCAAAGAAAGGCGTAACCTATAAATACACCGTCCGCGCAATATCGGATTCAAACAAAGGTTACTACAACACAAGCGGGTTGCAAGTTAAAGATAAGTATTAAGAACAATTATTAAACTAAAAAGCAAGGAGTCTATCAAACGATGGGCTCCTTGCTTAGTATTATATTTATCTTAATTTGAGTTAAGAATGTTATATCACCGTAATTCTGTCCCGGTTTTCCGGTTCTGCAACTTTAATAATGTAGTCGCGGTTTTCTAAAGCACCCATTTCACAAAGGGCGGATGTTGCTGTTTTATAGGCGATATCCGGTGTGTTGTTCTCCTGGCTTAAATGGGCAAGAACAAAATGGGTTGTGCCCTTATGCACAAGTGCTCTGAGAGCGTCGGCACAGGCGTCGTTTGAAAGGTGTCCCATATCGGATAGAATTCTCTGTTGCAAGGGATAGGGGTAGGGACCGCTTTTGAGCATTGCAATGTCGTGGTTAGACTCAATATAAACAAGTTTGCAACCGGTGATTTTTGAAAGAATTTCACTGCTTATATACCCGGTATCAGTTGCAACCGCAACCTTTGTTGAGCCGTCAAGTCCCGTAATAACGTAACCTCTGCCGTCTGCGCAGTCGTGGGAGGTCTTGAAATTTTCAATTTTTAATCCGCCGATTTCAACGGGGGAGTCAGAGAGGGTTATATCAATGTGCTTTTCGCAAAGGATTCCCTTTCGCTTTAACGCAAGCAACGTTCCGTTGGGTGCATAAACGGGGATTTGGTGCTTTGCGGCAAATACGCTTAAACCGCCCACGTGGTCGGAATGTTCGTGGGTAATAAGAATTGCTTTTATCTGACTTGCATCCACACCTATATTGTTTAGCATTGCGTTTGTTTGTTTGGCACTTCTGCCCACATCAACGAGAACACCGCCGTCGCGGTCGCCTATGTAAACAGAATTGCCGTTGCTCGAAGAGAACAACGGACAAAACTTAATCATAATTATTATTCCTTTTCAGTATCATTCTTCTTCAAAATTTGCTCTGGAGATATCTGCACCAACCGCTGTAAGTTTTTCAACAAGGTTTTCATAACCCCTGTCAATGAGTTTAATATTGCCCACGGTTGTTTTGCCGTCCGCCATAAGTCCTGCAATTACCATTGCGGCACCGGCGCGAAGGTCATCCGCTTCAACGGGGGCGGCATGAAGGGTGTCAATACCTGTAATGAGAGCGGTGTCACCGTTTACAATAATATTTGCGCCCATTCGTCTTAACTGGTCGATATATTTAAAACGGTTGTCCCAAACATCCTCAACAACTGTGCTTGTTCCGTTACAGGTGCAAAGCATTGTTGCAAATTGGGGCTGCATATCAGTGGGGAAACCGGGGTGCGGGCTTGTTTTCACGCGACAAGCCTTCATTCTTCCGCCGTCTGAGATTATTCTTACGCTTTCGTCATATTCAATAACCGTAATACCGCAGTCCTCAATTTTGTTTGTAATGGACTCAAGGTGTTTGGGAATTACATTGTCGATTGTTACATCACCGCCCACCGCGGCAACGGCAACCATATATGTGCCCGCTTCAATCTGGTCGGGGATTATGGAGTAGGTACAGCCGTGCATTTCATCAACACCGCGGATTTTTATAACCTCTGTACCGGCACCGCGAATGTCCGCACCCATGGAGTTAAGGAAGTTTGCAAGGTCAACAATATGGGGTTCTCTTGCGGCATTTTCTATAACGGTAAGACCTTTCGCCTTAACCGCCGCAAGCATAACATTTATTGTTGCACCAACCGAAACAACATCAAGGTAAATGGATGAACCGTAAAGTTCTTCCGCCCGAACATTGACAAGTGCATTTTCTATATCAACCGTTGCACCTAAAGCCTCAAAGCCTTTAATGTGTTGGTCAATGGGGCGCACACCGAAATAACATCCGCCGGGGAGAGCTACACAAGCCTCACCGAAGTTGCTTAAAAGAGCACCTAAGAGGTAATATGATGCACGGAGTTTTCGTGTCATTTCGTCGGGAATGGTGACCGGAGCGATGTTTTTCGAGTCAACAAGGACAACACCCGGTTCGGGTTTTGCAACCTCTGCACCGAGAAATTCGAGTATTTTAATCATCATACGAACATCACTTATGTCGGGAACATTTTCAATTCTGCAAATGTCTCCGGAAAAAACCGATGCCGCGATTATAGGCAAAGCGGCATTTTTTGCACCGCTGATATTTATATTACCGTGAAGCTTGTTGCCTCCGTGAATAACGAATTTTTCCACAAAGTGCACTCCTTATAAAAGAGATTGTATATTGTATGTCGGAGAAAAAAACCGCACCGACCCGGCAGAAAAATCATAATATTTACATACACGCACAAATATATTATAACACTTTTAGATTTAAAAAGGAAGTATTATTTTAAATTATGGGAAGTTTATTTTTATATAAAATTTCGACATGTTTTTTAGTAGCAGTACACAAATGTTGTAAGCGGCAGGAATGTTCATATATGTGTTCTTCCAATATTTATACAATGACTTACTAATATTTTTTATGGTAAAATGGATTTATTCATTGCCTGTGCAATGAAAATATATAATACGAGGTGTTTTATGAAGAAAACAATAAGTATTTTACTGTCGGTAGTTTTGTGTTTTTCGGTATTTATATTTTCACCGAAAGTTTCTGCCGCAGAGAACATTTACGGAGTCGGCAAGGTTACAACCGCTTCAACTCCGCTGAATGTCAGGTCATCTCCTTCGGTAAGTGCTTCCGTTAAGACAAAACTTGCAAGGAATTCCTATGTTACACTTGTTTCAAAAAGCGGAAGTTATTGGAAAGTTCAGTATTCCGATACCGGTTACGGTTATTGCCACGGGGACTATATTACAACTGTTTCTACAAATGTCAGAACGGTTAAAACCTCATCGGGCAGACTTCGCGTCAGAAGTTCCGCATCTGCCACCGCATCTGTAAAAGACTATCTTTCAAGCGGTACAAAAGTTGCGGTTATTTCAACAAGTAACGGCTTTTCGTGAATAGTATATAACGGCACTAAAACGGGATATGTCAGTTCCGCCTACCTGACGTCATCCGCAGGTGCTTCCTATAATGCCGTTAAACTGAATGTACCGGATTTTAAGCAAACGGATTCCCGATGGGCAAATGTCACTCTGGGCTCTTCAGGTCAGACCATGAGTAAAATCGGTTGCGCTACAACAGCAATCGCCATGCTTGAAAGTTACCGAACGGGTACTGCAATTTACCCCAACGCTATGGCGAAAAAACTTTCCTATACCTCGGGAGGCGCGGTATATTGGCCATCCCATTACACGGTTATTACTTCATCAAGCGGTTATCTGTCAAAGATATACTCGCTCCTTTCGTCAGGTAAACCCGTACTTTTAGGGGCAAAGAAAGCAAACGGCAGTCAGCACTATGTTGTGATTACAGGTGTTGAGAAAACCGATACCCTTACTGCTTCGGCATTTTATATAAATGATCCGGGTTCAAACACAAGAACAAGATTGAGTCATTTATTATCGGAGTACCCGAACTTTTATAAAATGATGCACTATTAACACTAAACCGAAAATAAATCCCGACACGGAGGATGTGTCGGGATTTATAGTTTTATTTATTTTGTTCAATAAGTTCGAGGGCGATTTGCTGTAACTCCTCAATAGAACTGATTAAGCCGATTCTTGATCTGTAATTTGCGGCACCGTAAAGTCCTTTCGTGTACCAGGCGGCATGCTTTCTTGCTTCCCTTATGCCCACTCTTTCACCCTTGTAGGCGCAAAGTTTTTCTATATGCTTGAGCATAACCCTCATTCTTTCAACAACGGGAGGGTCGGGGAGAATAACTTCGTGGTCGAGATAGGCATTGATTTGGGAAAACACCCATGGTCTGCCCAAGGCACCTCTGCCAACCATTACCATATCGCATCCCGTTTCTTCCATAAGGCGTGCGGCACTCAAACCGTCCGTAACATCGCCGTTTCCTATAACAGGAATTGAAACTGCCTGTTTGACCTGACGGATTATATCCGTGTTGACGGGGGGAGCATACATTTGCACCTTTGTTCTGCCGTGTACGGTTATTGCCGCCGCACCTGCATCTTCGCATCTTTTTGCAAGTTCAACCGCGTTAATATGTTCACCGTCCCAGCCGGAACGCATTTTTACCGTAACAGGAACTGTTGAAACCTCTGCGACGGCTTTTACAATATTTGCCGCTAAAACAGGGTCCTTCATAAGTAACGCTCCGCCGCCGGAGGAGGCAACCTTGGGCGCGGGACAACCCATGTTTATATCTATAAAATCGGGGGAATATTCAAGTGCTTTTTTTGCGGCAATAGCCATTGTTTCAGGGGAATTGCCGAAAATTTGTGATCCTGCGGGACGCTCGGTTTCAGTAACAGAAAGGAGTTCGGAACTCTTTTTGTCACCAAGGCTTATTCCTTTTGCACTTGCCATTTCGCAAACCGTATATGCCGCACCGTACCCGCGGCAAAGTTCCCTGAAAGCTCTGTCGGCAACTCCTGCAAGGGGGGCGAGAGCCGCTTTTTCTCTTATTTCTAAATTACCTATTTTCATTATTTTTCTAAAAGCCTTGCGGAGTGTTTTTTTATCGCGTTAAAGGATTCTTCGCTTATATCGTGCTCAATTTTGCAGGCATCCTCTGAAGCGGTTTTTTCGTCAACACCTAATTTTACAAGGAAATCCGTAAGCATGGTGTGACGCTCAAACATTTTGTTTGCAACTGCGGCACCCTCGGGAGTGAGGGTGATATATCCTTTTGCATCAACGTTAATATAACCGCCGTTTTTTAAAAGTCCGATGGCACGGCTTACGCTTGGTTTTGAATAGCCCATATATTCACAAATATCTATTGAGCGAACGCTGTCGCTTTTTTGATTAAGAATGTAAACGGTCTCAAGATACATTTCACCTGATTCCTGTAAATGCATTAGAAGACCTCCCTTATGATTATTTTTGTTCACCTAAATCGGTTTTACGAAGTGTGTAATTTCCGCTTTTAAGTTCTCTTAAAAGATCGTCATTGTTTTTAACGGGATTTTTAAAATATACACCGCCGCCGCAGGCGTCACCGACCTCGTGAAAGTCCGAGCCCGATACAACAATTTTTTTGTTGTGGAACTTTGCCCAAAGTTCTGCAATTTCATTGTTTGACTTGTGACGGGGATTGCCGTTGAAAACCTCATAGCCGTCAAGAATGTCCCAATCCGTTACTTCCATTCCCCGCCTGAAAGGATGAGCCTGAACAAACAAAAATCCGTTTTCGTGGCAGAGTTTTGAAAATTGTTTCGGAGTCATTGCCATAAGGTCACCGTGGGAACGCAAAAAAATCTCGGTTATGCCATAGACCAAATAGTCATTAGGATTGCAGTAAAAATTTATTTCCATACCCAAAAGGATGATGAATCGGTCGCCGGCGGCTTCTTTTACAATGTCAAATCCCCTCATAAAATGGTCGATTTTTTCATCCCAGGGAGCATCTTCCAAACCGGCTCTTTTAAAGGTTTGTGTATTCATATGGTTTGTTAAAACAAATCCCGAATATTCGCTGTCGCGGTAACTTTCAATCAATTCCTCGGCGGACGCAACAGCACAACGGCTGACTTCTTTTGTATGAGTATGCATTTCAAAAAGGTATTCCATAAAAAACTCTTTTCCTGTAATTATATTAACAAAGTGAATTATAACTCTTTTTAAAGTAAATGTCCATATTTATTGTTGCAAATTTCTATAAAAATGGTACAATGAAATCAGGTGATTGAAGAATTGCGGAGGATAATATGATTGTATTTGTTTTGATATTGGCGGCGGTGATTTGTTCGGGTTTAACCGTCTGTAAAAAAGATGAGTTTTACATGGATTACTGTTCACTGAAAAACACATCTACCATTAACGCAATTTTTTCAATACTGATATTTTTGAGCCACGCAGTACAGTACATAAATCCGGCAGGTGTTTTGGATGTACCTTACTTGAATTTCAGGGCATTTCACAGTCAGTTGGTAGTTGTTACATATCTCTTTTTCTCGGGTTACGGAATTATGGAGTCCATTAAGAAAAAAGGTACGGACTACGTGAAAGCCATGCCCGTAAACAGACTGTTTAAACTTTGGTATCATTTTGCCATTGCGGTGCTGATGTTTACGGTAGTTTGTGTGGGAATAGCACATAAGGAATATACTATCTCCCGTTGGCTTCTGTCTTTCATCGGTTTGAGATCCGTGGGTAACAGCAACTGGTATTTGTTTGCTACATTTACTCTGTATATTTTGGTGATAGTTTCTTTCCTGATTTTCAAAAAATCCAAAAAAGCGGCGCTTTTGTGTATGTGTGTGCTGACAGTCGGCTTGGTGCTTTTTGAAATGACAATAGGCAAATCAAAGTTGGGAATAACCGAATGTTTTTATAATACAATACTATGTTTTCCATTAGGTATGGTTTTCTCCATGCTAAAGCCGTATTTTGATAAGATTTTTATGAAAAACGATATTTTGTGGTTTTTCGGATTTTCTGCAAGCGTATTGTTGTTTGCATATTTCTCACAGAACAGAAACGAAAATTTCCCGTATTATGTTTTGTTCACGTTCTTTGCTCTTGCGGTCATAGTATTCTTTATGATGAAAGTGAATATAAGAAGTTCCGTTCTGGATTGGTTCGGTCAGCATATTTTCAGTTTTTTCATTTTGCAGAGAATACCAATGATAATTTTGAAACATTTCGGTTACAACAAAGATGTAAATTTCTTCATTATTGTAAGTTTCTTCGGAACGGTGTTCCTTGCGGTTATGTTTGATGCTTTTACGGATAAACTTGACAGCATGATTTTCAAAAATAAAATAATTAAAAATAATAAATTGGTATAAGGAGTGCATATTTATGAAGAAGTTAAAGGCTGCAGTTATAGGTGTGGGGGGTATTTCCAACGAGCATATTAACGGCTATATTAAAAATGAAAATGTTGATTTATATGCTTTTTGCGATATAAATGAAGCCCAACTTAAAAAGATGGCGGAGAAATACGGAATTCCCGAAGAACGCTGTTTCACGGATAAGGATGAGATGTTAAAAAATCTGCCGGAAATTGATATTGTCAGCGTTTGCACATGGAATTCCGCTCACGCTGAATGTACAATCGCCGCACTTAACGCAGGTAAGGATGTTATTTGCGAAAAGCCTATGGCAATGAACACAAAAGAAGCGGAAGAAATGCTTGAAACCGCAAAAAAGAACGGAAAACTTCTTCAAATCGGCTTTGTTCGTCGCTACGGTAACGATGCACAGGTTATGCAGGATTTTATTGATGCGGGTAAATTCGGCGATATTTACTATGCCAAGGCTACATATTTGCGCAGAAACGGTAATCCGGGAGGCTGGTTCGGAGACAAATCCCGTTCCGGCGGCGGTCCACTTATAGATTTGGGCGTTCACGTCATTGACCTTTCAAGATATCTTTGCGGTAACCCAAAACCGGTTTCCGTTTACGGTGCAACCTTTCAAAAACTCTTTAACCGTCCCGAAATCAAGGACGGAAAGGCCTATACATCCGTTAGTGCGGGTAATAACGATGTTTGTGATGTTGAAGATTTTGCAACCGCACTTATCAGATTCGATAACGGGCTTGTGCTTTCCGTTGAAGCAAGTTTCTCTTTGAATATCAAAAAACCAGAGGGAAACATTCAGTTTTTCGGAACAAAGGCAGGGGCAAAACTTGATCCTCAAGTTGAAATTTTTACTGACGAAAACGGTTATCTTGTTGATATGAGTTTTGACAAGGATACATCCTTGAGCTTTGACGGACTGTTTAGCAGGGAGATCAACCATTTTGTTGACTGCGTTCTTAACGGAACGGCTTGTAAGGCTCCTGCGGAGGACGGTGTTGAAATAATGAAAATCCTTGATGCAATTTATGAATCCGCAAGGACGGGGCACGAAGTTATAATCCATTGACGATTTTCTGTTTTGAATAAAGGGGTGTTATTATGAGAAAATGTGAAAGTTGCGGAAAAGTTTATCAGGAAACAAAGGATGTTTTCTGCCCTCATTGCGGTGCGGTGGCTCAAAAGCAATGCACCCACGGGTCCTCATTTGATACGGACCGATATGACAGGGGCGAAATTTATCAAAAAGGCAAAATCATAGAACAGAAACCCTCCTACAATCCGGGCGCGGAACCCCATGCACAAAGGGAAGCAACCCCATATAACGGATTCGGAAACAATTCCGAAAACAACAACACCTATTCTGATAAACATTCCAAAACAACGGTAATTCCCAATTTCAGTAAAATGAAAAAGACCCCGAAAAACCAAAAATCATCAAGCAAAATCGGTGCGATAATTTTCATTATAATTATTTCTGTTAATGTATTGGCAGGGGTTTTCGGATTTGACGAAACAGATGATGCCTATGATTATGAAGATGCAAGCGTTTTTTATAATGAAGAATATTCCGATTGGGAATACTATGCTTCGGTGGGTTCTGCAAGTGTAAGATTTTTGGACGAAGAAACTGAATACAAATCATTTGAACTTTCCATTAATGATTTGTATTTTGCAGAAGACAGCACAAGTGTTACCGACAGCGTATGGGAGGGTTACCTTGTTTTTGATTTTCCCGTTGAAATGGGTGTTTGCAGGTTTAATGAAAAAACCGTGTCCGAAGATGTTTATATTGATGAATTGAGTAAGGAACAGTATATATCCGCTCAAACTCTGGATGACCCTCTTAATTGTGTTTTTGTTTATGAGTTTGACTATGATGAAATAGTCCATATATGCACGGGTGTGTCAATATGCCTTGAAAACGGGGATTATGTTTATGCACAACTTCCCTTTGATGCATTCAGTATTTCCGAGGACGGAGAGGTTACCTATTATACCTCTTACAGCGGTGATGATACGGAATGGAACACTGTTTTTGAGGAATGTTCCAATGAAACAAAAATTGACAATTACGGTGCGTATATTGAGTTTTAAATATGAAGAATAAGACAAAAAACACCGCATTGTGCGGTGTGATGACGGCACTTTCGGTTGTGCTTATGCTTTTTACCACGGTGTTACCGATTTTAATGTATGTTTTACCCATTGTAACAGGGCTTTTAGTGCTTTTTACGGCGGATATAACAAACAAAAAGTGGGCGGCAGGGGTGTATTTTTCCACCGCATTTCTGTCGATTCTTTTGTTAACGGATAAGGAAGCCGCTTTGACCTACTGCCTGTTTTTCGGCTATTACCCCATAATAAAAGATATAATTGAAAAATTGCCTAAATGGGCATCTTGGATTTTGAAGTTCCTGCTTTTCAATATTGCGGCGGTTTTAATCGGAGTAATGGGAACATTTATTTTCGGTGTTTCCGGTGAGGAGTATAACGAGTTCGGGAAACTGACAATTCCGATTTTGCTTTTTATGGCGAATATTGTTTTCATACTTTACGATGTGTGCCTGAACAAATACAGATTTCTTTTAACAGGTCTTTCTCAAAAGTTTAAAAAAGTCATTAAATGAAAAATCCTCTCCGTACCGATTCAGTACGGAGGGGATTACTATTGAATATAAAATCGGGGGAAATTATGAAATTGTATTAACGGATTCTCTGCTGTTATCAAGAATACCGATATATGTTCTGCCCACATTGAGCGAAAGTTCTTCACCCTCTGCGTTGTAGAACTTCATTATATCGGAACTGTCGCCCTTTTTCCAGGTAATGCTTTCATAGGTTCCGTTTGAAGCATATATGCCCTTGCCTTCGGAAAGGTCAAAGTCAACTCGTCCTTTTGAATCACCCATTGATGAAATGTTTGTGTAGCAAAGAATCACGTTTTCAAAGTTTTGCTGTGTACCCTCGCTGTCAACAAATTTGTTGCCGTTGAGGGAACTTAAATAAACTTTTTTATCTGCATCGTATGTCAAAGTGTAGGTGTAGCCCGAGGAGTATGAAACTTTAAGTTCGTTACAGGGTTGGGAAAGAGTTTTTGTGTTTTTGTTGAATTTGAAAGGGGATTCATATCCGTATTCAAGGGTTGTTCTATATCCTTTGTCCGCAATCGCTTTTGCAATGGCTTCATCGGTTGTGTATGCGGTATGCTCCGAATCAACACCCCTTGACTTGTCACGGTAGAAATAGTTGTCATAAAGGCCGTTGATATTATTAACACCGTGATTTGCAATCTGAGTTTTTGCGTAGGGACTGAAACCGAAGTGTACAAATATTGCGTCAAAGCCTTCGGCAATGTCAACAAAATAGTGTCTGGCACTTCTTACGGGGCCAACCTTTTCGGGAATTCTTGATGCGTCTGCATACATAAGCATCATTCTTGTAATGCCGCCCTCAGCAACCATTTCCCAGACAATGTCGGAGGAGGTAAGTCCCCATTGGGGTCTTGCATCGGGATGATTTTCAACCACGATAAATACGGGGCGATTTTTCAAAAGTTCATCATTATAACCCTTTTCACCGGTAAGAGGGTTTCGTATAACAACTTCTTCCGTTGTAGGTTGGGTTGTAGTGGGGGCTTGTGTCGTTTCCTCTTCATTTTTACTGCCGCAGCCCGCAAATGTACTCATAATAAAAATGAGCACAAGAGTCAGCGAAAGAATTTTAGTAAATTTCGATTTTTTCAATGTTCTCATGTTTTCTCTTCCTTGTTGTTATTATAGCCAGAACTCAACTATATGTCGAAGCGTGCCGAATAAAGTCGGGTTCTCCGTATCTATTGTAACATCTGAAACAGAAAATGCAAGAGCAATTGAGTAAAAAATGCTTAAAAAAGCAGAAATAATTATGAGATTGTTTAGTGATTTTGCATTATTTTCCAGGTTGTTTCGGTCGCTAAGAGCAAAAATGATAAATGTTACACCCAGGAAGAAAATATAGCCGAAATCACTGAAATATCTTTGAAGAAGTCCTCCCGCTTGAGTATCGGCAATTACAAGGGCTATACCCACGGCAAAGAGGGTTAAGGTAAGCCCTAAAAGTTTTTTCTCTTTTAAACAGGCTTTTGCTTTAGAAAGTGCGAAAGAAAACCACAGAATGGGAAGGCTTGTTATAAGTCCGCCGAAGCAGTTTTCACGAATTGTTTTTCCTATATAATTTGTTTCAATATCAACCGCTTTTATAAAGGGAAATTCTGCGGTGAAAACAGGAGGTTGGAAAAGATAGGTGAATATGCCCAAACCCGTCCGTCCCACTGAAAAGCCCCTGCGGGTAACGTCGTTTGTTGTAAGATTGTAGGAGGAGCCGAAGTCAAAGGGAGAACCGAAACGAATGTAATTATAGTACATAATTCCCGCGGCAACCGTTATGAAAGGAATTGCAAGCAACACGAGTTCTTTTACACCCTGTTTTTTGAAAATGTGTTTATCTTTAAAGAAATAGGGAATGAAAAGGGGGAGCGCCACGGCATATATAAGCACCGATTGAGGACGGCAACCTACGGAAAGCGCCATACAGGCGGAGCCGCACAGGAAGAAAAGATTACGTTTCCTATCTGTATTAAGCCCTTTAAACCAGAAATAGATTCCCCAGACTATAAATGCCATTGAGGTAATAATGGGAACGGAATAGAAATCCGGCCGCTTTGCAAGAAAGGTCATTCCGCAACAGTTGACAAAGGTCAAGGACATTAAAATATATGTTCCCACGGAAATGTTCTTGAATTTCTTTTTGCATATAAGGTCGAGAAGAACGAAAACACCTATGGCAAATATAAGTGAAAATGCCATTATTCCCACTGCGGAGGGGAAGGGCGCATCAAAAATTGCTCTGAAAGGCAAGTACATTAAAAGCAGGGGAACTATACCGAAATAAACATAGTAGTGCCCGTCAAAATATGCCACGTCCCAACGGTAACTGTCACCGCTTGTAAGCGCCTGTTTTGAGCGTGCGGCGGTGTCGTATGGGTTTTTCATATCTTTAAGGGATTGAGGAACATCGTCATTATCTATATAAGTTTTGCCCTTGAGAATTGCCTGGGCCAACTCGTCATATTGGTTGTGTTGTGAAAAGTCTATCTCAACGAGGTCAATACCCTCGCCGTCCCATTTATAAGAATTGTAATTTTTTGACGCAATTCCCATAAAGGTGGGGTTTATCGAAGCAAGAATAATAATCACCGCACACTCCAGGCAGAGCATGGCAATGGTCAGGGTGTTTTTTGAATAGATATTTTCACGGAGTTTGCGTTTATAAATAAATGAGGCGGGTCTGAAAAAATATACAAGACAAAGAAGCCCCACGCAGACTAAAACCCGCAAAAACGAGAATTCAAAGGGTCTTTCACAGTTTATTGATACACTATCGGCATTTACTGTTTCCTCGGATGATTCAAAAAGCAATCCGAGATTTTGTGATTTTCCGGAAGTGTTAATGTTGATATACTGGCTTTTTTCAACCCCCGTATATATTTCTCTTTCCGGGGCGCCGAAGTAAAACTGATTTGCTTCATCCGTCAGCAATATGCTTGCAGTAACAACGGCGGAGTTGCTATCGTTAAGGTCAATGTGAATATTTGTTATTCTTTCATTAAGTTCGTATATTTCCACGGTTTCACCGGAATAAAAGGTGTAGGAGCCGTCTTGGTTTTGATATTCCTGTAAATAGGAATCAAGATTTATCTCGTTATTACCTTTTGAAGTGTAAAAGTTAATATTAAAAATTGAAACTTCAAGTCCAATGCTGAAAAGAAGTGTTGAAGCCAATGCAATGGCAAAGGCTTTTTCCGTATTCTTTTCGGTGTTGGATTTTTTATAAATTAAAAATGAGCCTGCGGAAAACAGAATTAAGAGTAAAAAACAAATAACAGTCATAATAACTCTCCGTAATTTTAATATACATTTATTAAACCACAAAAGTTGTTGTTTGTAAATCTTCAACATATATTTTAATAATATTAAAAATAAAGGTGAGAAAAGTTTATGTCAAAAACAGTGAAAAATCAGGTGCTTACATACAATGTACTTAAAGATTATGTGAAAATTTTGGGTGGGAAATTCAACGGCTTACAACTTACGACTTGCGGAAAAAGCCTGTTGGAAAAAGAAATTTATGCTTTTGTTATGGGAGAGGGTGAGAAGATAGTTCTTTACGTGGGGGGAACCCACGGCCTTGAATGGCTCACCTCTCTGTTGCTTTTAAAATTTACGGAAAATTTAATGGTAGCATGGGAAAACGGTACAACCCTTTCGGGCTTTAATGTGAGAGAAATTTTGAAGAACAGAAAACTGATTGTTATTCCCGAACTAAACCCCGACGGAATTGAAATTGCAATAAACGGTGCCGATGCCTGCGGAGAATACAGGGAAGAATGTATTGAAATTTGTAACGGGGATTTCAGTTTATGGAGTGCCAACGCAAGAGGGGTTGATATAAATCACAATTTCAATGCGGATTGGTACTCCTTGCGGGAGGCGGAGAGATCGGCGGGAATTATTGCTCCCTCGCCCCGACGGTTTGGGGGATTATTCCCCGAAAGTGAGCCGGAAACGGCGGCTGTAACAAGGTTGTGCAGAAGAATTAACGTGGAGAGCCTTGTTTCATTTCATTCCCAGGGAGAAGAAATTTATTACGAATACGGGGAAAACACACCGGAAAAATCCCTGCATATTGCAAAGATGTTTTCTGCATTAACCGGCTATACTTTGGTGAAAAATGAGGGCTTGGCTTCAAGCGGGGGACTGAAAGATTGGTTTATAGAGGAATTTAAAAAGCCCGCTTTTACCGTGGAAATAGGCAAAGGAAAAAATCCTCTCCCCCTTGAAAATGTGGACGAAATTTATGACGGACTTGAAGCGATGATGACGGTGGGACTAATGCTCTGATAAATTTATAAAAAACTCTTTACAAAGAACAAATGTTCTGTTATAATAGCAACACGAACAAATGTTCTATATGTAAGGAGTGATAGTTTTGGAACGGGTGATTTTGCACTGTGACTGCAACTGTTTTTTTGCGTCCGTTGAGGCGGCATTGAATCCCGAACTCAATAAATTCCCTTTTGCCGTGTGCGGTGACCCGGAACAAAGGCACGGTATAGTCCTTGCAAAAAATGAGAAAGCCAAAAAATACGGAGTTCAAACGGGTGAGGCAATCTGGCAGGCGAAAGCAAAGTGCAGAAATCTTGTTACCGTATCGCCTCATTACAAACTGTATAAAGAGTTTTCCGAAAAAATTTTCCGGATTTACTGCCGTTATACCGACTTGGTGGAGCCTTTCGGAATTGATGAATGTTGGCTTGATGTGAGCGGAAGTACAAATCTATTCGGAAGCGGAAAAGAAATAGCCGATGAATTGAGAGATATTGTAAAAAAAGAGGTGGGCGTGACAATTTCCGTGGGCGTTTCCTATAACAAGATTTTTGCCAAAATGGGTAGCGACTATAAGAAACCCGACGCCACAACGGAAATAACATCGGAAAATTTCAAGACTCTTTTATACGGTTTACCTGCGGGAGATTTGTTCATGGCAGGTCGCAAAACCTCAGAAAAACTTCGCAGTATCGGAATACGTACAATAGGCGATTTGGCACAAACGGATGAAAAACTAATGGTAAGAATACTGGGTGAAAACGGAAGAATGCTTTGGAGATATGCCAATGGCTATGATTATTCACCTGTTTTGCCCTTCGATTACAAAATGGCGTACAAGTCAATCGGTAACGGAGCAACATTTAAACGGGATTTAATAAACTACAAGGATGTGCGCACCTGTGTGTTTTTTCTCTGCGATAAGGTTGCCGCGCGGCTTCGCAAGCATAATTACGAATGTTCCGCATTGCAGGTTGGGGTTAAGGACACAAATTTACAGACGGTGCAACGCTCCTTGCAACTTTCCTCACCAACGGATTTAGCCTACGATTTAAGACGGGCGGCACTGTCTGTTATAGAATCCAATTTCGATGTGGAAAAAGATCCCATACGTTCAATTACGGTAACAGGTACAAAACTTTTGAACGGTGATGACATTTGCGAGCAGATTTCTCTGTTGGATTTGGAATATCACGAAAAAAGAGAAAAAGCCCACCGTCTCGAATGTGCGGGTGATGACATAAGGCATAAATACGGATTGGGCACACTGACACGTTGTTCTTTTATAGAAAACGAATTCGGTATTTAGAGTTTGCAGGGTTTTTCTGCCTAAACATTTGATATTTTTATAATTGGGAAAGGTGTAATGGTACTATGAAATGCACGGTTACGGATTTGAGATCCAAAGAAGTTATAAATGTTGATAACGGCTGCCGTTTGGGATGCGTTACGGATGTGGAAATTGATACTTGCACAGGTTGTCTTGTAAGCATAACCGTGTTCTGCGGGAAAGGTATTCTGGGTTTCTGCGGTAAGGGTGAAGAAATTGTTGTCTGCTGGAAGGATATTGTTGTGATAGGGGATGATACAATTCTTGTAAGAAAGGGGGGTGCCAGATTCCCGTAATGAAAAGGGGCTGTAAAAAACTTTCGTTTTTTACAACCCGAATTTTTGTATGATTTTAACCGCCGAGATAGGCTTTTTTTACATCTTCGCTTTGCATAAGTTCCGCGCCCGTTCCCGAAAGAGCGATTTTCCCGTTTTCTAAAACATAGGCTCTGTCGGAAATTGCAAGGGATTTACCTGCATTCTGTTCAACTAAAAGAATTGTTGTGCCGCGTTCGTGGAATGTTTTGATAATGTCAAATACCTGGTCAACAAGAAGTGGGGAAAGACCCATTGAGGGTTCATCAAGCATAAGAAGTTCGGGGTTACTCATCATAGCCCTGCCCATTGCAAGCATCTGCTGTTCACCGCCGGAAAGTGTTCCTGCCATCTGATTCTTTCGTTCTTCAAGTCGGGGGAAACAGGCATATATTTCTTCAATGTTCTGTTTCATTTTTGATTTATCTTTTTGTGAGTATGCACCCATAACAAGATTATCATAAACGGAAAGTTCCTGGAAAACTCTGCGTCCCTCGGGAACCTGAGCGATACCCAGATTAACAATTTTGTGACAGGGCATATTGGTAATGTCCCGTCCGTTGTAGGTAACCGTTCCGCCGCTTGCGGGAATAAGTCCGTTTATGCTCTGCATTGTAGTGGTTTTACCTGCACCGTTGGCACCGATGAGTGTAACAATTTCTCCCTTGTTAACCTCAAAACTAATGCCGTCCAAGGCTTTAATAACACCGTAATGCACTTGGAGTTTCTTAACTTCTAACAACGCCATAACTTAACCTCCGATATATGCCTTAATAACTTCAGGGTCATTAAGCGCTTCTTCTGCAGTACCCTCGGCAAGTGTTGTACCAAAGTTCAATACAGTAAGTTCATCACAAAGACCCGATACGAATTTAAGGTCATGCTCAATAAGAAGAATTGTCATATCGAACTCATCACGGATTCTTCTGACGATTTTCATAAGATCTTCGGTTTCGTTGGGGTTCATACCTGCCGCAGGTTCATCAAGAAGCAAAAGTTTCGGATTGGTTGCAAGGGCACGGGCAATTTCAAGTTTCCTCTGTTTACCGTAGGGGAGGTTACAAGCCAGATTGTTTCTCTCATCGTAAAGGTCGAAGATCTTTAAAATTTCTTTTGCTTTTTCTCTGCAACGGATTTCCGTATCAAAGTGTTTGGGAAGCCTTAACATACTTGCAAAGGGATTGCACTTGAACTCGGGTTGATTGTGAAGTCCTACCATAACATTTCTGATAACACTCATATTGTTGAAAAGACGAATGTTCTGGAAAGTACGGGCAATTCCCTCATGATTGATTTTTTCCTGGCTTTTACCTGTTAACTCTTTGCCGTCCAGATAAAATGTACCCGTTGTGGGTTTATAAACACCTGTGAGCAAATTGAAAACAGTTGTTTTACCGGCACCGTTGGGTCCCACAAGACCGTAAAGCTGATTCTTTTTTATTTTAAGGTTAATATCGTCAAGTGCTTTAAGACCGCCGAAGGAGATGCCGAGATTTTTGGTTTCAAGTAAATATTCTGCCATTTTATTTATCTCCTTTCTCCGGTTTGTCAGGTTCAAACGCCTCGTTGTTGGGAAGGTCTGCCGTAAGAACTTCGTCCATGGGGATTTTGGTGGGAACTTTTCTCCAATCCGCACCGTCATCATGTATTACTTCGGGTTTTTTGCTTTTCTTGAAAATATTTGAAAGCGAGAGTTTATCTTTAACCTTGTTAAGAGCGGGAGCGTTGTTGAAGATAACAACAATAATGAGAATAACGGCATAAACTGCCTGTTTAATTTCCGCCATATCACCTGAAAGGTTGTTTTGAAGCAATGCGTTAATGTAAACAATAAGTGACGCGGAGATTATGGAACCGCGCATACTGCCTATACCGCCGAGAACTACCATAACAAGAATTTCAATGGAGTAGTTATAAGTGAAGGCATCCTGACGGACGGTGGAAAGTGAATGTCCGTAAAGAACACCCGCAATACCCGCAAAGCAAGCGGCAAGAGCAAATACAAATAATTTGTAATAAGTAACATTTATGCCCATGGATTTTGCGGCTATTTCATTATCACGAATAGCGGTAATTGCACGGCCGTGCTTACTCCTTATAAGGCTTTGACAAAGGAACAGTACAATAATGAGTGTAATAAGAGTGATTATGAAAAGTGTAGTACCGTTAAGTTTTTTAGTTGACATACCCATGGCGCCGCCGAAAGTATCGCTTGAGGTGTTATTGAATATGTTACGGATAATTTCACCGAAAGCCAAGGTAACAATGGCTAAGTAGTCACCTTTAAGACGCAAAGCCGGCAGACCGACTATGAAACCTAAAATCGTGGCAACCAAGCCGCCCACAATCATTGCAAGAAACAGAACTAAAATCTGATTATCGACAACGGTGTACATATAGTTTGCAAAGAAACAACCGATGTAAGCGCCCGCACACATAAAACCTGCGTGACCCAAGGACAATTCGCCCAAGAAACCTACAACAAGGTTAAGTGACACCGCAAGGATTGCGGAATAACCCATCTTAGTAATAAGACCGGTCATTGAACGGCCTAAAAGACCGAATTGGTCCGTAATAATTAAGACAACTAAAAGTGCCATAAGCACAAAGTAGTTAATATTGTTTTTTAATTTGAAGGATTGTTTAATGTTCTTAAAATACTGCATAATTACACCTTAACCCTTCTCTTTTTACCCAAAAGACCGATGGGTCTGATAAGCAATATAAGAATCAATATACCGAATTCAATAGCCAGAGTGTAAGAACTGAGAGCGGGAATACTCTTGCAAATACTCTCAATAAGGCCCATAAGAATACCGCCGAGCATAGCGCCGGGGATGGAACCTATACCGCCGATAACCGCTGCGGCAAAAGCCTTGATACCGGGCATGGAGCCGAGAGTGGGGTTAACCGCAGGAATACCGAAAAGGTAGAAAAGAGAGGCAAACGCGGCAAGGGCTGAACCGATAGCAAATGTAATCATAATAATTTTGTTAACATTGATGCCCATAAGCTGTGCGGCGCCCTTATCTTCGGAAACGGCTACCATTGCTTTACCTGTGCGGGTGCATTTAATAAAGAGAGTCAAAGCTACCATCAAAATGATACCGACAACAAGTGTAACAACAGTACCCACGCTTACAATTGTAGCACCTAAATCAATGTTTCCCAAATTCGGCATTGTAATGGGTAATGCTCTTGCACCGAATATAAGTTGTGACATACCCTGCAGGAAATAACTAACGCCGATAGCGGTAATAAGAACTGCCAAGGGAGACGCTCCGCGGAGGGGTTTGTAAGCAATTTTTTCGATTGTAACACCGAATATTGTACATACAACAACTGCAAGAAGAAGTGCTACAATAAGTGTAAGCACGGGACTTCCTAAATTCAAATTCATTACCGTAAGGAAAATTGCATAAGAACCCACCATGATGATGTCACCATGAGCAAAGTTCAACATTTTTGCGATACCATATACCATGGTATAGCCCAGGGCAATTAGCGCATAAATGGCACCAAGGCTAAGACCGTTGATAAGGACGCTTATAATCGTACTCATTCTATGTACCCCTTAATATTTTTTTGATGTTTTGTAACTTACATCGGACAAAAACAAGAAAATTGCACTTTGTTTCTCTACGATATAAGTCACATTACAACCGATGCGGTTTCCCACATCGGTTGTGTAATTGACTGTCAGATTACTCTGAATGAGAATTAGAGTTCAACAATTACAGGAACTTTTGTGCAAGCACCTGATGCATCCCAAGTCATTTCACCTGTAAGACCTTTAAGTGTGAAGCCTTCAGCTGTGATAGCCGCCTGGAGTGCGTCGGAAAGATCACTTGCAGAAATATCAGCATTGTCAATGTTTGCAGCTTTCATTGCTTCAAAGATAGCGTAAACTGCATCGTAAGCATCTGCTGCGAACTGGTCGGGTTTTTCACCGTATTTCTCTTCGTATTTAGCAACGAAAGCAGAAACATTTTCAGCCTCGCTGTTTACATCGAAGGGAGTGATGTAACTGATGCTGTTAGTAACAACTGCTTTGTCGATCTGGTCAGCGATACCGTCAAGACCGTCACAACCGAAGAGAACAGCGTCAACACCCTTGCTTGCGCAAGCGTTAGCAATAAGACCTGCTTCTGTGTAGTAGATGGGGAGGAAGATAACATCGCAATCTTTAAGAGCATCTACCTGAGCGGAGAAGTCTTTCTTGTTGTCTGCATCGAATGTACGAACTTCAAAAGTTTTGTTAAGGGTTTTCATTTCGCTTTCAAATGCTTCAAAAATACCTGTTGAATAAGGATCGCTTGTGTCATAGATACAACCGATTTTTTCGTACTTAGCAGCGAGTTCCTGTGCTGCGAGGATACCCTGGTCGGGGTCGCCGAAGCAAACACGGAAAGAGTTGGTACCGTAAGTGATAACATTAGCGGCGGAAGCGGAGGGAGTGATGAAGAAAAGGTTATCTTCTTCAGCAGCACCTGCAAATGCTTCGCAAGAACCGGATGTTACGGAACCGAGGGATACCTGCATACCTGCGTCCATAAGTGCGTCGTAAGCAGTTGCGGCATCAGCGGCAGCGGCTTTGTCGTCTTTCATTTCGAACTTAAATGTAATACCGTTAAGTCCGCCGGCTGCGTTGATTTCAGCAATTGCAATCTCTGCACCGTTTTTAACGGAAATACCGTAAGCGGAAGCGTCACCTGTCAAGGGGCCGGTAGCACCGATGAAGATTTCACCTTTTGCGGCTACATTGCCGTCAGCGTTGTTTGTGTCGCCGTCTGTTTTTGTGCCGCAAGCTGCAAAGCAACTAACCAATAATGTAGCTACTAATACAAGTGCAGCAACCTTCATGAATTTTTTCATAAGCATTGTCTCCTTTACTAAAATTTGCTTATTTATAATAAAAAGAGCTTCACCGAAATCGGTAAAGCCCTTTAAATTATCGTGATAAATATAACCTTACCTGTTATTTAATTGTAATCCTGCGATTAGTAAAAAATGCAAAAAGCCAAGCACAACGATTGATACTGCTATGCCGATAGAAGCACTGATTCGGCATAAAACTGTGCCCAAAAGCAAAATAAGCACTGCAAAAACAGCAGTGCAAAGCAAGGTTACGGCATTGTTGAAAAAATCAGGGCAAGCCGAACTACGCGTTGCAGAAAATGCACCGCACGTATCAGTGTCAGAGAAACTTACTTGTTCACTAAACATTGTGCTACCCTTCCTCCGAGAATTTGAGTTCCCGACTCAACCTAAATATGTTTCAAATTATATGCCGATTTTAATGGTTTGTCAATAAAATATTGAATTTTCAACAAATTTCACAAAGTGATACTGCGTTCCGATGATTTAACGTAATAAAGTGACAATATTAAGGTGTTTTACAGAATAATTTTTTGTTGTCAGCGCTTATTTACTTGTAAAATGTTGTGTGATATAATGTATAAATTAGTATAATACTAAAATCGGTAACTGACTTGAATTTCAGTCGTTTGTTTACACCTGTTAACTGCAACGAAAGGAGCGGGAATATGCCGGACAAGTTTATTCTACATTCAAATTATGAGCCCATGGGGGATCAGCCCGAGGCTATTAAAACTCTTGTTGACGGAATTAACAAGGGCTATAATGAACAGACCCTTTTGGGCGTTACGGGTTCGGGTAAAACCTTTACAATGGCAAATGTTATTGCGCAGCTTAACCGTCCGACTCTCGTTCTCGCTCATAACAAAACTCTTGCGGCGCAGCTTTGCTCCGAGTTTAAAGAGTTCTTTCCCGAAAATGCAGTTGAATATTTTGTATCTTACTATGACTATTATCAACCGGAAGCATACATTCCCACCACGGATACCTACATTGAAAAGGACAGTGCCGTAAACGACGAAATAGACAAACTCCGTCATTCCGCAACATCGGCGCTTTCGGAAAGACGGGATGTGATCATAGTTGCAAGTGTTTCCTGTATCTATACTCTCGGTGATCCCATTGATTACAGAAGCATGGTTATCTCGTTGCGTAAGGGAATGCAAAAGGACAGGGACGAACTTATTGCAAAACTTGTTGATATACAGTATGAACGAAACGATGTTAGTTTTACACGAAACAAGTTCAGGGTGAAAGGGGATACCGTTGAGATTTTTCCCGTTTATTCTTCGGAAACCGCATACAGAATCGAGTTTTTCGGTGATGAAATAGACAGAATTTCCGAGATACATCCATTGACGGGCGAAGTTAAATGCAACCTTTCCCACGTGGCAATTTACCCCGCTTCCCACTATGTAGTGGAACATGACAAAATGGAGGAGGCACTTGAAAATATCTACAACGAAATGGAAGCGCGAGTGGAGGAGTTTAAGGCGCAGGGAAAACTCCTTGAGGCACAGAGAATTCAGCAGAGGACTTTGTATGATATAGAAATGTTACGGGAAACGGGTTTTTGTAAGGGTATTGAAAACTATTCCCGTGTTATGTCGGGAAGAAAGCCGGGTTCGGCACCCTTTACTCTCCTTGATTATTTCCCCGATGATTTTGTCCTTTTTGTGGATGAATCCCACGTTACCTTGCCCCAGGTCCGCGGTATGTACGGAGGCGACCGTTCCAGAAAGGAAAGTCTTGTGAACTTCGGATTCCGTCTGCCCTCGGCTTTTGATAACAGACCTTTGAAATTTGATGAATTTTATAAGAAAACTCATCAAAAAATATTTGTAAGCGCAACCCCGGGCGAACTTGAGAAAGAGAAAAGTGCTCAGATTGCGGAACAGGTTATTCGCCCCACGGGACTTCTTGACCCGGAGGTGAGCGTTCGTCCCACGGCGGGTCAGATTGATGACCTCATTTCAGAAATCAATATACGAGTAGCGAAAAAAGAACGTGTTCTTGTAACAACATTAACACGGAAAATGGCAGAGGATTTAACGGATTATCTCACAAACTACGGCATTAAAGTCAGGTATATGCACTTTGATGTTGATACCATTGAACGTATGGAACTTATACGTGATTTGCGCTTGGGCGAATTTGACGTGCTTGTGGGTATCAACCTTTTGAGAGAGGGTCTTGACATTCCCGAGGTTTCCCTTGTTGCAATTCTTGACGCGGACAAAGAGGGCTTTTTGAGAAGTGAAACATCCCTTATACAGACCATAGGCAGAGCCGCCCGAAACGCGCAGGGTCAGGTTATTATGTATGCGGACGAGGTAACGGGTTCAATGGAAAGAGCCATAACCGAAACATACCGCAGACGCGAAAAACAGATGAAATATAACGAAGAACACGGAATTGTTCCCGAAACCATCAAAAAGGATGTTCGGGAAATCCTTGAAATCAGTTCAAAGGACAATATTCAGGAACGTGTTGCAAAGCGCCGACTTTCCGAAAGAGAAAAGAATGAACTCATTGACAAACTTTCAAAGGAAATGCGTGCCGCCGCACAACTTCTTGAATTTGAACATGCCGCATATCTGCGTGACCAAATCGAAAAAATAAGAAACGGTAAGTAAAAATGGAAAAAAATATAATCGTAAAAGGTGCGAGAGAGCACAATTTGAAAAATGTAAATGTTGAAATACCAAGGGACAAACTTGTTGTTTTTACGGGGCTTTCGGGTTCGGGAAAATCCTCCCTTGCCTTTGACACCATCTATGCCGAGGGTCAGAGAAGATATATGGAGAGCCTTTCTTCCTACGCAAGACAGTTCTTGGGTATTATGGAAAAACCCGACGTTGACAGTATTGACGGACTTTCTCCCGCAATTTCCATAGACCAGAAAACCACGTCTAAAAATCCACGTTCAACCGTGGGAACCGTTACGGAAATTTACGACTATTTAAGGCTTTTATATGCCCGAATAGGTGTTCCCCACTGTCCTGTTTGCGGTAAGGAAATTGAAAAACAGTCCATTGACCAAATTGTTGATAAAATTCTTCTTTTGGAAGAGGGAACAAAGTTCCAGATTTTAGCCCCCATAGCCAAGGGTAAAAAGGGCGAATTCCAAAAGGAACTTGAAAGTGTAAGAAAATCGGGCTATTCAAGAGTGCGTATAGACGGAATTATGTACGACCTTTCCGAAAAGGTGAAACTTGAGAAAAATATCAAGCATAATATTGAGGTTATTGTTGACCGACTTATAATGAAAGAGGGGATAACCTCCCGTCTTACAGATTCCCTTGAATCCGCTTTCGCTCTCACGGAGGGTACGGCAATAATTGATGTTATAGGCGGAGAGGAAATTCTCTTTTCACAGAATTTTGCCTGTCCCGAACACGGCTCCTGTATGGATGAACTTGAGCCGAGAATGTTTTCTTTTAATAATCCGTTCGGCGCTTGTCCCACTTGCTCGGGATTGAGTGTGTTTATGCGTGTATCCGAGGATTTGATTGTACCCAACCGCAAACTGTCAATTAAACAGGGAGCAATTAAAGGAAGCGGATGGAGCAGTACGGAATCAAGTACAATTGCGGGAATGTACTATAATGCCCTTGCAGAAAGATATAATTTTACTCTCGATACACCCTTTAATAAGATTTCTCCCGAGGGACAAAAAGCCATTTTCTACGGTACCGACGGAGAACGCATTAAAATGGTACGTGAAAACGAATACGGAAGCGGTACCTATATGACGGAATTTGAGGGTATTATAAACAACCTTGAACGCCGTTACAGGGAAACTTCAAGCGACTGGTCAAGAAAAGATATTGAGCAGTATATGACCGCCTGCCCCTGTCCCGACTGTAAGGGTGCAAGACTGAAGCCTGCACCCCTTGCGGTAACCGTGGGCGGAAAGAATATAAATGAATTTACCGATATGTCCATCGGTGATGAATTGGAATTTATTGAGAATCTTCAACTTACCGAAAAAGAGGAAATAATAGGAAAGCAAATTGTAAAAGAAATCCGTTCAAGGCTTAGATTCCTCTGTAACGTAGGTCTTGATTATCTCACTCTTTCACGTTCCTCGGGAACTCTCTCCGGCGGTGAAAGTCAAAGAATTCGTCTTGCAACTCAAATCGGTTCATCCCTTGTGGGTGTTCTGTATATTCTTGATGAACCCAGCATCGGACTTCATCAGAGAGATAACGAAAAACTCTTGCAGTCCCTTAAAAATCTTCGGGATTTGGGCAATACTCTCATTGTTGTTGAACACGACGAGGACACCATGAACGCGGCGGACTTTATTGTGGATGTGGGAGTGGGCGCAGGTGTTCACGGCGGTGAAATTATCTGCGCGGGTACCGTGGATGAAATTAAGAAATGCGAACGCTCCGTTACGGGACAGTATCTTTCAGGGAAAAAGAAAATAGAAGTTCCCGAAAAACGCAGAAAAGGTAACGGAAAGTTTATTGAAATAAAGGGTGCAAGGCAGAATAACCTGAAAAATATTGACGTTAAAATTCCTTTGGGTGAACTTGTTGCCGTAACGGGTGTTTCCGGCTCCGGCAAATCCTCCCTCATTAACGAAATTCTCTATAAAAAACTTGCCGCCGAACTTAACAATGCAAGAAAATTTGCAGGCAAGCACGATGAGATTCTGGGCATTGAAAACCTTGATAAAGTTATTGATATCGACCAATCGCCCATCGGCAGAACACCTCGCTCAAATACCGCAACATACACGGGTGTGTTTAACGATATCAGAAATCTTTTCGCTTCCACTCAGGAGGCAAAAACCAAGGGCTACGACGCAAGCCGTTTTTCCTTTAATGTAAAAGGCGGTCGCTGTGAGGCTTGCGAGGGTGACGGTATTATAAAAATCGAAATGAACTTCCTTTCCGATGTTTATGTGCCCTGTGAGGTTTGCCGCGGTGCACGATACAACAGAGAAACCCTTGATGTAAAGTACAAGGGTAAAAGTATCAGCGAAGTTCTTGATATGACCGTTGAAGAAGCAATGAACTTCTTTGAAAATATCCCGAAAATCCGCAATAAATTACAGACGATTTTTGATGTGGGATTGGGTTATATCACTCTGGGACAGTCTGCAACAACTCTTTCGGGCGGTGAGGCTCAAAGGGTTAAGCTGGCAACGGAACTTTCAAAAAAGTCAACGGGAAAAACCGTATATATTCTCGACGAGCCCACAACGGGTCTTCATACTGCGGATGTAAAAAAACTTATTGAAGTGCTTAATAAACTTGTTGACGCAAATAACTCGGTAATTGTTATAGAACACAATCTTGACGTTATAAAAACTGCGGATTATATTATTGATTTGGGTCCCGAGGGCGGTAACGGAGGAGGAGAAGTTGTGGCGCAGGGTACTCCCGAAGAAGTTGCAAAATGCAAAAAATCTTATACGGGAAAGTATCTGAAACCATTGCTGAAATCTTGATATATTTCTAAAGATGTTGTATAATCAGAAAGCAAGCCCCAAGCGGCATTTTCAACAAAAGGAAAGAGGTAATTATATGAAATCAAGCGAAAGTATTCCCAATTTTGATATAAAAGTCAGGGAATATACGAATTATGCTGTTAAAAGCATAAAAAATGTGTGTAAAAACTTCGGACCCCGTGCAGTGGGTACGGAGGCGGAGAAAAACGCTCAGGAGTATATGAAAGCGGACCTTGAAAAGTTCTGCGACGAGGTAAAGAGGGAAGAATTTAAATGCAGTGACAAGGCATTTATGGCATGGGTTCCTCTCGGGGCAGTTTTACTTATTCTTTCGACTCTGTTCTTTACATTGGGTTGGAGTATAGTCGGACTTGTTTCTTCCGCTCTTGCGCTTTTCTTTATTCTCGGTGAATTCATTTTTTATAAACCCGTTCTTGATGTTTTCTTTCCGAAGGTTACAAGCGGTAATGTATATGGTGTGAGAAAAGCAAGCGGTGAAACAAAAAAACGCATAATTTTAAGCGGTCATACGGATTCTGCTTTTGAATGGACCTATACATACAAAGGCGGCAGACCCGTTGTTGCCCTCATAATCGTAACTGCTGTTATTGCAATTTTGTTGGGATTGGGCGGTAATATTTACGGAATGATTCACGGCGGTGCTTTCGGCGGAATTGTTTGGGGTGAGGACGGTAACATCGCTCTGAGAATTCTTGCTATTGTAATGTACATTACAGTCCCCGTGCTTGTTATTGCTTTAAAATTCTGTAACTATAAATTGCCGGTTATGGGTGCAAATGATGACCTTACGGGTTGTTTCATTTCCTGTGCGGCGGCAAAATTTCTTGCAGATAATGACATTCGTTTTGAAAATACCGAGGTTGCCGTTCTTTGCGCAGGGGGCGAGGAAGCAGGTCTTCGCGGTTCCAAGGCTTTTGCAAAGGCAAACAAAGAAATGCTCAGTGACGGGATTGAAACAGTATTTATAAGTTTTGATACAATCCGCGAACTTGAGTTTTCAAAAATCTACGATAAAGATATGACCGGTATGGTTAAAAACGACTGCCGAGTTGCAGAACTTTTGCAGACTGCGGCAAAAAATGTAGGTATTGATGTTCCTATCGGAACTATTGAACTGGGTTCAACCGATGCGGCGGCAATGTCACAGGCAGGCGTTCCCGCAAGTTCTTTTGTTGCAATGGATCCCACTCCTGCAAGGTATTATCATACACGTCTTGACACAGCGGACAATCTTTCGCCGCAAGCCATAGATGCAGGTGTGAAAATTGCTCTTGAAACGGTATTCCTTTATGATGAAAAGGGCATCTGATTATGAACAGAAATCAAAATATCTCTGATGAAAAAGATTCATTGAGAGATTCGGACGTGGCAAATTTAAACACTTTTAGCTATTCGTCGGAACAGGTGGCAAGGAGAAAGAGGATAGGGTTTAAAGAATGGTATTATTACCTCATTATGAATCATGATGGAAAATATGCCGTCTCTTTTACATTGGCGGATAATCGCTATATGGGTATTGTGAATTGCTCTGTTTTTGATTTTGAAACAAAGGAAAAGTTTGATTGTGCCGAGATGCCGTTTATGCCCAAAGGGAAATTGAAATTTCCCGAAACAAGCGAAAAAGGCGATATTTCATTCAATTCCAAAACCTGCGATTATCACATTGAACATGAACAGGATGAAAGACACATTTTCTGTAAATATGAAAGAAGTTTCAAACATACTGAACTTGAAGCGGATATTTATCTTCGGCAACCCTCCGAGAACTCTGTTGTGATTACGGTCGATGAAAAGGAAAGTTGCTGTAATCAAATAACAGCCTGTATGAATGCTCGGGGTTACGTCAAGGTTAAGGGCAGAACATATAACTTTGATGCCGCAAAGGACTTTGGTGTACTTAACCGGGGCAGAGGGAATTGGCGATATAGCAATACTCGATATTGGGGTATCGGTTGCGGTTATGTAAACGGTAAGCCTTTCGGGTATAATATAGGCTATGGATTGGGTGACACATTCGATTCAAATGAAAATATACTTTTCTATGACGGTAAGTGCCACAAACTTGATGTTGTTGATTTCGGTATTCCCGAAGATAACATAATGGCTCAATGGAATATGCCGTCCAATGATGGCAGATTTGATATGAGTTTCAAGCCCTTCTTCAATGACCATATTGATAGGAGCGCAGGAATAGTCAGCGAAAAAGGGGAAAAACTTTTCGGTATGCTCAACGGTACTGCGGTGCTTGATGACGGAAAAGTTTTAAATATCGAAAATATTCCCGTATTCCACGAAAAAGTCCGTCGAAAATGGTGATATTCAATATATATTTTATGTAATTTAATTGCGGAGCAGATGTGTTATGGTATGTAAGCGTTTGGAGTTAAAAGAGTTATTTTCTTTTTTGGGCGAAAACGGAAAAAACCCCACACTTGATATATATTTACCTTATAATATGGTTGAAATGGGCAGGGAAAAACAGAAAAGACCCTGTATTCTGATTTGCCCGGGCGGTGCTTATGCAATGTGTTCCGAAAGGGAATCCGAGCCGGTGGCACTCCATTTTCTCCCGGAGGGATTTAATGTTTTTGTGCTTACCTATTCCGTTGCGCCAAATCGTTTCCCGTCACAAATTCGTGAAGTTGCGGCGGCGATTGAATTGATTTATAAAAACGCGGAACAATGGAATTGTGATACCGAAAAAATTGCCGTTATGGGATTTTCCGCAGGAGGACACCTTGCGGCACATTATTCCACAATGTTTGACTGCGATGCCGTAAGAGAGGTTTTCCCCGAAAGTAAGGGGGTAAATGCTACCGTGCTTTGTTACCCGGTAATCAGCGCCGATTGGAGCATTGCACACAGAGGTAGTTTTATAAACCTTTTGGGGTATCAGCCGAAAAATCCGGAAGAAGAGGATTTCTTTTCCTGTAACAAGCAGGTTAAGTCCACAACTCCCCCTGCATATATCTGGCACACGGCGGAGGACGGTAGCGTACCCGTTAAAAACAGTCTTCTTTATGCATCCGCTTTGGCGGAAAAGGGTGTTCCTTTTGAACTTCATATTTTCCCCTACGGCGGTCACGGTCTTTCCACTTGCGACAAACACACCGTTGATAATATTGTGCCGTCCCATGAGTACGATTCTGCATGGCTCAGCGACGTTAAAAAATGGTTGAAGATTATATTTGAATTATAAAAAATATATATCGACAGTCTTATCCCCATTTAAAGAGGGTGAGGCTGTTGTTTTCATCACATAATCCCAGTGAAATTTCTTTTGTATTTTTGTACCCTTGCTCTTTCAATTCCTTTTCCAACCATACGGAGTTCAGCCCCATTCTTTTCAGGTTTTCATCAAGTATTCTGCCATCCATAATTACCTCAACCGAGATAAGTTCCTTTTGAGGTGTCAAATTCATATCCGTGGGATTCATAGGTCTTTTGGTGCTTTTGGGCAGTATTGTCAGTCTGCCGTTGTACTCAAAAACCGCTGTTTGAATGTCATCAATGTTGAAATAACCCTCCTGCCTGCACATAACCATAAATTCCGTCAAATCAATTTTTGCTTTTTTCATATTCTTGCGATAGAGTTTGCCGTTATTCATTATTATGGTGGGGGTGCCGTTAATGAATTTTCTTGTGCGTGGGAATTTACTCGTTGTTAAGGTCAGGGTGATAGTTATTAAGCCGTAAATTACCATTGCCGTAAGGGGCTTCCATGGTTGTTCAAGTTCCGTTGCCATTTCCGCCGCAATGGAGCCGATGGTGATTCCCGTAATGTAATCGAAAAAATCAAGTTGGGACATTTGCTTATGTCCTAAAATTTTTGCAATGATAAATAAGGTGACTGCCGATGAAACAGAACACAAAATCAGTTTTATAAAATCCATAAGTACCCTCCGTTCACTATATTTTGTCCCCAAAAAACTATTTTAATCATAGGTGTAAAACTTTAAGACAAAGAATGAAATTGAAATAGTAAATGGGTTATAAATCCAATGAATTTACACCTATTGACATTTTTAGCCGGAATTGGTATAATCTACTCAATTGAATATGTGATATGGAAGATACGGTTTGAAAAGTTGTAAACTGAGTAGATGAAAAGGGAATCTGGTTCGAATCCGGAACAACCGCCATTACTGTATTTGACAAGAGAAAGCATATTTGTCATTGGGGCTTTGCTCTGAGAAGGCTTGCTTTCAAAGTGGAAATTTCCACTACATCATAAGTCAGGATACCTGCCGTTTCTTTTTAGGTTTACACAACTTTGGTGAGAAGAGTGCAACTGGTTTATCAACGCTTTTTAGCTTTGAGGTTGCACTCTTTTTGAAGATGCCTCAGGGTTTTGGCTGTTTATATAAATTGGTTGTACTCTTTTAACCTTTACGGTTAAAAGAGTATTTTTATTTTTAGAGGTGTATTCATGGCATCGGAGGATAAAAAACAATGGGCAACGGAACTTCTGAGAGAACGTGCAAAAGTCTTAGGAAGAAATCCTCAAAAAGATGATTTTGATGAGGTGACTCGTTCCCGAATCAAAGCTTTTCTCGGTCCGTGGCCAAGGGCGCTTGAAATCGCAGGGTTGAAAGAGTCTGTGCCCAAAGAGAAAAAAAGAAAAAAGCGCTCTGCAAAACACATGGGACAGCGCAAAGTCGCTATACAAAAATACGCAAAGAACAAGGAAAAACAAGAATGAGAAGTATGAAAGAAATCCACCCGGTTGTTTCGGTATTCTTCTTTATCTCTGTATTGGGTGTTACTATGTTTTTTTCAAACCCGTATTTTGCTTTTTCCTCCATGCTCGGTGCATTGTTTTTTCTTGTTACCTTAAACAAAAATATCATAAAAGAATTATTCTTTTACTTAGCAGTTGTATCGGTGGTTACTTTAACAAACCCACTGTTTTCTCATAGAGGAACTACACCGTTGTTCTTTATAAATAATAATCCAATAACTTTAGAGGCGTTTTTTTACGGAGTGAATTTAGGTCTCACAATGGTTGCGGTTATGCTTTGGTTCAGGTGTTTTAATTTAGTGCTGACACAAGAGAAAATATTGTATTTGTTAGGGAAAATATCACCTAAAACAGCACTTTTGTTATCCAATGCATTAAGATATATTCCTTTACTCAAGGTTCAAGCGTTAAAAATTCAGCAGGTTCAAAAATCCACGGGGCTTTATACCGGCGATTCCTTGGTTGATAAAATCAGAGGATTTACACGGGTGTTTTCAACCCTTGTAGGTTGGTCTTTGGAAAACGCTGTGGAAACGGGTCAATCTATGAAAGCAAGAGGATACGGATTGAAGGGAAGAACATATTTTTCACAAAACATTTTTAGGAAAACAGATATTGTTCTTCTTGTGGTTTTACTCTTTTTGGATATCTGTTTTTGTGTTTGTGCTTTGAAAACAGATTTGAATGTAACTTTTTATCCGATAGTATCTTTTCCTGAAATTTCTGTCCATGGAGTTTTGGGTATGGGTGCATTTGCAGTTCTTTGTTTAGTGCCTTTTGTAATTGAATTGAGGGAGAATTTAGGTTGGAAATATTACAAATCAAAAATTTAACTTTTTCATATCCGGAAGCGTCACGCCCCGCTATCAAAGATTTGAGTTTATCAGTAAACAGCAGCGAATTCATTGTTGTTTGCGGAGAAACGGGGTGCGGCAAATCAACCTTGCTGAAACTCATAAAAAAAGAAGTTTCTCCTTATGGCGATATAAAGGGCAGTATTGTATATAAGAATACACCTATCGAAAAATTATCCCAAAGAATATCCGCTTCGGAATTGGGCTTTATTTTTCAGAATCCCGAAAGCCAGATTGTTACGGATTATGTATGGCATGAACTTGCATTTGTTTTGGAAAATCTTGGGTACGATAACGGTGTCATTCGTCGCAGAGTAGCGGAGATATCCGGATATTTCGGAATAGAGGAATGGTTTAATAAAAATACAAATGAACTTTCGGGAGGTCAAAAACAGTTGCTTAATCTTGCGTGCGTTATGGTTATGCAACCTAATATATTGCTTTTGGATGAACCCACGGCACAACTTGATCCGATCGCTGCCTCCAACTTTATAAATACACTGCAAAAACTTAATAGGGATTTGGGACTCACGGTAATCCTTGTTGAACATCGTTTGGAAGATGTGTTTCCAATAGCGGATAAGGTGTTGCTTATGGACGGCGGGGAGGGTGTATATTTCGGCAATCCTAAAGGTATAAACAAGTTTTTCAAGAATAATCCGACTCATACTATGGCTTCGGCTTTGCCATCCGCAACACGAATCTTTAATTTGTTGGAGTGCGATGGAGAAGCACCTTTGTCGGTTCGTGACGGCAATAAATATATAACAAATCATTATCGTAATGAATATACTTCTGTTGAACAAAAAACGTATGTTTCATCTGAAGATAAAGTCGTCGAATTGAAAAATGTTTGCTTTAGGTTTGAAAAGGATTTGCCAGATGTTATCAGAAATTTAAACCTTTCAGCTTTTAGGGGAGAGCATTTATGTATTCTTGGTGGAAACGGAGTCGGAAAAACAACCCTGCTTAATTTGATAAGCGGTGTATTGAAAGCTTACAGAGGAAAGATTTTCATAAACGGAAAGAAAATTGAAAGTTACAAGGGCGGATCTTTGTATATTGATAATATTGCAGCATTGCCACAGAATCCCCAAACACTCTTTCTGTCAAAGACCGTGAGAGAAGATTTAGAGGAAGTTTGCTCATTGCTTCAATATACAAAGGCCGACAGCGACAGGTTGATAAATGAAAACCTCAAAAAATTAGGCATTTCTCATTTGGCGAAAAATCACCCCTATGATTTGAGCGGTGGTGAACAGCAAAAGGCTGCATTGGCAAAAATACTTTTAATGAAACCTAAAATCTTGTTATTGGATGAGCCGACAAAGGCCATTGATTCCGGTTCAAAGGCGACTCTTAAACAAATAATAGATGAACTGAAAAGTGAAGATGTAACGGTTTTGACAGTTACACATGATATCGAATTTGCCGCGTCAACAGCTGATAGGTGCGCCTTCCTTTTTAACGGTGAAGTGATATCTGTTGACACTCCTGATAAATTCTTTTCAGAAAACAATTTTTATACAACCGCCGCATGCAGAATTTCACACGGGTTCTTTAAAAATACAATCCTTTGCGAACAGGTTGCGGAACTGTGCCGCATAAACGGTGAGAAAGACGGTGCAACATTTGAGTAAGAAGAAAAATGTCATAACTGCGGTGCTGTTGATTCTTTTGGTGCCTGCGGTTGTCATGTTTGGTGCGATCGTTTTTAAGGAAAAATACTATGCATGGGTTTGCGTATGTGTTACCGTGCTTTCGTGTATTCCGCTTTTTTATGCATTTGAGCGGAAAGAAAGTTCTTCAAAGGAACTTGCGGTGTTGGCAATACTTATTGCACTTTCTGTTGCGGGTAGGTTTATTTTTGTATGGTTGCCGGGATTTAAACCTGTCACGGCAATTACAGTAATTGCTGCAATATATTTGGGCAAGGAAGCGGGTTTTGTTGTGGGAAGTCTTTCAGCGCTTGTTTCAAATTTCTATTTCGGACAAGGTCCATGGACACCTTTTCAAATGTTTGCCTGGGGAATTTTAGGTTTTTGTGCAGGTGTGTTAAGTAACCCTCTTTTAAAAAGCAGACTGGTTCTTTGTTTGTTCGGATTTGCGGCAGGTATTGCCTATTCTTTAACAATGGATGTTTGGACAACGCTATGGGCGGACGGAACATTCAATATAACAAGGTATCTTTCTTTCGTTGTCACTGCGATACCTGTGACTGTTGAGTATGCGGTATCAAATGTGGTGTTTTTACTTTTTTTAACAAATCCTATTGGAGAAAAACTAAGTCGTATAAAGAAAAAATACGGTTTGTTTATAAATAGAATACAGGGTTGATCCTGTGAAATAAAAAAGAAAAGAGAGGTAGAAAAATGAAAAAAATTCTTGCAATTGTGTTGTCTTTGGTAATGCTTTTCGGTTGCGTTAGTCTTGTGGTGAACGCAGAAACCGGAGGGCTTTCGGCAAAGGTAAACGTAACGATTTCAAATAAGGGTAATCTTGTAGTTACACAAAAAGAAGTTGTTGCGAAAGACATTGACGGTGATGACGCAATTACCGTAAATGATGTTCTTTATGCCGCACATAAGGAATATTATTCAGGTGGAGTGGCAGAGGGCTATGGTTACTATATGCATGAGTCCTACGGGCTTTCTCTCGGGAAACTTTGGGGTGACAACAGCGGTAACTTCGGCTACTATGTAAACGATAAAGCCGCGTGGAGTCTTGCAGATCCCGTAAATGAGGGCGATTATGTAAATGCTTTTGTTTACTCCGACGGAACATATTATTCCGATATGTACACGTTCTTTGATGTTAAAACCGCTTCCTGCGCAGAAGGTAAGAAAATTAGTCTCACTCTTTCAGGTGCGGGCTATGACTCATCATGGAACCCCATAACAGTTCCCGTAGCAGATGCTACAATTACACTCAACGGAGAGGAAACAAGTTACAGAACCGATGAAAACGGCAAGGTTGATATAGTGATTTCCGATGCCGGAAATTATACAATCAGTGCGGTTTCTTCCGCAAAAATCCTTGTTCCACCGGTTTGCGTTGCAACTGTTACGGAACTTGCCAAAAAGGTAAACGTAACGATTTCAAATAAGGGTAATCTTGTAGTTACACAAAAAGAAGTTGTTGCGAAAGACATTGACGGTGATGACGCAATTACCGTAAATGATGTTCTTTATGCCGCACATAAGGAATATTATTCAGGTGGAGTGGCAGAGGGCTATGGTTACTATATGCATGAGTCCTACGGGCTTTCTCTCGGGAAACTTTGGGGTGACAACAGCGGTAACTTCGGCTACTATGTAAACGATAAAGCCGCGTGGAGTCTTGCAGATCCCGTAAATGAGGGCGATTATGTAAATGCTTTTGTTTACTCCGACGGAACATATTATTCCGATATGTACACGTTCTTTGATGTTAAAACCGCTTCCTGCGCAGAAGGTAAGAAAATTAGTCTCACTCTTTCAGGTGCGGGCTATGACTCATCATGGAACCCCATAACAGTTCCCGTAGCAGATGCTACAATTACACTCAACGGAGAGGAAACAAGTTACAGAACCGATGAAAACGGCAAGGTTGATATAGTGATTTCCGATGCCGGAAATTATACAATCAGTGCGGTTTCTTCCACAAAAATCCTTGTTCCACCGGTTTGCGTTGCAACTGTTACGGCGGTGCAGGTGCCATCGACATCCGAAAATACACCGGGTGCTACAATTGTAACTACCACCGAGGCGGAAACTGATGAATTTTCCACCGAGGAAGATATTGATGAGATAATTACCGAAGCAAAATCGGATGGAAATACCACCACAGAAGAAAGAAAAGCAGGAGAGAAGTCCGACAGTGCGGCAAAGACAGGGGATAACACAGTTGTATTCATTGCGGTTCTCCTTGTGTCTTCAATTGGTTTAGGTATTGTTTCATACAAAAAGAAAAAAACGGAAAGCAATAGTGCTTATGAAAAATAAATCCATTAAAACACTCTCGGTCTTTTTGGTTATACTTTTCACGCTTATCAGCCTTGTGCCTTTCTCGGTACAAGGCGTAGCTGCGTATTCTGACGCACAGGCGATTATTAACGGAATCGCATATTATAAAAGCGGAACGGGAAATATTCAATCCTGGATTGATAACCAATTAACTGCAAACGCAGGTTCATCAGAATGGTATGTTATTGCTTTGAGTCAGTACGGAAACTATGATTTTTCTTTCTACAAAAAGGCTTTGGTTAAATATCTTTCCGAGAACGAGATCGGTTCTGCTTCATCTAGACAAAAATATGCTCTGACTTTAATTGCATGCGGTAGTTCTGACTCCTATATAACCGAAACGTTGAATAATTCAATGGGACGACAGGGAATTATGAGTTGGGTTTTCGGCTTGCATCTTTTAAATAACGGTTATAAAAGTTCGGAGTATTCTGTTTCAAGTGTAAAAAGTCAATTATTGTCATTGCAGTTAGCAGATGGTGGTTGGACCGTTATGGGCGGAAATTCTGATGTGGATGTTACGGCAATGGTTATCCAGGCTCTCGCTCCGTATTATAGTTCGGATTCGTCTGTAAAAAAAGCAATAGATAAAGGTATTGCTTTCCTTTCGGTAAAACAAAATGATACAGGGGATTTTGCAAGTTATGGTGTGAATAATCCGGAAAGTACGGCGCAAGTTCTCGTTGCCCTCTCTGCTTTGGGAATTGACTGTGAAAAAGATGAAAGGTTTATAAAAAACGGCAACACACTGTTTGACGGAATTAAACTTTACAAACTTGCAGACGGCAGTTTTTGTCATAAACAGGGGGGCGCTTCCAACGGAACCGCAACCGTTCAGGTTTTTTATTCAATGGTATCATATATAAGAATGAAAAACGGCGAGAGCGGTTTATACATTCTTGATAACAGAAATCCTTCAGCGTTAAACAAAGAGCAAGAGAAAACTACTGAGCCGAAATCAGATATTTTTGCGTCTGATGAGCAATCACAATCAAAAGACAAAACATCCTTAAATGAAAACAGTTCTTCCCTGAAAAAAGAAGAGTCTGTAACAAAAGTCAGCAATAAAACGGAGTCTTCAAAGGGTGGCTCAACAGGGGCAGTATCGGAGAAGTCCGATGTTTCTGCTAATGAAAGTTTCGGTGTTACGGATGCCGCAATCGGTGAAAGTGTTGTTTACAGAAACAGTGATGAATCGTCCGCGGTAATATCGGATGAAAGCCGGCAGAATTCCGTTGACGTAAGCAGCAAAGAGGATACAGTTATAAAAACGAAGTTATCCGGCTATAAATTGTGGGTCTGTTTGGCAATTTTGCTGTTGACTTTATTGATAATTACAATTCTTTGCATAAAGAAAAAGAGCAACGTAAAAAATATATTGACTGTATTACTCGTTATGTCGGTAGCCGTTGCTTTTACAGTGTGTACGGAGTTTAAATCAGTTGATTCCTATTACACAGAATCAACTTCTTCGGTTAACCCGTTAGGACGGGTTACAATAACTCTGCGATGTGATACAATACAGGATAAAAGCGAAGAACATATTCCGGACAACGGTATAATTCTTGAAAGTACGCAGTTTGAAATTAGTGAGAATACAACTGTTTACGACGTGTTATGTGAGGTTACTGCAAAGAATAAAATTCATATGGAAACGGAGGGGAATGGGGACTCCGTGTATGTGTCGGGAATAAACAATATATATGAATTTGACTTCGGCGAACTGTCCGGGTGGATGTATTTTGTGAACGGAAAAGCGCCATCTGTAAGTTGCGGAGAATACATATTATCCGACGGTGATGAAATACAGTGGTTATACACTTGTAATTTAGGTGAAGATCTGAAAAAAACGAACAATGACTAAAATATAAACAAAAGCAACGGCACACCCAAGTCTGCCGTTGCTTTAAACTATTATTCAATTTTTACATACCGAGCATAGAAGCCATCATACCCTTTTTCTTTTCCTTTTTGGGTTTGTAGCGCGGGGGATTCTGGAGTCTGAGTCTTGCGCTTTTGCTCTTTGACAGATATTTGATTATTTCGCAAACCGGTTCGTACATTGTTTCGCTGAAATACTCCTTTGCGTTATCCACAAGGTCCGGATTTTCTGCAAGGGAGCAACCGAGGATTGTAACCGCTACGGTACTCTGGGTGTCATTTGTTCCGTCCTCATAAATATCGTTAAGAAGTTTGAAAAGTTTTTTCATTTTTACGCTGTTGTTCTCGCGGATGGTGTCAATAACTACCTTGTTGCCGTGATTGACAAAGAAGTCCTCCGCCAAAAATTCGCCGTATTCTTCAAGGTTCCTTTTGTATTCATCACGAAGTTCGGGATAGATAGTTGTGAAGCGGCTGCCTAAAGTATTGGTATCGTATGCAAGAGCGCCGCTTTTCGCCTGTGTTCTTGAAACGGGAGTGGGAGCCTTTTTGCCGCTGTGAGCGGGTTTATGGGAGAAAAGTTTTTCAAAGGTTTCGTTATACTCCTGGCAGATGTATTTAATATCTTTCTCGTTAAAAGTTTCCAAATCAAAAAGGCTTAAAGAAACACGGGTCATATCGTCATCGGGAGCGTCTTCCTCGTCAGCCTTTGCACAGAAAAGACCGAGTTTGCCTTTGTCATATTCAATACGGATTCTGCCGTTTTCTCCGCGGTACATAATTACGGATTTTTCGCTAACCTCTTCAACGGGAAGTTGAGGAGGAAATATTCCGTTGGGATACTCGGGACGGAAGCCCAATTCTTCGGTTTTTTCTCCTATACCCTTTATCAGAAGTTCAAGTGCGTTGTTAAGTTCAAGCATTTAAAATACCTCGCAAAAATAATATACTTATAAAGTATATCATATTATTTTCTGTTTGTCACTAAATTTTTTATATGAGTTGGGGATTATTGACTTACACCTTTCATTGTAAGTGAAATCCGTTTCTTTTGGGGCTCAACGGAAAGAACCTTAACCTTTACAACCTCTCCGACTTTAAGCACTTCCGAGGGGTGTTTTATATATTTATCGCAAATTTGGGAAATGTGGACAAGTCCGTCCTGGTGAACACCGATATCAACAAAAACACCGAAGTCAATAACATTTCTGACTGTTCCCGTAAGTTCCATACCCTCTTTTAAATCGTTCATATCCATAATGTCCGTTCGGAGCATGGGTTTCGGCAGTTCGTCACGGATATCCCTGCCGGGTTTTTCAAGTTCACCCATTATATCAACAAGGGTTGGTGTACCCACGCCGCATTCCTCCGCCGCTTTTGCAAGTCCGTATTCCTGAACTTTGCCGCTGATTCCCGATGCACCTTTGTCCGCAACATCCTTTTGGGAATAGCCGAAAAGGTCAAGAAGTTTCTTTGCGGCATCATAACTCTCGGGATGAACACCCGTGTTGTCAAGGGGAGTTTTACCGCCGGGAATACGCAAAAATCCCGCGCATTGCTGGTATGCCTTGGGACCCAATCCCTTAACTTTTTTCAAGTCCGTTCTTGCATTAAATCCGCCGTTTTCCTCGCGGTAGGTTACAATGTTTTTTGCCGTTGCGGAGGTGACGCCGGAAATGTATTTCAAAAGAGATACGGAGGCGGTGTTAAGGTCAACACCCACGGAGTTAACGCAGTCTTCAACAACACCGCAAAGGGATTCTTCAAGTCTTGCCGGGGGAACATCGTGCTGGTACTGTCCCACACCGATGCTTTTCGGCTCTATTTTCACAAGTTCGGAAAGAGGGTCCTGAAGTCTTCTTGCAATGGATACGGCGGAACGCACGGAAACATCAAAATCAGGGAATTCCTCCGCGCCCAACTTTGAGGCGGAATAAACGGACGCTCCCGCTTCGTTTACCACCATATAGGAAACGGGACGGGGTGATTTTTTGATTGTGTCCGCAATGAAAATTTCGCTTTCCTTACTTGCGGTACCGTTGCCGATGGAAATGCAGTCAATATGAAATTTCTTTATAAGTTCAAGCACTTTTGCTTCCGATTCCGCAATTTTTGACTGTGGGGGAGTGGGGTATATTACTCCCGTGTAAAGCACTCTCGAATTGCCGTCAACAACTGCCAATTTGCATCCCGTTCTGTAAGCGGGGTCAACTGCAAGAACGGTTTTGTTCTTGATGGGCGGTTGCATAAGCAGAGGCTTTAAGTTACTGCCGAACATTTTAATTGCCTGCTCGTCCGCTTTTTCCGTAAGGGCGGAGCGGGTTTCTCTTTCAAGGGAGGGGAATATAAGTCGGGAATAACTGTCCTTTGCAGCTTCACGGCAAAACTCCGTTGAAGAACTGCCCTCTTTTATAAACAGTTTATCAAGTAGCAACAGAGCGGTTTCTTCCTCCACACCCACGCTGACCTTCAAAAATCCCTCTTTCTCACCGCGGTTAATGGCTAAAATTCTGTGGGAGGGGATTTTTGAAACAGGCTCGGAGTATTCGTAATACATACTGTAAACGCTGTCGTCTTCCGTCTTTGCAAGGGATTCGATAACACCGCGTTTTCCGATTAAGTCCTTTAAAACCTTGCGTGCCTCGGGAGAATCGGAAATTATTTCCGCTATAATATCGGAAGCGCCTTGCAGAGCGTCCTCGGGGGTTTCAACACCTTTTTGTGCATCAACATAATCCGCGGCAACATCATTCAAATCCACACCTTTAAGAGTAAAGGAAAAAAGAAGTTCCGCCAGGGGCTCAAGTCCCTTTTCCTTTGCAACGGATGCTCTGGTTTTTCGTTTCTGTTTGTATGGACGGTAAATGTCCTCAACCTCCGCCAGTGTCACTGCGGCGGCAACTGCCGCGCTTATTTCCTCGGTGAGTTTGCCTTGTTCCTCAATGGAGGAAAGAACTTCCTCTTTTCGTTTTTCGAGGTTGCGAAGATACGTGAGCCTGTCGTTTATGTCACGGAGTTTCTGATCGTCGCAGGAGCCTGTCATCTCTTTTCTGTATCGGGCGATAAAGGGGATTGTATTGCCATCATCAATTAAATCAACGATGTTTTTAATGTGATTCTCGCTAACGGCGAATTCATTTTGTAATGCTTTTAAAATGTCCATAGTTTAAGTCCTTTGCTTTATATATTGAAAATAATTAAAAACTTTGATATACTGCATTTATAAATTGAGGGGGGATTATGTGAAAGTATTGGCAGAACGTGCGGATAAGTATCTCATTCTGACACCCGTAATGATAATTGTCTGTCTTTTTGTGTGTTATCTTGAGTATTGCGATTGGGTGTTGGATAAAATCAGTCTGGGCAGGGGATTTGTCGCTGTGGAATTTACCGTTTTCCCACTAACGTTCAAATGTTTAAAAAACTTTGTTATGTGTATTTTAATGCCGAAAAATGTCATTGAATACGATGATTGCGGTATATATATTTACAAAAGGCGGAATCAAGAGCCCATGATTTTAAGATACGGTGAGATTTTCAGTAAAACCGCCGAAAACGATCAGGGTTATATATGTGTGGAAATATTTTATATGTTTACGGAGTTTGCGGTCACTTTTTCAATGGGAACATTGAGAATTGAAGTCAAAGACGGATTTGTCAGAGTTCCTTGTATTAAAAATGTTAGAAAAGTGCAAACGGAACTGAACAGACTTTTAATTCAATACAGAAAGAAGCAGCGCTTAAAGTACGGGAATACATATAATATATAGTATATATAGTAACACATATACGGGAAAAATACAATGCGGTTATTCTTTAAACTTTTCAATTTACTGTTGATAAAATTTGAATAATGTGGTAAACTACTGTTGCGATGAAAATTTAATATCGGGAACTTTTTCGAAAACACATTATGTATTAGAAATAATGCATACTCTAATTTCATGTGTTTTCGAATAACTGAAATTTTCATCGCAGTCGGAGTGTGCGTTTTTCGTGCGTAGCTTCGGCTGCGCATTTTTTATTTGTGTGGGGAACAAATATGGAGAAAAATATCTATAAGGAAATGTATTACCGATTGTTTAACCGTACAACAGATATTATGTATATTACCGATGACGAAAGAGCAATCAATGCAATAATACAAGCACACCTTGAAACCGAGGAGATGTTTATGAACTTTTCGGAAGAACAACCGAAAATAATAGATTTTTCTTCACATTTAACGGAGAAAAAGAAATAATTTTAAAAAAATCTTTTTGTTTACAATTTGTTCATATTTTCGTGAAGATGTTGCAATAGTGGTATGTTATATAATAGCCATAGACATTAATTGCTAAACATTCAATTTCTCTTTCCAAAATTCGATCCCTCGCCTAACGGCGGGGGGTTGGATTTTTTTAACTAAAAGTGAAGAGTGAAAAGTGAAGAAATGAGATGGCAATCGTAGTATAAAAATGTCTGAAAATGCCTTTAGAATTAAATACCAAAAAACAGTTGACAGATTTGTGTATGTATGATATAATCCCTTTACCTCTCAAAGAGGGTTCTTTTTTTGCGTCCTGATTTTAGGATGTGCAGTTGTTAAAACTGCGTATCCTGATGCATTAGAAACTTTCTCGGCAAGGAAAGGGATTCGCCCTTTTCACCGGTGAGAGGGAGGCTAATCAAAAATTGGAGGTGCCGTTATGAGAGTTAAAATCACACTTTCCTGCACAGAATGTAAACAGCGTAATTACAACACTATGAAGGAAAAGAAAAACAACCCCGACAGGTTGGAGATGAAAAAGTACTGCAGATTCTGCAAGAAACACACTCTCCACAGAGAAACGAAGTAAGGAGGTAGCATCATGGCAGACGAAAAGAAAACCGTCAAAAAGGAAGATGCCTCTAAAACTGAAAAGAAAACAAACATTTTTAAGAAAATCGGCAATTTCTTTGTAAAAATCGGCAAAGGTATAGCCAAATTCTTTAAAGACCTCAGAGGCGAAACGAAGAAGATTGTTTGGCCCGGTCGCCAGATGGTTATCAAGAGCACAGGTGTTGTTCTTGCTGCAATCCTTGTAATCGGTACGGGTATCTGGATCCTTGACTTCGCCATTTCGGGCGCTGTTTCGGGTCTCAGCAACCTTGCAAACGCTACCGAAGCTACCGAAACGGTTGCAGATGACGAAGATCATGACCACGAAGGCGAAGAAACCGACGGAGAAGAAACTACGGAAGAAACAACGGAAGAAACAACCGAAAAGGAATAATCCGATTCTTCACTAAAAATCAGTTTTTTCGGAGGTTATGCTATGTCAGGCGAAGCAAGATGGTTTATAATCCACACTTATTCCGGCTATGAGAATAAGGTTGCGGAAAATATCGGTAAGATTGTTGAAAACCGTAAAATGCATGACAAAATCCTCGGTGTCAGTATTCCGCTCGAAAAGGTTGTTGAAGTCAAAAATGACAAAACAGTCGAAGTTGAGCGTAAGATTTTTCCCGGTTATGTTATTGTAAAACTTGCGGTTGAATACAGTGACAAAGAGGGCGAAGAAAACGTTCTCAAAGTACCCGATGAAACTTGGCACGCAATCCGTTATACAAGAGGTGTTACCGGCTTTGTAGGTCCCGACGGTCGTCCCGTTCCTCTCACTCAGGAGGAAGTTGAAAAACTTGGCGTTGAAAAGGCGGCACAGGGCGAAGACAATATCATCAATACCGTTACAGAAGTTCAGTTTGCTGAGGGTGACCTTGTTACCATCACCGACGGACTTATGGAAGGTAATGCCGGTGTTGTTGAAAGCATTGACGCAGTTAACGGAACGGTGCGTGTAATCGTTTCATTCATGGGTAAAGAAGCGCCTGTTGAGCTACCGCTCAGTCAGGTAGAAAAAGCGATTGACTAGTCGCGTTATAATTGGTAATCAGAGGTAACGTCCTCTGTTATATGCGACATAAGGGTATGTCGCGTGTGGGAGGAGTAAGGCGAGCTCTTATTCCGCCATACCACGAATTTTGGAGGTGCAAAAAATGGCTCAAAAGGTTGTAGGTTTCATCAAATTGCAAATTCCCGCCGGTAAAGCAACCCCGGCACCCCCCGTTGGTCCTGCTTTAGGTCAACATGGTGTAAACATTATGGCATTCACAAAAGAATTTAATGAGAGAACAAAGAATGATATGGGTCTCATTATTCCTGTTGTAATCACAGTTTACGCCGACCGTTCTTTCTCTTTCGTTACAAAGACTCCGCCTGCTGCTGTTCTTATTAAGAAGGCTTGCGGTATCGAAAGCGGTTCGGGTGTTCCGAATAAAACAAAGGTTGCAACAATTACCGGAGAGCAAGTAAGAAAAATCGCTGAGCAGAAAATGCCCGATCTTAATGCTGCTAATATTGAATCCGCTATCTCTATGATTGCGGGTACAGCACGTAGCATGGGCGTTACTGTTGTTGATTGATGCTCCCGGGTGGGAGGTAAATCCGATTTAACCACTCTATAGGGAGGAAATGTAATTATGAAACATGGTAAAAAGTATGTAGAGAGCGCAAAGCTCGTAGATAAAACAAAACTCTACGAAGTTGCAGAAGCTCTCGACCTTGCAGCAAAGACTGCAAGTGCTAAATTTGACGAAACTGTTGAAATGCATATCCGTCTCGGTGTTGACTCCCGTCACGCTGACCAGCAGGTCAGAGGTGCGGTTGTTCTCCCCAACGGTACAGGTAAATCAGTTCGCGTTGCTGTTTTCGCAAAGGGCGATGCTGCAAAGGCTGCTGAAGCTGCAGGCGCAGATATCGTAGGCGATATGGATCTTCTTGAAAAGATTCAGGGCGGTTTCATGGACTTTGACGTATGTATTGCAACACCCGATATGATGGGCGTTGTGGGCCGTCTCGGTAAAGTTCTCGGTCCCAGAGGTCTTATGCCCTCTCCCAAGGCAGGTACTGTTACTCCCGATGCAGCAAAGGCTGTTGAGGAAGCAAAAGCAGGTAAAATCGAGTATCGTCTTGACAAAACAAACATCATCCACTGCCCCATCGGTAAGGCTTCTTTCGGTGGCGAAAAACTTACTGAAAACGCAATGGCTCTTCTTGAAGCTGTTATTAAAGCTAAACCCGCATCAACAAAGGGTACTTACATCCGTTCTTGCGTTGTAGCAACAACAATGGGCCCCGGTGTTCGTGTTAATGCTGCTAAACTTACTGCAGTTTCTACCGAAGAATAAAAAATACTTGACATACCGAAAAAGGTGTGTTATATTACTTGTGCTGTTCTAAAGACAGCAGGTGCAAATTTTGTTTAATGGTCCGTCCGCCTGCCGAGGAATGCATCAATTCTTGATATTATTTTATTGAGTTTTTGTGCCCTTCTCGCGCTATGCGGGAAGGGCATTTGAAATTGGCAGATAATTTAAGTTTTCGGAGGTGAATTAGTTTGCCAAGTGCTAAAATCTTAGAAGTAAAAAAAGCTGAGGTTGCTGCTATCGCTGAAAGACTTGAGGGTGCATGTGCAGGTGTTATTGTTGATTACAAAGGTATCACAGTTGCTGATGACACAGCTCTCCGTAAAGAACTTCGTGAAGCAGGAGTTGAGTACTCTGTTACAAAGAATACTATGATTGAACTTGCTATTAAGGGCACAAGCCTCGAAGGTCTTTCCGACTGTCTCGCAGGTACTACCGCTCTTGCTACAAGCACGGACGATTATGTTGCCGCTGCAAGAATTCTTTCAAAGTATGCAAGTACACACAGCAACTTCACAGTTAAGAGCGGTTTCCTCGACGGTGAGGTTATCAGTCTTGACAAAATCGACAGTCTTGCAAAGCTTCCTTCAAGAGAAGTATTGCTCGCTACTGTATGCAATGCGTTCAACGCTCCTATTTCTGCGTTCGCACGTGCAGTTCAGGCTATTGTTGACAAAGGTGGCGAAGCCACAGCAGAAGCAGCAGCTGAATAATTGCTGCAAACAAAATTAAAAATTTAAGCCTATAATGGCAAAATAATTGGAGGAAAATAAAATGGCATCTGAAAAGATTACTGCTATTATTGAAGAATTAAAAGTACTTACAGTTCTCGAGCTCTCCGAACTCGTTCATGCTGTAGAAGAAGAATTCGGCGTATCCGCTGCAGCAGCAGTTGCAGTAGCAGCACCCACAGAAGCAGCAGCCGCTGCAGAGGAGAAAACAGAATTTGACGTTGTTCTCGCTGAAGTTGGTGCAAACAAAATCGCTGTTATCAAGGCTGTTCGTGAAATCACAGGTCTTGGCCTTGCAGAAGCAAAGGCAAAGGTTGACGGCGCTCCCACAGCCCTTAAAGAAGCTGTATCAAAGGACGATGCAGAAGCAGCAAAGGCTAAGCTCGAAGAAGCGGGCGCAAAGGTTGAAATTAAATAATTTAATTTTGCAGAAAAATGCCGCTGTTCCTAATGGGACGGCGGTTTTTCTTTTTTGGGGTTGGTAAAATTTAATAATGTGGTAAACTAAAATTTGCCAAACGAACTGAATATTATGCATCACAAATTTGTGTGTTTTTTTATTTAGGTAAAAACGCATACTCATTTTTGCATACTTTTGTGATGTGAATACAGTTCGTTTGGCGACAGCTGAGAGTTATGTGTTTTTCATGTGTAGTTTCGGCTGCGCATTTTTTGTTTTACGGGTGAAGTGTATGGAAAGAAATATTTATAAGGATATGTATTATCGTTTGTTTAACAGAACAACCGATATTATGTATATTACCGACGATAAAAGGGTGATTGATGCAATTAGAAACGCTCACCTTGAAACTGAAGAAATGTTTATGAATTACACGTAGGAAGAACCCGTACCGATAATAGAATTTCTGTCCTATCAACATAAAGAATAGTTAAAAAACAAATATAAAAATGAGTTGAGTTTTTTAAGCCGCCGTTTTTATGCGTAATACTGCTTTGAAAATACGGATAAAGATATAGAAAAGCAGAGAACCTGTCATAACAAGTTCTCTGCTTTTTTATTCTACTGATTATTTCAATTTGTGAATGAACAGGCCGCTTAATAATTTGGGCTCGAACCAAGTGGATTTAGGGGGCATAATCATATTTGCATCCGCAATGGACATAAGGTCGTCAAGGGTTGTGGGGTACATTGAAAATGCAACTGTCATATCTTCTTTTACACGTTTCTCCAATTCACCCAAGCCGCGAATACCGCCGATAAAGTCGATACGTTTGTCGGTTCTCGGATCGCCGATGGCAAGAACGGGAGTGAGAAGATTTTTCTGAAGAATTGAAACATCCAAGCGGTCAACGGGGTCGTTCTCGTCAAAAGTGTTGCTCTTTGCAGTAAGCTTGTACCATTTATTGCCGAGATACATGCCGAAGGTGTGCTTTTCTTCGGGGTGGTAAGCACCGTCGCAGGAAGCAAGTTCAACTTCAAAATTTTTGCTTATTTTATCAATAAATTCTTCCTCAGAATTGCCGTTAAGGTCTTTAACAACTCTGTTATAATCCATGATTTCGAGAGCGTCGGCAGGAAAAAGAACAGCAAGGAAAAAGTTGAATTCCTCCGTACCGTCAAATCCGGGATTCTGTTGGCGGCGCATTTTCGCAACATTTACGGCGGAAGCACAACGGTGGTGACCGTCTGCAATATAAAAATCGCCAACCTGTCCCAAAAGTGCGGAAAGTTCAGCGCAAACTTCCCCGTTATCAATTACCCAAACAGTATTTGAAATACCGTCTTCTGTTACAAAATCATAAACGGGGGCGGATTTCTTCTGTTCTTCTATAATCGCGTTTACTTTGTCGTTATCTCTGTAACAGAGGAAAATGGGACCCGTGTTTGCGTCGCAGGTGTCAACGTGGCGGATTCGGTCGGCTTCCTTGTCCGCACGGGTAAGTTCATGTTTTTTGATTCTGTTTTCAATATAATCGTCAACCCAGGCACAGCCCACAAGTCCGGTTTGCTCTCTGCCGTTCATAATCTGACGGTAGATATAGAAACAGGGGACATCGTCCATGGCGCAAATTCCGTTTGTTTCAAGACTTTTGAGGTTTTCTGCCGCCTTTGCGTAAACCTCGTCACTGTAGAGGTCAGTGCCGTCGGGTAAGTCTATCTCCGCTTTATCAATATGAAGAAATGAGTAAGGATTGCCGACTACCATTTCTTTTGCCTCGGCGCTGTTCATAACGTCATAGGGGAGCGCCGCAACTTTATGTGCGTACTCGGGTGTGGGTCTTAATGCTTTAAAGGGTTTAAAAACTGCCATTTATACTACCTCCGTAGTTAATTTGATAAAATGATTTTACTTGATTTTACACTTTCTTGTCAATATAAATGTTGCATTTTAAAAACGTCTGTGATATTTTATTTTTATAATTTATTTTGGATGTGATTGTTTTGAGTATCAATATTATAAATCATCCGCCAATGGGGTGGAACAGTTGGGATTGCTTTGGCGGCTCAATAAACGAGGAACAACTTTTGGAAAATGCCCGATATATGAGGGATAATCTCAAAGATTACGGTTGGGAATATGTTGTTTGCGATATTCAATGGAGCGAGCCCGGCTCTACGGGTCATTATTACAGACATTTTACGGAACTTTGTATGGATGAATACTCCCGGCTTATTCCCGCAGAAAACCGCTTTCCGTCCTCCGCAGGAGGAAAGGGGTTTAAACCCATTGCCGATAAGATTCATGAAATGGGATTGAAATTCGGCATACACATTATGAGGGGGATTCCCCGTCAGGCAGTTCACCGTAACACACCCGTTATGTGCGAGGGCGTGACGGCAAGAGACATTGCCCATCCTTTCTCCCTTTGTTCTTGGAACAGCGATATGTACGGACTTGATCCGAATAAAAAAGGCGCCCAGGAATATTATGATTCCATTATGCAACTTTATGCGGATTGGGGAGTTGACTTCGTCAAATGCGACGATATTGCCAATACCGAGTTTAAGCCCCATGACCCTTATTTTGCCGCTCCCGAAATTGAAATGCTGCGCAAAGCCATTGACAAAACCGGCAGAAAAATGGTTCTCAGCCTTTCTCCCGGACCGGCTCCGCTTTTTGCTCATGAACATCTTGCACAGAATGCAGAAATGTGGCGTATGAGCGGGGATTTTTGGGACAAATGGGACAGAATCATTGAGATGTTTGATCTTTGCAGGGATTGGGCTCCATATGTAACTGACGGTGCGTATCCCGATTGCGATATGCTTCCCGTGGGTATGCTTGAAAAATGCAACGGAAATCCGGAGGGCAGATGGACCAGATTTACGGAAAATGAGCAGATTACAATGCTTACTCTGTGGAGCATTTTCCGTTCTCCCCTTATGATTGGCGGGAATATGCCCGAAAATGATGATTTTACACTGAAACTAATCACAAATCGGGACATAATAGAAATGAACAAAAACTCCCGCGGTGCAAAAGAAACTTTCAGAGATGACAGTAAGATTATTTGGTCTGCAAGGGGAGAAAAGTGTAAATATGTTTGCGTTTTTAATCTTGAAGATGAAGAAAAGAATATTACCGTCGGTGAAGATATAATCGGAAATTGCACGTGGGCAAAAGAAATGTGGAGCGGTAAAAGTGTTGAGAATTTTGATTTGAAAATCGGCGCTCATTCCGCTGTCGCTCTCAGAATAGGTGAATAATGGATTTCAGGAGAATAATGAATTACTGCGGTAATTTGCAGTTAAATAACAACAGAACATGGTTCCGCGAAAATCACGAGGAATACGATCTTGCCAAAAAAGATTTTTTGGGTTTTCTTGATATGCTCCGTTTCGTTATTAACGACGAAGCCCCCGACATAGGCAAAAGCATTATGTATATGGAGCCGAAAGAATGGATGTACCGCGTTGCAAGGGATATGAGGTTTCACAAAAACGGACCGCCTTACAACCCTGCTTTCAGAGCATATATTTCTCCCGACAGAAAATCCCGGATGCCAATCGGTTATTATTTGCGGGTTTGCCCCGGTTCCTCCTGTTTCGGCACGGGACTTTGGTGCGACACAACCGCCAAAATGAATAACATTCGTTCATATATTTCCGAAAACTTTGACGAGTTTCAAAAAATACTTGAAAAAACCTATGTTACCGTCAGCGGAGATAAACTGAAAACAATGCCCAAAGGATTTTCCCGGGATAACCCTGCCGCAGAGTATATCAAAATGAAAAACTGGGAGATAATCTATTTCATTCCCGACGAAGATATTGACACTTTTGAGGACTTTTGTCAGGAGTTAATGTTTTATATAAGACGGATTGAGCCCATGCGTCAATTTCTCTTGAAAGCGGCAAAGCACGTAGAAAATAAAAGACCCGAATTTGAATGGTAAAAGGGACTGTAAAAAAAGTGTAGAACGCATAAAACCCGATATATAAAAGTTTAAAAATGCCTCTAAAAATAGGGATGTAAAAAACTTTCGTTTTTTTACATCCCATTTGTTGTATGTTTAACAGTATTGAATATTAAAGAAGTGCTCTGTAAAGTTCTGCGATTTCCTCAACGCTTGTATCCTTGGGGTTACCGGGACGGCAAGCATCTGCAAATGCACTTTCTGCAAGGAACTGAATATCCTCTTCTTTGAGGATTCCTTTAAGGTCTTTGGGAATACCTACTTTTTCATTGAGAGCCGCAACTGCATCCACCGCCGCTTTTCTTGCTTCTTCAATAGTCATTGCGTCCGTGCCCTCAACACCCATAGCCTTTGCAATGTCACGGTATTTGTCACCTGTACATTCTGCATTATAAGCCATAATTGAGGGGAGGAGAATTGCATTTGCAACACCGTGGGGTGTGTCATAAAGAGCACCGAGACCGTGTGCCATTGAGTGAACGATACCGAGACCTACGTTTGAGAATCCCTGACCCGCAATATACTGTGCAAGAGCCATTCCCTCTCTGCCTTCGGGAGAGTTTTCGCAAGCATCGGGAAGATGCTTTGCTATTAGTTCAATTGCTTTGAGATGGAACATATCGGTCATTTCCCATGCACCCTTTGTTATGTAGCCCTCAATAGCGTGGGTAAGTGCATCCATACCTGTTGAAGCGGTGAGACCCTTGGGCATTGAAGCCATCATATCGGGGTCAACTACTGCAACCTCGGGAATGTCGTGAACGTCAACGCAAACGAACTTGCGTTTCTTCTCAACGTCTGTAATAACATAGTTAATTGTAACCTCTGCTGCAGTACCCGCTGTGGTGGGAACTGCGATTGTGAAAACAGCGTGGTTTTTTGTAGGTGCAACACCCTCAAGGCTTCTTACATCTGCAAATTCAGGGTTTTCAATAATGATACCAACTGCCTTTGCGGTGTCCATTGCGGAGCCGCCGCCGATGGCAACGATACAGTCAGCGCCGCTCTTCTTGAAAGCATCAACACCTGAAAGTACGTTTTCTATGGTGGGATTTGCTTTGATTTCGCTGAATATACTGTAAGGGAAGCCCGCCTTGTCAAGAAGTTCGGTTACTTTACCCGTAACACCGAATTTGATAAGGTCGGGGTCGGAGCAAACAAAAGCCTTTTTGAATCCGCGGCTTTCAAGCTCGGTTGTGATGTTTTCGATTGCACCCTTTCCGTGATAGGAAATTGTGTTTAATACAATACGGTTTGCCATTTTTATTACCTCCGATTTTTTATTTGCAAAATCATTATACAGCAAAGAGATTGATAAATCATTAACAAATCATCAATTTATTGTATATTTTATAAAATTTGGTGTTTTTTACAAATTTACATTATAAAACCCTTGCAAATTTACCATTGTTTTAAAAAATCGGTAGTGATATACTAAATAATATATAGGAATTCTTACTAAATAGGAGACTTTTATGGATATTCCAAAGGTTCTTCTGCGAAAGGCAGACGAGATAACAGAAAAACTGAAAATAAAGTATCCTGAACTTGCCCCCTTTTTTAAAGGATGCTTTTTGAATACTATGGAAACAACCGTTACAAGACTTGATGACGGAGGTTATTTTGTAATAACAGGTGACATACCCGCAATGTGGCTTCGGGACAGTGCTTCCCAACTTACACAGTATATACGCTACGCTAATGAGGATGAAGATTTAAAGGAGATAATCAAAAGTGTCATAGCACGTCATGCACAGTTTATCTGCCTTGACCCTTATGCAAACGCTTTCAATGCGGTGCCCAATTCCAAACGTCACAGAGATGACACGGATTTTGACCACGAGTTAATATGGGAGAGGAAATATGAGGTGGATTCCCTTTGTGCTTCTCTTTACCTTGCCCATCAGTATTATAACGAAACCCTTGATTCCTCAATTTTTACGGAACAGTTTTACGAAATGCTGCGCAAAATTGTTGATGTTTTTAAGCGTGAGCAAAATCATTTTCAAAATTCCAGGTATTATTTTCACAGAGAAAATACGGGTGCAACCGATACCATGCCAAACGAGGGCAGGGGAAATGACGTGTTATATACGGGCATGACCTGGTCGGGTTTCCGTCCCTCCGATGACAGATGCCTTTACGGGTACCTTATACCTGCAAATATGATGGCTGTGTGTGCTCTTAAAAAGGCGGCTCAAATGGCAACCGAGGGTTATGGGGACACGAAACTTGAAAGTGAATGTCGTTCCCTTGCATTCGATATTGACGAGGGTATCAAAGAACACGGTATTTATGAACATGACCAATACGGCAAGATTTTTGTTTATGAAACGGACGGTATGGGAAATATGCTCCTTATGGATGATGCAAATTCCCCCAGCCTTTTGTCTGCGCCCTATTTGGGCTATGTTAAGGCGGACAACGAAATTTACCAAAATACAAGACGTTTCATCCTTTCCCACAGCAACCCTTGGTATTTTGAGGGCTCCGTTGCAAAGGGAATAGGCAGTCCCCACACGGGAACGGACAAAATTTGGCATATTTCTCTCATAATGCAGGCACTCACATCAACGGATGACGAAGAAGTTAAAAACTGCATTTCAATGATTGTGAACTCACACGCGGGTGCATATTTAATGCACGAGTCTTTTAACAAAAATGATGATACCGACTTTACAAGACCTTGGTTTGCTTGGGCAAACAGCCTTTTTGCCGAACTTATGATAAGATTGGCAGAGACTTGATTTACATATTGAAATATGGTTTTAGGAGGATTTAAAATGTTCAAAAAAATTGTTTCGGTAATGATGTCTTTGATACTTGTTTTTTCCCTTACCGTTACGGCTTTTGCCGCCGGTGACGTGGATTACACTATCGGTAATGCTTATGAAAGCGTGGATTGGGATTCATGGAACTCATACAAAGCCCAACTCCATTGCCACACAACTGCAAGTGACGGCGAAAGCAATATTGATGCAACGGTTGAGGCTTATTATGCCGCAGGGTACGATATTCTTGCCATCACAGATCACATGACACTCGGTGTTCAATGGGACCAAAAGCCCCAGGTTGTTTCCCTTATGAGATTGATTAAGAAGGACAGAACGGGCTTTGCGGAGTTAACTCCTCTCACTTCCGAAAGACGTGAGGAAATTATGACCGGTGTGGGCAGAAACGGCAGGGGTATGCTTGAAGTTACCACGGGTATCGAACTTAACGGCGCTGTTCCGAGCAACAGCCATATTAACGGCTATTTTTCTGACTACGGTCAAGGTCTTATCGGTATTGACGGTGATTACGAAACTCCTGCAAGAGAAGTGGGCAAACGCGGCGGAATAACATTCTTGGATCATGTTGGAAACTTCACAGGGGCATATGATGATTACGAACTTTCTCACGATGAGGATTATATCAAAAAATTCTCGGATATATTCCTTGAAAACAGTTCTTGTGTGGGTACGGGTATCAACAGTGCCAAAGATATTCAAACTGCCGCCGACCGTATTCTTTATGATGAAATTTTACAGGTTACGGTTCCCCGTGGTGTTGTGCCGTGGTCATTCAGTTTCAGTGATTCCCATTCGGACACAATCGAACAGATTGACAGAGCATTTACAGTTCACATGATGCCCGAGCTTACTGTTGATGCACTTCGCACAAGTATGGAAGACGGAACATTTTTCTCTGCTTGCCGCTATGCACGTTATGAGATGGGCGAGGATTATGTGGGCGAGGGTGCAGTTCCCCAGGTTAACAGAATTACCGTTGACGAGACAGAGGACAGCATTACCCTTGATGTTGAAAACTACAACAAAATTGTCTGGGTTGCAGATGGTGTGGAAATAGCCGAGGGCAACTCCATAGATATTGATGAATACAGCGATCAAATCAACAGTTATGTTCGTGCATATATTGTAGGTGACGGCGGTGTGCTCTATGTTCAGCCCTTTACAGTTACTGCTCCCGGAACAACTGTTTTACCGGACGATATTGATTCTCCCTATACTTATTCCAATTTCTTCAGGGATATAATTACATTCCTTGATAAGTACATTTTCCCCGAGGACTCTATTGTAAGACGCGCTTGGGCTGTGTTGGCTTCCGACTGGGGATTCACCCTTTAATATTTTAACGGAATTTATTCTGACAAAAAAACCATAACTGCCGATTTCGGCGGTTATGGTTTTACTATATAACAAAAGGGCTGTAAAAAACGAGAATTTTTTTACAGCCCCTTTTTACGGGGGTAGGAAAAAATGCGTAGAACGGACAAACTGAGCGAAAACAAAGCATTTGCTTTGTTTTCGGCTACCCGAAGGCGTACAGAGGTACGTCGAGTGGCTAAGTTTGTTCATAGCATAAAACATTATTTTATATTTGTTTACCGGTTTTAATTACTTCGGATACACTTCAAAGTTGCTTTGGAGTATCAGAATCCCTTTATATATTGGGTTTTATGAGATCTACACTTTTTTGCAATCCCGTTTTTAATTTTTGGCAAATGCGGTTATTACTTTCACCGCCGCGTAGCCGACAAGAAAAAATGTTAGTGCGGTTTTGATTTTTGAAACGCGCAAATAGGTTTTTGTTATTCCCGAAAGGCTACGTACCAATTCCTGTTTATTGTTCATAGTATTCAATCCTTTTTTAAGATGTCAGCACAACACCGTGGGCAATGCCCGGTGTGGATTCCTTTTGAAGGGATGAGGTGGGGGAGAGCAGAGCACCCGTACCCACGAATAGAACTCGGTTTAATTCCTTGTTTTTGAGTTTGTTGAAAATATAGGAGCAAACAACACTTGCAGAGCAGCCGCATCCCGAGCCGCCGGAGTGCATATCCTGTTTTTTTAAATCAAAAATCATAGTTCCGCAATCCTTGTGAACGGGGGATATATCTGTTTTGTACTCATCCTTAATAACATCAATTAAAAGTTTTGAGCCCGTAGCACCAAGGTCACCGGTTAAAATAATATCGTAGTCCCCGGGATTTGTGTCAGTGTCAATTAAAAAATCCCCTATGGTCTGCGCCGCAGCAGGTGCTGATGTCAAGGGAAAACCATAAAGTTTTTTTGAAATCGGTTTTGCTTTATAATCGGCATTATAAAACCGCCTCTCTTTTGAAAGGCGGTCTGTTTTTTGTATCTTGTTCTTCGGCTTTATCAACTAAGATTTATTGAATTGTATCTACTCCAAATATACTCAATTATTTGTTTTGATTTGACGCGCATATTTACCTTTGACATAACATTGTGAAGTATATCTTCGGTTAGTTTCGGAATGTATTTTTTAAATTCGGGATATTCATTGATTACTTCGTTAAACAGTGATAACAGCAAATCGTTTTTGATGTTTGCATTTGGATATCCGCGGCTTATAAGTGCCATGTTATTATCAAAGTTCGGGGCAAGGCATTTTAATTTTCCCGACTTTGTATCACGTAATAATCCGAAATTATTTGTGTGCCTGTCGGGATTTGCAACTATTGTATCAAGAAAAATCATTTGAATGTATTGGGGAATAGCGTTCGGGCATATTTCTTCTAATTTTTCAATAACATCCGAATAATTATCATTATCACCCATAAAGGCGGATGCAGGTTCAAAGTTTATTTCCGCGCCATTGGTAAAATCAAGTGTTTTAACTGCTTTATCGGCTCGTTTGTAAATCGCCATATTCATTTTAAGAGCAGTTCCCAATTCATATATAAAGAGTTCGGAAAACATTTCGTCGTGACTTGCTTTTTTATACATCCACCATTTATTGTTTTTTAGTTTCCAACACTTTTCAAAACTTCCCACATTGGTGAGTTCAGGAGTTCTGCTTTTCTTTCTGTTTGCGGCTCTGTTAAAACTGTCATAGGTTCCTTTTAATGCAAGGTTTGAAAAATAATCGTCATTAAATCGAATGTCTGCATATTTGAGATTTGAGCCAATGGGGCGAACCCAGTAGTTATCGGTTACAGTAGCCGCATTAACGTGTATAACGGTGGAAATATCGTCTTTTTCGGTGAGCCGTAACGCTTTTTTGAGCAGTCGGGAATTAGCCCTGTGAGAGTCGATGGCTCTTGATTCCAGCCAACTTTCCGCATTAGAAAAACTCTTTAAAAACATGGGCAACAAGTCATTATTGATAATTTCAAGGTTGTTGTTTTGCCAAAGGGCAACTAAAGTATCACCGCTTAGAATTTCAAAGTTTTTCTTGTCCAATGTGTTCGCCTCCTTTAATGATTTTGTATTATTATATATTAAATCGCGTATAAAATCAATATCAAGTTACCGTTGACGGTAAACCGCTTCGTAAACTGTATTACCGGATACAAGGGGGGGAATCTCTTTTAGATAAGGTGATAATTGAACATTTTCTTTATAAATGTTCAATATAAATTATTTCAAAAATCTCTTTATTTTGTTGAAAATATATAGTATAATGTTTGTGTCAACTTGTTGTTTGTGAAAGTTGGTAGTGATGATTTAGGAGATTTGGATTATGAACAAAACAGAGATTGTTCAAAAGATTAAGGGCGCTCCCGCCTATGTTAAAGAACATTGGGATAAGCCCAACGAGGGTGAATACCTCCCCTTGAAAGAAGTGGTGGCATACACCGCCGCCCAGGCAGGTTCATATATATTTATCACCGCATCGGGAATAATGACGTTTTCTGCCTCGTATTTTTGCGGTGCGATTATGGGGCTTGCCGCTATTGATTTTTCAATCATCAATCTGTTGGGGACGATAGTGGGGTACATACTTATTTTCTTAAATCCCATCAGCGTATTGATATATGAAAATCACGGTCAACTTACGCCGAAAATGAGAAAGTTCGCCCATTGTGCTTACATAGGTGAAATTCTTTTGGGAATTGCCTGCTATTTTATTCCGTCGGCACCCTTTGAATTCATTATGAAGGGATTGCCCCAGGTTATAGGTAATATTGTTTTAATCGGCGGTATAACAAATTATATCACTTGGTTTATCCGTAAAAAATTCTGTGCAAAATACGGCAGACTCAAGCCCTTTATTTTGATATGCGGTATTCCCTCGGCTCTCATAATGTCAGTTATACCCTATCTGCCTCTTGAGAATTTAAACTACACAAACAAACTGATTGTACTTCATTTTGCCTTTACCCTGATGAATTATTTTTACAACAGTTTCATAGGTATCAACGGACTTGTTACCTTCATGACCCCCAATTCACAGGAAAGACAGCGTCTTCACTCTATAATTCCTATTATTACAGGACTTTTTCCATCGGTAATCAGTATGTTTTTCCCCATCCTTATCGGTATAACAGGAGGATATTTGAACATTAAAACATACAAGGTGTTTGTTCCGATTTTTGCTTTTATCGGTGTTTTCATTACTCTTGCGGCGGCATTCTGCAAGGAGAGAATAATTGAGCCACCCATGGAAAAACGCAAAAAGGTTACTTTCTGGAAGGGTGCAAAGAATGTATTTAAGAACAAGTATTTTTGGATTACAAACCTTTCAAATATTTTCAGTCAATGGCAGGGTCTTGTAGGCAGCCTTCTTGCTTGGTGGTTCATATATTCACTGAGAATGGAATGGTTTTCCGGAATTGCCGCAAACATTGTGGTTGTGGGAATGACGGCGGGAAATCTCCTTTGCCCCATGCTTACAAAACGTTTCCAGAAAAGAGATGTTCTTATATCTTTCAGAGCAGTAACACTTCTTACGGTATTGGGAATTGCTATTGCGGTTAAGTATGAAAATATATTTATATTTATGTTTTCAATGTTCTTGAAAAATACCGTTTCACCCATAGTTGACGGTGTCGGTGTGGGACTTAATGCAGATGTTCTCACCTACCATCAATGGAAATACGGGGAACGGGCCGATGCTATGTCGGGGGTTTTCGGTTGGATATTGAATCCTGTAACTATGGCAACAGGTCTTATTATTCCGTGGTTACTCAAATCCGTGGGATTCACTTCCGACTGGGATGTGCTTTATGATTCTCAAATTCTGAATAATGTATTCAGCATATATACCTGGGCTTCGGTTATCGGTATTGTGCTTGTTACTATTCCGTTTTTCTTCTACGACCTTACAAAAGAAAAACATGATATGTGCGTAAGAGAACTTCAGGAGCGGGTTAAGGCTATTGAGGAAGAAGACCGCGACGGTACTGTTGCGGCAAGGGAGGTATAATTATGAAAAAACGGTTGATTATATTGCTTTCCTTAATACTTTGTATGTCGGTTATGTTCTCAGGTTGTGCCGAGGAATTGGGACTGGGTAGCGATGAAATATCTTTTAAGGTTGAAAACGGAGAAGCAACGGTAAAAGAATTCCCCGACAGTTCAGCGGTAAAAGAAGTCACCGTCCCCGACGAATATCAAGGGACTCCCGTTACAAAAATCGCGGATTTTGCGGCGGTAAATATTGAGAGCATCGAGGTTATAAATATCGGTAAAAATGTTAAGGAAATCGGGAATTGGGCATTTGAAAACAACCAAAACCTGAAAGCATTTAATGTTTCGGAGGATAACCCATATTTCTGCGATGTTGACGGCGTTTTATTTACGAAAGATATGAAAACCCTGCTTTTCTATCCCCTTGCAAGAGATACGGAGGTTAAAGAAGAAACAAATGACAAGGGTGAAAAAAGCGAGATACAGTCCGTTGAATATTCAATCCCGGAGGGCGTTGAAACAATACGGACAAAGGCTTTCTACAAATGCCGGTCATTAACGGCGATTACAATTCCCGAAACGGTAAAGACCATTGAAGAAAAAGCATTTTTCCGTTGCAGTTCATTGGGAAATATCGAACTTCCCTCCTCACTTGAAATTATCGGCAAGGACGCATTTTCATACTGTACTTCATTGCAGAAAATTGTTATTCCCGCTTCCGTAAAACAGATTGACACATACGCTTTTTACAACTGTACAAATCTTTTAACGGTCAATGTGCTGGCAAAAGAGAGCAATGTCACATTGGGAGAAAAATGGTATCCCACCGATAACGGCAAACAGATTGAAAACTTAAAAATAACCTGGTCATAAAATCAACCCCGTTTATCGAGAGATCGGTAAACGGGGTTTTGTTTGTAGGTTTGTCAAAAAGCGTCTTTCTTGATTTTGCGACGATTGTTATGCTATAATGATTGTGCCGGATGAATTGAATGAAGCAGAATTTATAGAGGTATTTATAAATGATAGAAGTAAAGTTTTATAATAGCATAGATGACAGTTTGTTGAAATTTGCAGTTGTTATTTCCAAAACAAACGGTAAATGGATATTTTGTAAACACAGAGAAAGAGATACCTATGAAGTCCCGGGAGGTCACAGGGAAATCGGTGAAGATATTTTATCTGCCGCTAAGCGAGAATTGATGGAGGAAACGGGTGCCAAAGATTTTACCATCAAACCGATTTGTGTATATTCTGTCAAGGGAAAAACAAGAGTTGGCGAAAGCATTGACGATGAAACATTTGGTATGCTTTTCATTGCGAATGTGTTTTCTTTTGAAGAAATACATAGTGAGATAGAGAAAATTTTGATTACGGATAATTTAGTAGAAAATTGGACATATCCGCTAATTCAACCCAAATTAATTGAAGAAGCAAAAAACAGAGGATATTTATAATTCCGATTTTAGAAGGTGTTACAAAATGAATGACTGGAATTCAAATCAATATATAAAATTTGAAAAAGAACGGACTCAACCATCGGTTGACTTGATAAGCAGAATAAGAATTTCTCCTGAATCCGTCCTTGATATCGGCTGTGGTCCCGGAAACAGTACAAATCAACTTTTTGAACATTTCCCGAAAGTAAACTTACTCGGAATTGACAGTTCTGACAATATGATTGATAAAGCGAAAAAGTCCTATCCAAATCTGAATTTTCGCAAATGTATCATTCCGGATGATATCGACGAGTTGGAAAAGTATGATTTGATTTTTTCAAACGCTTGTCTGCATTGGATACCCGACCATAAGAAACTTCTACCGACACTTATGGATAAACTCAATACCGGCGGTATTCTTGCAGTGCAGATGCCACTTGTTCAGAACGCATTATTTTATAACTTGTTGGATCAACTGGTTGCCACTGAAAAGTGGAAAAAACTGGATATGATACGCAACTTTCATAACCTTTCTCCAAATGAAACTTATGATATATTATCTCAAACATCCTGCTGTGTAACTATGTGGGAAACGTCATATTACCATATTGTGACCTCACATAATGATATAATTGAGTGGTATAAAGGCAGTGGATTAAGACCGTATCTGGAAAAACTTGATACAACGGAAAAGTCGGATTTTTTGAATGACCTTTTGGGAATAATCAAACAGCATTTTCCGATTCAGGCAGATAAATCTATAATTCTTAAAATGCCAAGATTATTCTTTATAGCAAATAAATGATGAATTCTGATTTGTTCCGTTGCTGAGTTGTGAAGATGTTTTTGAATGTAGTGATTTTAGCGATTGATACGATTAGTTTCACACAATCAAAATTTTAATGATATAAAAAAGGAATAAAATGAGGTTTTAGTATGGAATTCAGGACAGAAAGACTGATTCTCCGTCCCTGGAGGGAAACGGACGCGGAAAGTTTATACGAATATGCGAAAGATCCCGCCGTGGGACCCGTTGCAGGCTGGCCCGTACATACGAGCGTTGAAAACAGTCTTGGTATTATCAAAGGTGTGTTATCGGCGGATGAAACATATGCAATTTGCCTGAAAGAAGATAACCGTGCCATAGGAAGTATCGGTTTGATTTCCCCCGCACAGTCCCATACTAAAGCGACCGATACTGAAATAGAAATAGGGTATTGGATAGGTGTTCCTTTTTGGGGTAGGGGCTACATTCCGGAAGCAGTAAAGGCATTGCAGAAACATGCCTTTGAGGATTTGGGTTGCAGTGCAATGTGGTGCGGCTATTACGATGGGAACGAGAAATCCAAGCGGTGCCAGGAAAAGTGCGGATTTAAGTATCATCATACGGTGGAAAACAAGCCCTGTGCTTTGATGGGGGATGTAAGAACGGAGCATTTCACATATCTTACAAAAGAAGATTGGCTCAAAAATGAGTAAATACTAATTCTGTGAGGAGGGGATTATTATTACAGAAGTCAGAGCGAGAATTATATCTCAAGAAAAAGGACTGTATAAAATTTTATACGATGGGCAGGAAAACCTCGCCGAGGTGTCCGGTAAATACAGATATGAAACAAGTACGGTATCGGATTTTCCCGCAGTTGGGGATTATGTTGTTGCAAGTTGGCCTACGGACAGGAGTAACTCCATAATATCTGATTTGTTCCCGCGAAAGAGCGTGTTTATAAGAAAGGCGGCGGGTACCTATAATCAGGAACAGGTAGTTGCCGCAAATATTGACACGGTATTTTTATGTATGTCTTTGAACAACGACTTTAATATTCGCCGTCTGGAGAGATATGTGGCTTTATCATGGGATTCGGGGGCAACCCCCGTTGCGGTGCTTACAAAAGCAGATTTGTGCGAAGATGTGGATGCAAAAATTTCGGAAGTACAAAGTATTGCATGCGGTGTTGATGTTATCGCCGTATCATCAAAGAACAATGATTTTGACGAAGTGAATAAGTATCTTGTTTCGGGAAAAACCGTTGCATTTCTCGGCTCATCCGGTGTGGGAAAATCAACCTTAATAAATAAGATTATCGGTGAAGATATTATAGAAACCGCGGAAATCAGGGGGGACGACAGAGGTAGGCACACCACAACACATAGGGAACTGATTACATTGAAAAACGGCGCCTGTGTTATTGACACACCCGGAATGAGAGAACTTGGAATGTGGAATAATGAATCGGGACTTAATGAAGTGTTTTCCGATGTGGAAGAATTGTTCTCAAAGTGTCGGTTTTCGGACTGTACCCATACTTGCGAGCCGGGATGTGCTGTTTTAGGGGCACTGAAAGAGGGCGCTTTGTCCCAAGACCGCTGGAATTCATACCAAAAACTTACCGCGGAAAATAAATATGCCACTAACGAAAGTGAGTATCTGCAAGAAAAAAGGATGAAGTTTAAAGAGATTGCCAAGATAAATAAAAGGGCGAAACATACACGTTGAAAAGTATTAAGTGATTATAATTTGTTTTAGAGGGAATGTATTATTATGAGCGAATGTAAAAAACAGGATTTTGAGAATATTGCATCAATATGCGGTGCGGACTGCCGCAACTGTAATTACAATGGTAACGGTTGCAAGGGATGTGTTGAGTCCAATGGCTGTCCTTTCGGTAAAAAATGCTTTATTTATGAATACATAAATATTGGGGGCAGGGATAATTTCAATTCATTTAAAGAAAGTTTAACAAAAGAATTAAATTCCCTTAATATTGACGGTATGCCGAAGATAAAGGATTTATTTGCGCTTAACGGTGCATTTGTGAATTTGCCCTATAAAATGCCAAATGGAAATACCGTTAAACTGCTTGATGACAATGAAATATATTTAGGAAATCAAGTCCAATGCGAATTCTCGGACGGGGACTGCAAAAAGTATTTCGGAATGGTTGCGGCAACGGATTTTCTGCTTGTCAGTGAGTACGGGGAAAACGGTGCCGATCCTGAAATTATTCTCTACAAAAAAAGGTAAGATTTTAATGAAACGCTTAATTATATACATACACGGAAAAGGCGGAAATGCAGAGGAAGCGAATCACTACCGACATCTGTTTGCCGAAAGCGATGTTATGGGTTTTGACTACTCATCACAAAATCCGTGGGATGCGAAGAATGAATTTACGAGTTTTTTTGATTCGTGTTGCAAGCCTTATGATGAGGTTGTTTTAATAGCAAACAGTATCGGAGCATTTTTTTCAATGTGTGCCCTCGCCGAAAAGGTTATTTCCAAGGCTTTCTTTATTTCCCCCATTGTAGATATGGAAAAACTGATTACAGATATGATGGTGTGGGCGGATGTGACAGAGGAAGAACTGCAAAGCAGGGAAGAAATTATCACGGAGTTCGGGGAAACATTGTCTTGGGAATATCTTTGCTATGTGCGGAAACATCCGATTAAATGGCATATTCCTACATATATTCTGTACGGTGAAAATGACAATCTGACGTCAAAAGAGACCGTAACAAAATTTGCGGAGCAAATCGGCGCAACTCTCACCGTTATGAAAGACGGTGAGCATTGGTTCCACACAGATGAACAGATGCAGTTTCTTGACAATTGGATTCGCAATTCTGTTAAATAATTCAATATAAAATCCCGTCTGCTCATTCGGGCAGGCGGGATAAAACTTTAATGTTTGTATTTTTCGGGGCTCACGAAACAGTTTTAAAAACTGTTTTTCAAAACTTCCAAAATATCATCGGATTCCATATATTTATAGGCGCCACCGGGAATAGTGGATTTTGCTATAAGGGGGAGCATTTCTTCCGTTGCGCCCAATTCCTTAATTGACAAGGGAAGTTTCAGCATTTTTATAAATTCCTCTAATTTCACAATGCCTGCTTGGGCTATATCTTCCTTACTCTTGTCGGTTGTATCAACACTCCAAACATTTTTTGCAAAGCGGACAAATTTGTCTAAACCGAATATAGAAATATATCTGTAATATGCAGGTGAAATTGCGGCAAGTCCCGCGCCGTGGGTACAGTCAGTATAAGCGCCGATTTGGTGTTCAATCATGTGAACTTCCCAGTCCTGTTCCTTGGAAAGCCCGGCAATGTAGTTAAGTCCCAAAGTGGCGCACCACATAATATTGCTTCTTGCTTCATAATCCGTGGGATTTTCCATGGCAATTTCCGCACTCTCAATTAAGGATTTCATTATACCCTCAATAAGATAGTCCGTGGTGTTATTGTCGTCACCTGAAAAATACTGTTCGCAAAGGTGGGAGAAAGTGTCAAAAATACCGCTTGCCATTTGGTATTGGGGAACGGTAAAGGTGTATTCGGGGTTTAGGATGGAAAACTTGGGATACACATTGGGTCCGAAAACTCTGCCGTTTTTGAGCATTTTTTCTTCGTTGGTAATAACGGAGCCGCCGTTCATTTCGGAACCTGTGCCGCACATTGTAAGAACGGATGCTACGGGGACGATTTTGTTTGTAACTTCTTCACCGTTTATCCAATATTTTGTCCAAGGGTCGCCGTCGCAGTATGCGGATACGGAAATCCCCTTTGCACAGTCGATTGTTGAGCCGCCGCCCACCGCAAGAATTAAATCGACATCGTTTTCTCTTACAAGTCTTACTCCCTCAAGAAGTTGAGTGTAGGAGGGGTTCGGCTTAATGCCCTCAAGTTCAATGAACTTTTTGCCCGATTTTTTCAGAATATCAATAACTTTGTCATATAAACCCATTTTTTTAATTGCACTTTTACCGTACATTAAAAGAACGGTATCGCCGTAGTTTGCAAGTTCCGTGCTCAAGTTATCAAGTGCGGTCTTGCCAAAGTAAATTTTTGTGGGATTGTGGAAACAAAAATCAAATTTCATATTGTATATTCCTCTCTTTTATATTAGGGATTTTGAAAAGTCATATACATCCGCCGTTTCGGGATTTCTGTATTCATGCTTTTCATAATAGCCAATTAAATTGCCCCCATCGTCACGCAGGGCGACCATATACACATCCTTGTTTTGTTTTATATTTTTATATGTATATATCATATTATTTTCCGCACTTTTCTTGAACCAATCAACAATTTTTATAATCATTTCCTTGGATTTTTCATTGTGGCAGTTAAGCAAAGAACAGTCGGTTAAATCCCTGTGGTATTTTTCCTTTGCTACTTTGTTCATATAAACTATGGTGTGATTAACGTCACAAACCACAACTGCGGCTCTGTCGGTTTCTATAATACTTTTAAAAAAATCATACATTTTTCTTGCCTCAATCTGTTATATTGTTATTTTCAGTTGAATAATCAACAATCTTAATTCAACACAATAATATTTTATCGGTATGCTGAAATATTGTCAATAGTGTTGTTTATATATAAAAGAGCAGCAACCCCTGTTTATTGATAAACAGGGGTTGCTATGGTATAATCAATAGGAACATACTTAAAAATCGAAAAATCAGAGGTGTTCAAAATGGCGATGTGGAATCCGTGGCAAGGCTGCCGCAAATGCAGTGAGGGTTGTCGGTACTGTTATATTCATAAAGGCGATGCAAAGCGAGGAGTTAATACCTCGGAAATTGTAAAAACAAAGGATTTTAAAAAGCCCATAGAAAAGAAGAAAAACGGCGAATACAAAATGAAATCGGGCATGGTCTATATGTGTTTTTTCACCGATTTTCTCATAGAAGAAGCGGACGGTTGGCGGAAGGAATGTTGGCAAATGATTGAGGAAAGAAAGGATTGCACCTTCCTTTTTCTAACTAAAAGAATAGACCGATTCATGCAATGTATTCCTGAAAACTGGAACGAAGGTTTCGACAATGTTGTGGTGTGCTGTACAGTTGAAAATCAAAAAAATGCAGACTTCAAATTGTCGATTTTTAATGATTTACCAATTAAGCACAAATGCATTACCGCACAACCTTTGTTGGAAAAAATAGATATAGAAAAATATTTGGACGGCATAGAATTGGTGGTAGTGGGCGGCGAATCGGACAAAAATGCAAGACCCCTGAACTATAATTGGGTGCTTGATATTCGCAGGCAGTGTATCAATCAAAATGTCAACTTTGAATTCCGTCAGTGCGGAACGCACTTTATAAAAGACGGCAGGAACTACACGATTCAAACAAAGGACTTAACAAAGCAAGCAAAACTTGCCGCTATTGACTATAAGGTGAATGAGTTGTAAACATATTTGACTTTGTGGGATGTCGCAAAAACATTTCGGAAAACGAAATTTGCCTATATATTCTCAATTTGCCCCTGCCCGTCAGTTTGTTTTTATGCAGGTTTCTTTGATTCTTCTTCGAGAATATGGGTATTCAACTTGATATATTCGTTAACTTTCTTGAAAATATCGTCAAATTTGAAATTTATTTTTATTTTTCCGCCCTCATATACCAAAATTAAGTCAATAAGTTCCGTTACAATGGCTCTGTTAAGAGAATCAATGTTACCGTGTTTTTTGAAATACTTAATATGTTCGGTTTCTCCGTCATATCCCTTTTTGTATTCTTCCAATTTCTTGTCAATGGCTTTAATTTGATTGTCTATATCGGCACTTTGTTTGGAATAAATATTTTTATAATCGCAGAATTGTTCATCATTTATGATGCCGTCCTCACGGTTATCATATAATCTGAAAAGTTTCAGTTTAATCTTCTCCTGTTCGGAAAGAAGTTTTTTTAAATTGCTTTCCAAAGAGGAGAATTCTGTGTTACGTTTACTGCTTTTTTCGATTATTTTTAAGGCTTCTTCCTGTTCTATGGCGATATTTATCATTCCCTGAATTGTTTTAAGTACCGTGTTTTCAAGTTCATCGGCGCGGATTGTGTGACTTGTACAGGCTGTCGGGCTCAGTTTTTTTGATGTGGTGCATTTGTAATATACATAGGTTTTGTTGGAATTCTTCTTTGTATTCTTGCTCATAATCCGTCCGCAATCGGCACAGCATACAAGCCCTGAAAACAAATCCACTTTGTTTGTAACAGGGGATGAGCGGGTACCCGAGTTGAAACGCTCCCGCGCCTTGCAGAAAAGGTCATTGTCAATTATTGCTTGGTGGGTGTTTTCCACAATGTACCATTTATCTTTGGGTGTTGCTTTGCACTTTTTCTTTTTATAACTGATTTTTTTGTTTTTACCCTGAACCATGTTGCCAATATATACTTCGCTTTGCAGAATTCTGCGCACGGTTTTATCACTCCACAAGCCATCGTTAATATTACTTGAGCCGTGACAGTAGGTGGGTTCATTCATTCTTTTGTATGTTGACGGATTCGGAATCCCCATATTATTTAAGTATTTGGTAATTCCGAGGATGCTTTCTCCCTCCGAGTATTTTTTGAAAATTGTGCGGACTACCTCCGCGGTTTCATCATTAACAATGAGTTTGTGGCGGTCGCAGGGGTCTTTCAAATAGCCGTAGGGAGCAAAGGAGCCGATAAACAGGCCTTTCTTTCGGTTTGTATCAAGGGTTTTTTTAATACTGCTTGATGTGGTCGCCAAATAACTTTCGTTCATAAAGCCGTGAACGGATATGTTCAAAAGTTTTTCCGCTTCGCTTATATCATCTATGGCAGAATCATATTTCGGGTCGAGAGATATAAATCTTAAACCGATTTCAGGAAAATACTCGGTGATAAAATTTATTGTAATCCCCATATTTCTGCTGAAACGGGACAGGTTTTTTACAATGATACAGTTGATTTTTTTTGTGTCAATGTCAACCAACATACGTTGGAAATCGGGACGGTCGGTGGTGGCACCGCTTTCGCCGTCGTCCGAATACTCGCCAATAAATTCAATGTCCTTTTGTTGTGAAAGATAATCCATCAGTATATTTCGCTGATTTGTTATAGAGTTGCTTTCGGATTTGTCCCCGTCTTCCTTTGAAAGACGAATATAAATAGCAGCCCTCCAGGGTTTAAAATCCTTTTGAGGCTGCTTAATGTAATCGGTATTTTTATTATACATTTTAACACCTCCGTTAATCTGTACAGACTAAGCGGAAGCAACACAAATCTTACACATGGATTGTATCACACTTCCCCTTAGGTTTCAACGGATTTTATAGTTTTGATTTTTGGTAAATTCTGTTGTTCTATATTTTTATTTATTGATTGTAGGTGTTTAATAATTGTTTTTGAAAATTCTATTAGTTTTTACTTAAAGCATTTGAAAGTGCCGTGGGAAAATCCCTGTCGCCAGTAAAGGCAAGTTCAACTGCAATACCGCCCACTTTAAAAATATATGGGTTGTTTACTTGTTCTCTAAAACTTCCTATTTTTTCAACAACGCTTTTCTTCTTATCCACCGTAACATTTTCCAAATCCGTAAGAGTATTTATATCGCAAGAATCCAAGGTAACATTTTCGCACATTCTGAATCCGGCACTTGTAGGCATCAAAACAACACTTCCTTTGTTGTTTATTATTGGTAATTTTTCAGATTTTAAACCGATATTTTACATTACATATAGTATTGTGCGGAAAAAAGTGGTATAATGAAATTCACAGATAAAGTTGTAAAAGATAAAAAACGAAACGGGTTACAGTTGTTTTGTTTTAGTGAATTTTAGGAGTGTATTATGCCACTGCAAATTGTACGAAACGACATAACAAAAATGAATGTTGATGCCATTGTTAATACTACCAATGAAAAAATGGTGGGATATAGCGGTGTTGACCTGGCTGTGCATGAAGGTGCGGGGCCTGAACTTGATATTGAATGTGCGAAGATTGCTCCGCTGGGATTGGGCTGCGCTAAAATAACAAGTGGATTTAATCTTGATGCCAAGTACATTATTCACACATCGGGACCGGTGTGGCAGGGCGGTCTTGCGGGCGAGAGTATTATTTTAAAATCCTGCTACATAGAGTCTTTAAAATTGGCTGTTGCCAACGGATGTGATTCTGTGGCATTTCCGTTGATATCATCGGGTGCATACGGTTACCCAAAAGACAGGGTTTTAAAATTCGCCATACAGGTTATAACCGAGTTTTTATTTGATCATGAGTTAACGGTTTATCTTTGTGTGTTCGACCGCGCATCATACGAATTCAGCAAAGAACTTTTTTCCGAAATTCAGGAAATCATAGGCGATGACTATGTGCGGGAATGTGACGAAGAAAAACAATTCGGGGCTGAAACCGTCGGCTTTTCAGGGAGTATAGCGGAAATATCTTACAGCGATGCTTGCGTTGAAATGCCGACTTTCTGTGAGGCACAATACAACAACAGTACAAGGAGCAAATCTTTAGAAGAATATATGAAAACTATGGATAAGCCCTTTGCGTATAAACTTTTTGATTTGATTGATGAGAGCGGTATGACGGATATTGAGTGCTATAAAAAAGCCAATGTGGATAAGAAAACATTTTCTAAAATCAAATGTCATCCCGATACATATAAACCCTCAAAGCAAACCGCTGTTGCATTTGCAATAGCATTGAAACTCAATCTTGAAGAAACACAGGATTTGCTGGCATCCGCAGGGCTTACCCTCTCCCGCAGTTTTGCTTTTGATAAGATTATCCGCTATTTCATCCAAAAAGAGATATATGACATTTACGAAATCAACGAGGCGCTGTTTGAATTCGATCAGGTTTTGTTGGGTTGCTGACAAAAAGAGCGGCTGTAGAAACTTTCGTTTTCTACAGCCGCTCTTTTGTATAGTGATATATAAAATCCCGATTATTTCAACTCAAAACTGTACTCTGCATCTGTTCGCCATTCACCCGTCGAGAAATCTCTGCCGCGGATGAGGACTTCGTTATCGGTTACTTCTACAAAAAAACCACAACCCGAGGAGAAAAGTGCGGGTACATTTATTGAATAGAAATTGCCGACTTTTTCAACGGTTTCATCACAGAACCGTTTATGTGTGTGACCGCAAAAATAGAATACGTTGTCATATTTATCGAATATTTTACGGAACCTTTCTGAATCGGCACCCATTGTTTCGTCATCATCATCTTCGGGAATTCCGTGTGTGCCGTCAAAGGGGAAGTGATTTATAACAAATACGGGTTTGCCGTCTTCAGCGGCGTCTGCTAAAACTTCGTTGACCCATTGGAAAGTGTCTTCCGAAAACTTTTGATAATCGTTTAAAGCTACGTCCGTTGAAAGAGAAATAACGGTATAGCCGTTTACTTTATAGGCAAAACTACGGGTATTAACCGCATTTTCCGGACTGTTAAATGAATTCTGAAACGATAAAAATCTTTCCGTAACCTGCTCAATATCACGGTAACGGGTGTCGTGGTTACCCAGTGCGAAAATGAAATTCTCAACAATCCCGTTATCTCTCAAAGGGATAAGGTAATCATAAACTCTGTCGTATTCGCTTTGAAAACCGCATTCACCTATATCGCCGGAGCAAAGAAACACATCAACAGTGCAGTTTGCGTTTAACATATCCTGAACAGATGTGTAAACATTTTTATCACGCTCAATAGTATAATCCGCAAGCTGAGTATCCGATGTAACGAACATCGTGAGGTTTGTTTTGTCGTTGAGTTTTTCAATAACGTCCGCAGTTGACGGACTTGAAATGCCTCCTACAGCAATAATTAAAGACATCAGCACGGTTATTATATCATAAAAAATAGCAGTAATGCTCATATTCCCGCCTCCCTAATATTTGTCAAATTTAATTTACTACGAGTCCGTGAAAATGTCAAGAAATATCAGTAAATTAAAAGTAGTGAATTTAAGTAACGAATAGCAGTGAACGTCGAGGTGTGCAAAGGGTAAAACAGTTTAAAATCTGTTCTATTCCGGCTTTTGATCGGAAAAGTTATGCCGGACGTCTGTTAAAACTCTTTTGTCCGTTGAAAAAACGGGTTTTGCAGTTGAAACGGTTAAGGATTTGTGATATATTTAATTAAGAGAATTCAGTTTTACCGAGTTTGCAAACGGTTGTTATTAACAGGTGATTTTATGGCAAATGCTTTAACATTTTTCAGAATTATCTGCGGTTTAATTCTGCTGGTATTCCCTGTTTTTTCCCCGGGATTCTATGTGTTTTATCTGCTGGGCGGATTCACCGATATGATTGACGGAACAGTAGCGAGAAAAACGGGTAAAGCGACCGATTTCGGCTCAAAACTTGATACGGCTGCGGATTTTATTTTTACGGTAACTTGCCTTATTAAGATATTGCCTGATTTGAAAATTCCTACATATTTATTGGTGTGGATAGTTGTTATTGCAGTAATAAAAATTATAAATGTAATTTCCGGCTTTGCAGTTCAAAAGAAGTTTGTAACCGTACACTCGGTTTCAAACAAAGTGACGGGTGTATTGATGTTTATATTGCCCCTCACTCTGCCGATTATTGATATAACATACGGCGGCGCATTTGTGTGCGGTGCGGCAACATTTGCCGCTGTTGAGGAAGGGCATTTAATCAGAACGGGAAAGAAAACTTAAAAGGGAGTATTGATAAATGAAAGCTGTTGTTTATACCTCTCAATGCGGACATACAGCCGAATATGCTCAAATCCTCGGTAAGTTGACGGGACTTCGGGTGTATTCTCTGAATGATGCAGAAAATCAACTTGAAAAGAACACGCAAATAATATACCTGGGCTGGCTAATGGCAAATACGGTGCAGGGATTGAAAAAGGCAACAAAGAAATTCAAGATTTCCGCCGTTTGCGGAGTAGGTCTTTGCGATACCGGTGCAATGCTCGCGGAAGTGAAAAAAGCCAACGCATTGCCCGAGGATTTTCCTCTTTTCACTATGCAGGGCGGTATGGATAAAACTAAACTTCGCGGAGCACATAAACTGATGATAAATATGCTCGCAAAGGGTCTTGCATCACAAAAAGAACGAAGCGAAACCGATGAGCGAATGTTGTATTTATTAACCCACAGCGAAAATTGTGTAAGCGAGAAAAACGTCTCCGCTTTTATGGAGTGGTATAACCAAAATTAAATCCGTCTGGAGTGTGAAATATGCAAGGTGACGAAAAGTTTATTTTAAACAATGAACAGTTGGATTTTGATATCACGGACTTTTGGAGATTTCAATACTCTAATATTTATAGTTTACATGGTGAAATAGCCGAGTTTATAGTAGCACATGCATTGGGAATAACCGAAGCTCAAAATAGTGCATATTGGACATTGTGGGATATAACATATAATAATGTTAAAATTGAAGTTAAAGCTACAGCATATTTTCATCTTTGGAACACAGACGGAAATATATCATCACAGCGTATGTTCAGCATTGCAAAGGCGAATGGTGAATATGATTCTCAGGTTGCAGGCAACAATGAACTAAAACGGCAAAATGATATATACATTTTTTGCCTTGTAAACGGTGAAACTAAAGAATCATCATACCCTTTAAATTTAGATAATTGGGAATTCTATGTTGTTCCAACATGGTTTTTGAATGAAAAATGCGGGGAACAAAAGAAAATTTCTCTTGGTAGGATTAGAAGTTTTGGATTTAAAAAAATATCTTATAAAGACTTAAGAAACGAAGTTGATAAAGTTATATCGGAATTAAATGAATAATGACATTTATAGATATGCTATTGAAAATACTGCTTTTGACAGGATTTATTCGGAGTGTGAAGTATGGATAAGGATGTATTAGATACCATAAATAAAAGATTACAGTACATATGGGAAGAAAAAATCAAAGAAGATTGTGATAACGGTTGGTTGCTAAAAGAAGATACATTAAAAAATGCTTTGTATTATCATATTAGAAGGGAATTATCTTCTTTGTTTCAAGAACAAAATATTCGTGTTTTTACAGAGTTTAACGATGGAGAGTTTAAAAAATTAAATCTCCGCCCCGATATGGTAATTGCCACTGTTGATTTAGGAAATACGGACGGTGGCTATTACGGTAATGATATAAAAGAATGTTTGGCTTTGATTGAAATAAAATTCAAATCTAATTTTAATTCATATAAAAAATTCTTGATGATTATGATAAACTGCAAATTTATGCGGATGAACTCAATATAAAAGGTAAGTTTTATATGGCTACAATTTGGGAAAATGAAGACGATAAAACTACTTGGATAAGGAAAAATGCCGCGTGGGCAAAAGATAAAGTTCTGGAACTGAATGCTTCATATAAAAGAAACAGCGAGAATGAACTGCAGTTTTATGTTTGTGAACATTGATAGGAGGAAATTATGATTAAGTTTATTTGCTACCCGAAATGTACCACTTGCCAAAAGGCAAAAAAGTGGCTTGACGACAACAAAGCCGAGTATGAATTGAGAGATATAAAACTTGACAATCCGACTTTTGAAGAATTGAATGAATGGTACAAAAAAAGCGGATTGCCCCTTAAAAAGTTCTTCAATACAAGCGGATTGCTTTATAAATCATTGGATCTGAAAAGCAAACTGCCGGGGATGTCCGAAAAGGAAATGTTGGAACTGCTCTCAACCGACGGTATGCTCGTTAAAAGACCGCTTCTGGTGGGCGAGGATTTCGTGCTTGTGGGGTTTAAAGAGGCGGAATGGAAAGATAAGGTATAGCCGAAAAGAGTCGAACACAATATGGTTTATAAATCGATAGACAGTATTACATCGAGTTTTGCCTTGATAGAACAAAAATCTCGAGTTATAAACTGCTTCGCACCTATTAGATAAAAATTTGAGTGCAGCCGGCGGTTTTATCGGTGAAGCCATACTGACGTATGGCAAGACGAAAAACAATCGAATGTGCCAAAGATTTATTTAATAGGCATATAGGGTTCGGCTATTTTCGGCTATAAACGTCTCCCGTCAAGCGACCAAACTTCTCTTTTGTTGATGTAAAATGAGTACATCAAATGAAAGAGAGGTTTTTTATTATGAAAAAAACAAACAAAAACACAAATGAAAAAGCTAACAAAAACAATATTACCGAACTTGTATTTATTCTGGATCGAAGCGGGTCTATGTCGGGGCTTGAGGCTGATACAATAGGCGGATTTAATTCTATGATTGAGAAGCAGAAGAAACTTGACGGAAAGGTTTATGTATCAACGGTTTTGTTTGATAATGTAAGCGAGGTTTTGCACGATAGGGTTGAAATTCAAAAAATAGAGTCCATGACCGAAGACCGGTATTATGTTAGAGGTTGCACGGCGCTTTTGGACGCGGTCGGCGGCGCTATTCACCATATCGGCAACATTCATAAATATGCCCGTCCCGAAGACGTACCGGAGCATACAATGTTTGTTATTACAACCGACGGTATGGAAAATGCGAGTCATAGTTATGACAGCGAAACGGTAAAAAAAATGATCAAACGTCAGGAAGAAAAATACGGTTGGGAATTCCTTTTTGTCGCGGCAAATATTGACGCGGTAGAAACCGCATCCCACATAGGCATCCGCCCCGAAAGAGCTGCAAATTACAAGTATTCAAAAGAGGGTACCAGAAATCTCTATAACGCGGTTGACTGCGCCATAACCCTGATGAGAAACTGCGAGGACTCAAACGAGGAATGGAAAACGGAGTTGAATAAGTAAAGGTATAATGACGTTATTCTGTGGTTTGTAACGATTTTGCTTTTTTTGGATATTACAATTATTTCTTTCCCTTGCTTTTTTGCTGATTCTTTGAATTGATATGCACCGCCAAAGGTATGTGTAACATAAGTTACAACTAAATCGGATTGCTGTATCATCCACTTGTTTCTCCAAGATATTGCATAGCGTTTGGGAACATTTTCTATGCCAACAGGAAGAATTGAGTTTTTCAAATCATCATGCGTTATTTTACTTGTAGGCATATAAGCCAGAACAATGCGGTAATTTAAAAAATGAATAATCGACAATTCTTCAAGTTGATGGCGAACCATAGCATCAAAATTCCCGTTGTTGCCAACGAAGAATTCAGTAACATTTCTATTTTCAATAAAATCTATTAGAGTCGTCCGAAGGGTCGGCTCTATTTCTTTTGGGGCATCCCTGTGTCCGAAGAATGTGCAAATCATAAAGTACCACCTCAATATAGGATATATCGTAAATTACAGCACATAAACTAAAAATATGCGATATGTCCCACACGATGTATCGTAAGTTTTATTAAACTTTAATTGATGATATATCGTAAAGGTGGTATAAATATGAATGTAAAACAAGCGGTAGAAAAAAGAATTGTCGCACTTTGTAATGAAAGAAATATTGCTATAAATGCACTTGCAAACATTTCGGGCGTTTCACCGTCAACAATTTACAGTATGCTCAATGAAAAAAGTCAGAATCCGGGTGTGGTTTCAATCAAAAAAATCTGTGACGGACTTGACATAAGCATCAGAGAATTCTTTGACAGTGATTTGTTTGATGATTTGGAACAGGAGATAGAATAACGAATCCACAATCCTTAACATTCAAAAGGAAACAGCGGGGAACAGATGAATACAAGTAAAAATCCTGTAGTAAAAACTCTGCATAATATTGCTATTATGTGTGCTTTATGATATATTTTTATTATGGAAATATTTAATTACGGAGAATGGTTTTATGAAAAAGTTTTTATGTGCATTGTTATGCATGTTACCTACATTCACTATGTTTTCAGGTTGTTCAAAGAACAAATTACCCTTTGGGGGCGGGGATTATACCATACCGGAGTTGGATTTAAGCACTATGCCCGAGGAGTATAAGAATACCCGATTTGAATACCTTTACAACCTTTCTGTTGTTGATAATTCAAAGGATTATATGGCGCATCCCGACGCCGTTCTGCTTAAAAACGGCAACATTCTCGCAATGTATCCCGAGGGTCACGGCAAAGGAGCCGTACGCACTAAAATCAGTACCGACGGCGGTTTGACCTGGGGCGATGGCGTAAAAAATGCACCGTCAAGCTGGGAAAATTCCCGTGAAACCCCCACAGTTTACCGTCTGCAGTTTACCGACGGTGTAACAGAGGATAAACTCATTATGATTTCCGCAAATCCCAAGTGGGGGGATGAACCCACCGACGGGGGATTTAACTGCTCCGTTTCCACGGATGAGGGTGAAACCTGGTCGGAGTTTGAAACCTTTTACGATGTAAACAGCGACACACCCGTAATTCCCATTGTTGCCATGGCAAGCCTTACGCAACTTAAGGAAAACGGCAAGTTTGTTGATAAATGGATGGGATTTTTCCACGATTCCGATTTTTATAATTACAAAACAATTTTAACCTTTGACGAAAAGGGCAATCCCCAATGGAGCAAACCCGAAAAATATTTTTCGCAATACCGTGAAATCGAGCAAAAGTCCAATATGTGCGAGGTTGAGGTCATAAGAAGCGAGCAGGGTAAGGGGGACAGACTCTGCCTTATTTCCCGCAGTAACACAAAGCAGATGAACTCCCTTATTTCATTTTCCGATGACGAGGGCAAAACCTGGAGCGCTCCCATTGAAGCGCCGGCGGCTCTCAACGGCGAACGGCACAAGGCGGATTATACCCCCGACGGCAGATTGTTTATAACATTCCGTTCTATCGAAAGGGGAAGCAAGGCGGAAGAAAATGCCCCAAGAAATGTTACAAGCGGCTGGGTAAGCGAAGGCTGGATTGCCTGGGTAGGAACCTTTGAGGATTTGGAACGGGGCAGAGAGGGACAGTACCGAATTAAACTTGCCCACATCTATCAGGACGGACAGAAAAAGCCCGAATATTGCGCCAATGCGGACACGGGTTATTGCGGAAATGTTGTGCTTTCCGACGGCACAATCGTTACATCAACTTACGGAAAATTTGACCCCAAGGACAAGTTAAATATCAAAGGCGAATTAAGAACATACATCGCCTCAAAACGCATAAACATTGAAGATACCGACGCTCTTGTTGAGGAATTGAAGAAAACTACGGAAAAATGAATTGTGAATACGATGCGTGATAAATCGGGATTTGTAAGTACGGTTAATTCATTTCTTCTATGTGTGGAGGCAAAAAGTCATGAGTATAACGATAAATATATATTATAAGGGTGCAAATGATTCTGCCAAGAATTTTGCAATGGAAATGATAGAAAGCGGAACTGTGGATGCAATAAGAAATGAAAGCGGAAATATCAGATATGATTATTTTTTTCCAATGGATGACGCGCAGACCGTTTTATTGATAGACAGTTGGGAAAATCAGGAGGCTATAGATAATCATCATAAGACACCAATGATGAATAAAATAGCGGAACTGAGAGAAAAATATAATCTTCACATGAAGGTTGAGAGATATATATCCGAAGATGAAATTCCGCAAGCAGACCGAAAATATATTAGAGAATGAAATGAGTTTTTACTCTAAAGAGTTCTGCAAATTCCGATTTGTTGAATAGCCGAATTTCAAACAAACCGCTTAGTGACGGTAACGGCAGAGCGGGTAGGTTTCTTATGAATTTTGAACTCATTCGCGAAGGTTCCCCCCCGATAGATATTAAATTCACAGACCGTACAAGATACTATGCCGCTTTCGATTCATACTACCGCGACGGTGATGCCGGTAAAATGACATACCTAATCGCAGGATATGCGGAAAAAAGATTGGATGAGTATTTAGGGGTATTGGATTATAAATATTGATAATATATACACATGCCGCCTCCTTTTTATAGTTTTTGATGATTTGTAAGATTTGTGAAGCCTCTTTTTAGCTTGTGGTGTTATTGTACCATCAGCAGGTGCCATGGCGGCACCCATATTGTTCACGTCGGTGATACCTAAGTCGCGCACGGAACCGATTATGATTTTTTCTATATGGGGTGTGTTTGCTTGGTTTTCGGCAACAACTGCCGCGCCTGCGCCCGTTACTGTCCATTGGCTTGCGGGAGTACGTTGACCTCCGTACTCAAGAGGGAAGCGGTACTGCCTTTCCGCAGAGCAAAAATGTGATGACGCGGCGGCGAGGGCGGTTTTTGTTGCTCCCGAATCAACAAACACTCCCGCAAGTGCCAGGGAAAGCGCCATTGTTGAACAAGCCCCGTAAAGCCCTGCAAAGCAAAATCCCAAATCCCTCATATCGAAAGATGAACCGATACATTGATTAAGAAGATCTCCCGCAAAAGCAATCTGGATATCCTGCTTTGAAAGTCCCGATTTTTTTACAGCGGTTTCGATGGTCATTTTCTGCATTTTGGTTTCCGCTTTTTCAAATGTCTTTTCTCCGAAAAATTCGTCCTTGCAGGTTTTGTCGAAGCAGTTCCCCAAGGGACCTTCGGCTTCCTTTTTGCCAACTACCGCCGCATAGCCGATAACCGAGGGCAAAGAGGGGAGATTTATTGTGTATTTTCCTATTCTGTCAGGCATAAAAACAGTCCTTTATATAATGAAGTTTCGTTCAAATTATGATAGAAATAAATAGTATATGAGCCCGTAAAGACTTGCGGCGCTGCATCCGTAAACAATAACGGGTCCTGCAAGATTAAACATTTTTGCACCCGTGCCGAGAATTTTACCCTCCGCGCTGAACTCAACCGCGGGGGATACCACGGAATTTGCAAAGCCCGTAATTGGTACGGCGGTACCCGCACCGGCATGTTTTGCGATGTTGTCGAAAACTCCCGCGCCCGTAAGAACTGCGGTTATTACCACAAGAGTCAGGGGTACTGCCAATTTAACTTCGTCTTCGTTAAGTCCCGAATTTGTGTAAAGCATTTTTAAAATCTCACCGAAACAGCATATTGCTCCGCCGAAAAGGAATGCCAGAATACAGTCCTTTAAAAGGGGTGATTTCGGAGTGGTGTTGCTGACAAGATTTTGATATTGTTTATTGTTCATAATTCCCTCCGTTGGTTATGTTTTTCTTTCGGTTTATATTTTTCTCTTGAAATTATTTAATATGCATTGATAAAAAATAAAAAATGTTGTATAATGAACAAAAATGTACCTGACACAAAGGTGACGGAATATCTCCTGAAGGGGAAGGGACGGTTATACAAAAAACTCTCTTTATTAAGCGGGTTTTATTTTGCCGTGCCTTTCGCAAGGTACGGAAATTTTTATTTTATGGGAGGCGGAATATGGCTTCAAGAGTGGCAGTAATCAGTATAATTGTGGAAGAACGCAGTTCCGTAGAAGAACTTAACGCGCTTTTACACGGTTACGGTGAATACATTATCGGAAGAATGGGTATTCCTTATCGGCAAAAGGGTATCAGTATCATAAGTGTTGCCATTGACGCGCCGCAGAATGAAATCTCTGCATTAAGCGGTAAGATCGGCAGTCTCAACGGCGTCAGCGTGAAAACTGTGTTTTCAAATGTAGAGAGTTATGAATGATACTGTGTTTGACCTTGCCCGTAAACTTTGCGACGAACATTCTCTTTCACTTGCCGAATATGAGGAGTTAATTTGTGGCTATTCACCCGGGGTAAAGGAGTATCTGCGTGAAAATGCGGTTAAAATCCGCAAGGAAATCTACGGTAACTCCGTTTATGTCCGCGGACTCATCGAAATCAGTAATATTTGCAAAAACAACTGTCTGTATTGCGGTATCAGGGGCGGTAACAGAAACTGCCAAAGATACCGGCTAACTCCCAAAGAAATTATGCAATGTTGCGTGGATGGGTATGAATTGGGCTTTCGTACCTTTGTTCTCCAAGGGGGCGAGGACGGATTTTACTGTGACGATCTTCTCTGCCATTTAATTGAGAATATTAAAAAGGTTTTTCCCGACTGTGCGGTCACTCTTTCTCTCGGCGAGAGGAGCGGGGAAAGTTATCAAAGACTTTATGATTCAGGAGCGGACAGATATCTTCTCCGTCACGAAACGGCGGACAGGGAATTGTATTCAAAATTACATCCGCCGGAAATGTCTTTTGATAACAGAATGGAGTGTCTTAAAAATCTTAAAGAAATAGGTTTTCAGGTTGGATGCGGTTTTATGGTGGGCGCGCCTTACCAGACCGCCCGGCATATTGCAAAAGATTTAAAGTTTATTGAGGAATTCAAGCCCGATATGTGCGGAATAGGTCCCTTTATTCCCCACAGGGACACGGCTTTTAAAAGCGAAAATGCGGGTTCGGCGGAACTTACCTGTTATTTGCTTTCAATAATCAGGCTCATTCATCCGAATGTTTTACTTCCCGCTACTACGGCTCTCGGCACAGTTACGGATGACGGCAGGGAAAGAGGAATTCTCTCGGGGGCAAATGTAGTAATGCCCAACCTTTCTCCTTTGTCCGTCCGAAAGAAATATGCCCTGTATGACAACAAAATCAGTACGGGAGCGGAGGGCGCAGAACAACGCAAAGAACTCGAAAAACGTATGGCAAAAATAGGCTATGAAGTTGTAACATCACGGGGGGATGTTATCAAAAGTGTGTAGTATAAAATATCGAAAGGAATTTAAATATGGCTATTTACAATCCGAAATCATTAAAAGCAGAAGAATTTATTAACGACGGCGAAATACTTGAAACCATAAAATATGCCGAAGAAAACAAAAATAATGTTGAACTTATTGACAGTATTCTTGAAAAGGCAAAGCCTAAAAAAGAGGGAAACGGTTATCATTGTACGGGACTTTCCCACAGGGATGCGGCGGTGCTTTTAGCCTGCGATATACCCGAGAAAATCGAAGAAATGTATAAACTTGCAAACGAGATAAAACAGGATTTTTACGGTAACAGAATTGTTATGTTTGCTCCGTTGTATCTTTCCAATTACTGTGTCAACGGCTGTGTTTACTGCCCCTATCATATGAAAAACAAGCACATTGCCCGTAAAAAGCTTACTCAAGAAGAGGTTAGGGCGGAGGTTATTGCCCTACAGGATATGGGGCATAAGCGCCTTGCCATTGAGGCAGGTGAGGACCCGAAAAACAATCCCATTGAATACATCCTTGAATGTATAAAAACCATTTACAGCGTCAACCACAAAAACGGAGCCATAAGGCGTGTGAATGTGAATATTGCCGCCACAACGGTTGAGAATTACAGAAAACTTAAAGATGCCGGAATAGGTACATATATACTTTTCCAGGAAACATACCACAAGGAAAGTTATCTTGAACTTCATCCCACGGGTCCAAAGCACGATTATGACTACCATACGGAAGCCATGGACAGAGCTATGGAGGGCGGTATAGACGATGTAGGCCTCGGTGTGCTTTTCGGTCTTGAAAGGTATATGTATGAATTCGTAGGACTTCTTATGCACGCGGAACACCTTGAAGCAGTTCACGGTGTGGGTCCCCATACCATAAGCGTTCCCCGTCTTAAACGTGCGGACGATATTGACCCGGACGCATTTGACAACGGCATAAGCGACGAAATGTTCAAGAAAATCATTGCCTGTATCAGAATTGCAGTTCCTTATACGGGTATGATTATTTCCACTCGCGAAAACGAAAAGGTTAGAGAAGATGCTCTCCATTTGGGCATTTCACAGATCAGCGGTGCTTCCCGTACATCCGTGGGCGGTTACACCGAGGAAGAACGTCCCCACGATTCCGAGCAGTTTGACGTTTCTGACCAGAGAACTCTTGATGAGGTCGTTCGTTGGCTTATGGACAACGGACACATTCCCTCATTCTGCACCGCGTGTTACCGCGAGGGCAGAACAGGGGACAGATTTATGAGCCTTTGCAAAACAGGACAGATACTTAACTGCTGCCACCCCAATGCGCTTATGACTCTTACGGAGTATCTTGAGGATTATGCAAGTCCCGAAACAAAGGAAATCGGCTACAAACTAATTGAGGAGGAATTAAAGAAAATTCCAAAGGACAAAGTCAGAGATATTGCAAAGAACAATATAAATGATATTAAAAATTCCAACAGACGTGATTTTAGATTTTAACTTATGAATAAGGGTGATAAAAGTGAGTTTAAATGAAACCGTTTCTGCCGAAAGAGTACATATCGGTTTTTTCGGTATGAGAAATGCAGGAAAATCAAGCCTTGTAAATGCGGTTACGGGGCAGAGTCTTTCAGTTGTTTCCCACGTTTTGGGGACAACTACCGACCCCGTTAAAAAAGCAATGGAACTTTTGCCCATAGGCCCCGTTGTGATTATTGATACCCCGGGCTATGACGACGAGGGTTATCTGGGCGAAAAACGGGTTGAAAAAACAAATGAAATACTCGCAAAAACCGATATTGCAGTGCTTGTTGTTGATGGTGAAAAGGGGCTTTCAAAAGGAGATAATGAACTTCTTGACAATTTCAAAAAAAGAAACCTGCCTTTTATAGTTGTCTATAACAAAAGCGATTTGCTGGAGAGTATTCCGCAGACGAAGGATTATGAAATCTATGTAAGTTCGGTTAATAACACCAATATTTTTGAATTGAAAGAAAAAATCGGCGCTTTTGCAAAAAGCACCGAGAAAAAGAAATATTTGGTTTCCGATTTAGTTGAAAAGGGGGATGTTGTTGTACTTGTAATTCCCATTGACGAGTCCGCACCCAAGGGAAGACTTATTCTTCCCCAACAGTTGGCAATAAGGGACTTGCTTGACGGGAACTGTACGGTTGTTTCCTGCCAGGATACAGAACTTGAAAGCACCTTAAAGGCTCTTGCAAAAAAGCCCAAATTGGTTGTAACCGATTCCCAGGCTTTCGGCAGGGTTTCAAAGATTGTACCCGATGATATATATTTGACATCGTTTTCAATCCTTATGGCACGTTATAAAGGTGAGTTGGAAACTCTTATAAACGGCGCGGAGCATCTTTCACAAATCAAGGACGGAGATAAAATTCTCATAAGCGAGGGCTGTACCCATCACAGACAATGTAACGATATCGGCACCGTTAAACTTCCCCGTTGGATAAGGGAATATACGGGAGCAGAGCCCCGATTCAGTTTTACTTCCGGAGGGGAATTCCCGCAGGATTTGAGCGGATTTGCCCTTGTTGTCCATTGCGGGGGATGTACGCTCAATGAAAAGGAAATGAATCATAGAATCAACCTTGCAAAAGAGCAGGGAGTACCCATTGTGAACTACGGCATTGCTATTGCCAAAATGAACGGAATTTTGAACAGAAGCATTGAAATATTGAAATCGTAAAAGTATTAGAGTACTGAGGTGTAATAAATTGAACATCATAGTTTGCGTTGATAAATCGGGCGGAATGATGTTTGGGGGCAGGCGTCAGAGTCAGGACAGTATGTTGAGAGAAAAAGTGATTGAACTTTCAAAAGATTCAAGACTTTTGATGAACTCATACTCTGCGAAACAGTTCGGTGAAGTCCGGGGAATAACCGTTGACGAAAACTTTTTGGAAAACGCAGAGGTCGGGGATTTTTGTTTTGTTGAAGATAAGTGCATTACTTCGGCCAATGTTGAAAAGTTTTATATTTTTAATTGGAACAGAAAATATCCCGGGGATTTGTTCTTTTCCGTTGACCTTAAAGCCGAGGGATTTAAAAAGGCGGGTAAAGAAGAATTCCAAGGCAGTTCCCACGATAAAATTACTTTAGAAATCTATTCAAGGTGATGTAATGAGTTTTAATAATAAATTTAAATCCTTTTTATCTTTTCTGTGTATAGCAATTCTTTTGTTTTCAACTGTAACCCTGACAGGCTGTGATTCCGACACTCCGACGGAGAATACAACATCGGCTGTTGAAATTACTACGGAAATAACCGGAAGTGTAGAATCCAATATCAGTCAAACGGAGAATTCCGAAGAAAGTGAAAGTCAGGAAGATACCGAAAAGCAGAAAGAATCCGAAAAGGTCACTAAGGTACAAAGCGTAGGGGACGGCAACAGCAAAGTTGTACTTTCAAAAATTCCCGACTATTCCGGCAGTCCTTACACGGTTATAAACGGAAATGTTCCGTCTTTTAATAAAAGCGAACTGACAACAAAGGGTTACGAAACATATTCACCCCTTGACTCTTTGGGACGTTGCGGCAGTGCAGTTGCTTCCTGCGGAAAAGAAATTATGCCCTCCGCCAACGAGGAGCGGGGAAGTATCAGTTCCGTAAAGCCCAGCGGTTGGGTTCAGGCTAAATATGACTGTGTTTCGGGAAAATATCTTTACAACCGGTGCCATTTGATCGGTTGGCAGTTATCGGCGGAAAATGCCAACAGTCGAAACCTCATTACAGGAACAAGATATATGAATACGGAGGGTATGTTGCCCTTTGAAAATATGGTTGCCGACTATATTCGTGAAACAGGAAACCACGTGGCGTACAGAGTTACGCCCGTTTACGAGGGCAGTAACCTTGTTGCGTCCGGTGTTCAGATTGAGGCTTTTTCCGTTGAAGATAACGGAGAGGGTATATGCTTCAACGTCTATTGCTACAATGTTCAACCCGATATTAAAATAGATTATTCAACGGGTGAAAGTAGATATACGGGCGGTACGGCACAAACCACAAAAAAACCGAGTACAACCGTGGCGCAGACAACTAAAAAGAGTGTTGAAACAACAAAGAAACAGAATACGGTTACAGATCAGTATGTGCTTAACACAAACACAAAAAAAATACATAAAACCTCTTGCCGTTATGTAAATCAAATGAGCGAAAAGAATAAACAGAACTACTCGGGCAGTCTTGATGAATTGTATTCAATGGGATACACAACATGTGGAGTGTGTTTCTAAAGGTGAAGCGGATGTAAAAAACGAAAGTTTTTACACCCGCTATTTGTTTTTTAAAACAACTCCTCAGGAGCGTTCAGTATATATGTTGCACCGGATTCGGTAAGTTCTTCCACGGTTCCGAAGCCGTAAACCGCACCGGCACTGTCAATTCCAACGGCTTTCGCGCCGTCAATATCGTAACAGCGGTCACCCACCATAATTACATCTGCTTTATGGGGATTTCCGAAAAAGTCCAGACAGGCATTTATTAAATCCTCTTTGCTTGAATGGTTGTTTTTGAAATCCTCTGCAGATACGAAATCGTAGTATTCGTAAATGCCCAAATACTTTGAAATTTCTTCGACAAAATGAATGGGTTTTGATGATGCAACGGCAATTTTTTTGCCGCTTTCTTTTAATCTTTTAAGGAGTTGGGGAATTCCCTCGTAAACCTTGGATTCCTCCGCCGCCTTTTCCCTGTATCTTTCCCTGTATTTTTCAATTAGCCATTGAGCGTCCTCGTCGGAAACATTGTAGATTTTTTTGTAGCTTTCAAAAAGGGGGGGACCTACGAAATAACGGAGTTTATCAATATCGGTTTCTTTAATGCCGTAACAATCAAGGGAATAAATAATTGAATTGAAAATACCCTCGGTTGTGTCGCAGAGAGTACCGTCAAAGTCAAATAAATAGTAGTTGTAATCTTTCATAACATCACCCGAATGGTATTATAGCTTTTTTCATAATTATTGTAAAGGAAAAAGGTGTATTTTGCACAATTTAAATATTGCAAGATTTTCTATATTATAGTATAATTCAATTTACTGTATATTTATAATTAGTGAAAAGGGTGGATTTTGTGGCTGAAATTACAAAAGATCAGATTGACAAAATACTTGAAAAATACGAAAATCCCGAAGAAAGCCTTATTGCCGTTCTTCAGGATGTTCAGGCTATTGACGGCTATATTTCAAGAGAAAGCGTTGAATACATAACCGAGAAAAGCGGAATATCCTCTGCAAGAATTATGGGCGTTGCTTCATTCTATGCAGGATTCCGTTTAAAGCCCGTGGGCAAATACAGAATTATGGTTTGCATGGGTACTGCCTGTCACGTTAACGGTGCTGAAAGAATCGGCGATACGGTCAAACGTGTTCTCGGTATTGAAGCCGGTGACGTAACGGAGGACGGACTTTTCTCCTGGGAAGAAGTTGCTTGCCTCGGTTGTTGCAGTATTTCTCCCGCAATGATGATTAACAGCACCGCCTACGGAAACCTTACTCCCGATAAGGTTAAGAATATTATTGACACTATAAGAGAGGGGGAGGCAAAATGAGATTTCTTTTAGGCTACGGCTCCTGCGGTATTGCTTCGGGGGCAAACTCCGTTCTCAAAGGCTTGGAAAAGGCTTTTGCAAATACCGATTACACGGTTGAAAAAGTGGGATGCAACGGTCTTTGCTTTGCGGAACCCATTGTTGAGGTTATAGATGATAACGGTGAGAGTATTCTTTTCGGAAGACTTGACGAAAACTCCGCCCTTGCTCTTGGGGAATCCGCCAAAAGCGGAACACTTATGGCGGAAAACAGACTTACCGAGGAAGAATTGAAATTCCTCAACGGACAAAAGAGAATTGTTCTTTCCGGTTGCGGTAAAATCGACCCGGAAAGCATAGAATCATATATGGAAAACGGCGGTTATACCGCTCTTAAAAAAGCGCTTGAATTGGGTGCGGACGGTATAATTGAGGAGATAAAAAAATCCGGTTTACGCGGCAGGGGCGGCGCAGGCTTCCCCACCCATATTAAATGGCAGTCTGCAAAGAATTCTCCCGGTAATGAAAAATACATTGTCTGCAACGCGGACGAGGGGGACCCGGGTGCATTTATGGACAGAGCCGTTCTTGAAGGCGATCCCCACAGAGTTCTTGAGGGTATGATGATTGCGGGTATTGCAGTGGGTGCAAATACGGGTATTATATATGTCCGTGCGGAATACCCCCTTGCAGTTAAAAGACTTGAAATTGCTATTGAAGAAATGCGTCAAAAGGGCATTTTAGGTGAAAATATTTTCGGCAGCGGATTCAGTTTCGATTTTCGTATTATGATGGGTGCGGGTGCATTTGTTTGCGGTGAGGAAACAGCCCTCCTTGCGTCCTTGGGCGGTAACCGAGGTATGCCCATAACTAAACCGCCTTTCCCCGCACAGAAAGGCTTCAGGAAAAAGCCCACCAATATAAATAATGTTGAAACCTTTGCAAATGTCAGTTGGATTATTTGTAACGGCGGTGACGCTTTTGCGGAGATGGGTACCGAGGGCAGTAAGGGTACAAAGGTTTTTGCCCTTGCAGGTCGTGTGAAACGGGGCGGTCTTGTTGAAGTTCCCATGGGGCTTACAATCAATGATATCGTTTTCGGTATTTGCGGCGGCATTAAGGATGACCGTGAAATCAAAGCCGTTCAAATGGGCGGTCCCTCCGGCGGTTGTATTCCGAAAAAACTTCTTGATACTCCCATTGATTACGAAAATATCGCAAAAACGGGGGCTATTATGGGCTCCGGCGGTATGATTGTTATGGATGAGAAAACCTGTATGGTTGATATGGCAAAATTTTTTATGGATTTCACAAGTAAGGAAAGTTGCGGAAAATGTGTTCCATGCCGTATAGGTACAACAAGAATGCTTGAAATCCTCAAAAGAATTGCCGACGGCGAGGGTGAGGAAAGGGATATTGACACCCTCGTGGAGTTGGGTGAAAGTATCAAAACAGGCGCTTTGTGCGGTCTCGGAAATTCCGCACCTAACCCTGTTCTTACTACCATCAAATATTTCCGTGACGAATACGAGGCACATATAAATGAAAAATGTTGCCCCGCTAAGAAATGCACGTCACTTATAAGTTTCAATATTATAAAAGATAAGTGTAAAGGTTGTTCCCTTTGCAGTAAAAAATGTCCTGTCAAAGCCATCAGCGGTGTTGTTAAATCACCTTTTGAAATCAACGGCGATATATGTGTTCGTTGCGGTCAATGTATCGACAACTGTAAATTCGGGGCAATAGAAATTCTTTCGGGGGAGGGTGTAAAATGAGTCAGGTAAAAATCACTATAAACGGCAGGGAATATCTTGCCGATACGGAAAAAACACTCCTTGACAATATACTTGCAAACGGTATTTATCTTCCCCATCTTTGTCACAACAAAGACCTTGAAAGTTACGGAGGTTGCGGTCTTTGTCTTGTGGAAGTTGAGGGTATAAGAAAGCCTTTGCGTGCCTGTTCCGTGAGTGTTACGGAGGGTATGAGTGTTACAACAAGTACACCCGAACTTGAGAAAAGCAGAAAAGCAACCCTTTCCCTTATAATGTCCGACCATGCAGGTGACTGCAAAGCACCCTGCTACATGGCTTGTCCCACACATCAGGACATCCAGGGCTATGTGGGTCTTATTGCAAACGGAGAGGAGAAAAAGGCGCTTGAACTTATTAAACAGGACAATCCCTTGCCCGCTTCAATAGGAAGAGTTTGTCCCCATCCCTGTGAAGAAAAATGCCGTCGTGCACATCTTGAGGGTGCGGTTTCAATCTGTGCGCTTAAACGCTTTGCGGCGGATTCATATATGGACTATATTCCCGATTGTGCAGAGAACAACGGCAAAACCGTTGCCGTTGTGGGTGCGGGTCCTGCGGGACTTTCCTGTGCATATTTTCTTGCAATGAAAGGCTACTCCGTTGAGATTTTTGAAAGCGAAGAAAAGGGCGGAGGTATGCTTCGTTACGGTATTCCCGCATACAGACTTCCCAAAGATATTCTTGACAAGGAAATTGAAAATATTGAAAAAATGGGTGTTCAAATCCATTATAATAAACAACTCGGTAAGGACTACACAGTTGAATCTCTCAAAAACAAATATGATGCGGTCTTTGTTGCCATAGGTGCATGGAGTGCATCAAAAATGGGTTGTACGGGCGAAAATGCCGACGGTGTTCTCGGGGGTATTGACGTTCTTTACAGAGTTGCCAAGGGCGAAAAGGTTGATTTGGGCAAAAAAGTTTGTGTTGTCGGCGGCGGTAACACCGCCATTGACGCGGTAAGAACTGCAGTTCGTCTCGGAGCACAGGAAGTTACGCTTATTTACAGAAGAACCGAAAAGGAAATGCCCGCAGAGTCCGATGAAATCCGCGATGCAAAAGCGGAGGGAGTTAAGTTTAAATTCCTTTGTTCTCCCGTTGAGGTTTTAAGCGAAAACGGAAAGGTCAAAGGCATAAAACTTCAAAATATGGAATTGGGAGAACCCGATCAAAGCGGCAGAAGAAGCCCCGTCGCCATTGAAGGAAGTACGGACGTTATTGAGTGTGACACGGTTATTTCCGCCATTGGACAAAAGGTTGTGGGCGGTGATATTGATTCTCTTGAACTCACAAGAAAATCAACCATTGCCGTTGATGAACTTACCTTTATGACCTCTGTTGAGGGCGTTTTTGCCGCGGGTGACGTAGTAAATAAAGGTCCCGATATTGCCATAAGAGCCATTGCAGGCGGTAAAAACGCCGCAAGAAGCATCGACTGTTGGTTCAAGGGCGTTTCGGTTCCTCCGGAACTTCCCCAATACTCCGTAAATAAAGAGTTTAACCCTGAAATTTTAAAGGGCACACCCGAGGTTAAGAGAACAGGAATCCGTCTTGTTGACGCGAATGAAAGAAACAAGAATTTCGGTGAAGCGGCTTTCACCTTTACAAAAGAAGAAGCCATGAAAGAGGCTTCACGTTGTCTTGAATGTGGTTGCTCGGCAGTATATTCCTGTGAACTTTTACCACTTATGAGAGATTATGATGCTCTTTCAATGAAACTTTCCGGCAAGAAAAGACAGTATCCGAAAGATAAAAGTCATCCCTTTATCGTCAGGGACAACAACAAGTGTATTCTTTGCGGTCAGTGTGTAAGAGCCTGTAAGGAAATAAGCGGAACGGAAAATCTCGGTCTTTTCGGCAGGGGATTCGGTACGCTTCCTTTGAGTGCATTTGATTTGCCCCTGGGGGAGAGTAAATGTGTTTCTTGCGGTGCCTGTGTGAACGCTTGTCCCACAGGAGCATTGACAACAAAAACACCCACGCTTAAAAATCCTCCGTTGCCCTACGAAGAAAAAGAGTATATTTGTGCTTTCTGCGACAGGAATTGCAAATTTACTCAGAGAACGGTTAACGGAAAAACCGTTAAAGTGATTCCCCGAAAATTAGGGGAAAGTTGTTCGGTTGGTGTTTTCCTTTTGCCCCTGAAAGATAATTTTGATAAGAATATATCCGAAACCGAGAAAAATGCTATGGCTTCCGCAATTTTCGGTTATACCGAAAAATTCAACGGAGATATAAATACAATTAAAGATATGTTTTAACGATTTTCGGTGTACAAAAAGCATTGTATATTTTGTGAAAAATGACGGAATGGCCGGAAATCCTTGATATATCAAGGGTTTCAGGCTGTTTCACGTTTCGGAAAATAACGCCTGCTATATTATTAAATAAGAAATTTTCTATTGACTTTGCCTGTTAATTGTACTATAATCTATTCAGGCTATAAGTGATGCTATATCTTTGCGCACTTGTGCGGTGGGAGGATTTTTCCTCAAATTCATGTAAAGGAAGATTTTAATGAAAAAAGTTCTTGCGATTTTTCTTTCTGCATTACTCATCTGTATCAGTCTTGCACCGATGAGTGCGGCAGTTGTTGACCCCGGTATCGCAACTCGCGTTATGGAGGGCAAATACAGCAACAGCAGTTCCGGAACGGATGTTGTTACAAAAACAACTTTCACCGTTGCCGTAACGGTTCCTTCAGTAAAAAAACTCACCGGTGTTAATCTGTATGTTACATTTGATCCTGCGGTTCTCGCAGTTAAGGATGCAGGACTTGCCGGAACTCTTGATGCGGAAGATAACTTCAATCCCTACTTTAACGGTGTTGCCGTTAACGGTTACAAAACCGGAACAAACAACGAATATTCGTTCGGTTGGATTTCAAACGGCGGTGTTTCAAAGACCAGCGCAAGAGATATTTTCTACATAACATTCAGTGTTATCAATACAACAAAGACAGAGACATCGTACAATGTTTATGTTGAAGAATTCCGTACAGATGACGGTGATGATTCAAATGATGTTACATCAACTCTTCTTGTTGAAAATAAGATTGTAAACTTTGTTTTCCCAGATGATGTTGTTCCCGAAACAACAGAGGATGCCGATAGCAGTTCCGAGGATGGCGAAACAACAGCAGCCGATATCAACGCTCTCCTTGACCTTATCAGAGATATGCTCAAAGGTAACGGCGTTACATTCGGAGACTTTGCAGACGCTATTGCAAACCTTCTCGGTAATGCGGAGATAACCGATATCATCGAGCAGCTTGTTGACGGTAACGTTGATATTTCTGAACTTTTCCAGAACATTCTTGAAAATCTCGGTCTTGATTTCGGCTCCCTTGAAGATCTTCTTAACAAAATCATCGAGTTCCTTAAAAATCTCTTTGACGGCGGCGAAGAAAATCCCACAAAGGCTCCCGCAACGACAGCCGCTGCGGCACCCAACGAAGAAACAACCGCCGAGGGTTCTTCATCAGGCTCCGAAGAAACCGGGGATGTGGGAATCGCTCTTGCAGCAACAGTTTGTTTAACGGCAAGTGTTGCCTTCGTTTTAACAAGAAAGAAAAAAGAAACAGTTTAATCGCAAGTTAAATAATCTTTTAAACCACCTCAATATGAGGTGGTTTTTTTAATACATTTCCAATTATAGTAATGACTGCAAGCATACCTTTGGGTGCGTTTGCAGTCTTTGGCCGTATTAGTATTTGCTTTGTTTTATTGTATGTTATAGTCTCAACAAAATGAATTCTTATCTTTTTTTGTAAATCAACAGTTCGGGATTTTCGCCGTTTTCTTCATAAGTGCAAACAAGAAGAAAATCCATATTTGCAATAATGCCGAAGCATCTGTCACCACCGAATTCACATTCCAGTTGATTACCCAAATAAGTAGCATTATCATCTAAAAATTTAACTTTTTTTCCGTTGGGAAGAGTGTATTCGAGATTTACATAATTGCCTACGAGAGCATTAAGGGATTCAACTTTAGGCATTCCCTCAATATGCAAAGCATTAAACTCATCAATGATCTGTGCTTTGAATTCATTGAATTTTTCTTCACCGCCAAGTTCTTCATAACGTTTCCAATAATTCAGTTTCGGAAGCGTAGTTTTCATATGTTCGCGCACATGCTCGGGAGTATAGTTTTCGTTAGCCATAAGTTTGACACAGACGTCAATTAAATCATCCATATTGCTGTATGTATATTCTCCGTCCTTATAGCACCATTTGCAATATTCCTCGTTGAATGTGCCGTCAACGTCCTTGCTTGTGGTGGAATCCTCAAGGGGCATACCGCAACATTGGCAAATCAACTGTCTCGGAGAGCCCAAAAGTGTGTTTATTGAAACATCAAAAAGTTTAGATAATAACTTCAATGTTTCGGTGTTGGGGGTTGTTTCGCCGTTCTCCCAGCGAGATACCGCTTGACGTGTTACAAACACCTTTTCCGCAAGTTCATCCTGTGATAACCCCTTTTTGGTTCTGAGTTCAAGTATTACATTTTTTGCATCCATAAAATAATCACCTCATATATTATATACCATAATTATTATATAATAATCAAGCAACTTCCTGTTGCGGTGATCCGCAAAGTTATTCAAATTTAGTGATATGTAAAACATTTTAAAAAATTTCAGATTTCCTCTTGACTCTGACGTAACGTGATAGTTTATAATACAAATTGTCGGGAGGGATAAGGATGAAAACAGTTAAGGAAATAAGCAGATTAACAGGTGTCAGCGTGCGCACACTTCATTATTATGATGAGATAGATTTGCTGAAGCCTACACAAATTACGGACGCGGGCTACAGGCTGTATGACGATACGGCTCTCCGGCGACTGCACAGCATACTGCTTTTTCGTGAACTGCAATTTCCCCTAAAGGAAATCAAGGCAATTTTAGACAGTCCGGACTTTGATACAGAAACTGCTCTTAACGAGCAAATTGAATTGCTTGAACTGCAGAAAAAACGGCTTGATAAAATCATCAACTCCGCCCGTGAAATATTAAATAAAGGAGTGAATAATATGAACTTTTCATCATTCGATAAAACAGAACTTGAGAGGTATTCTGCCGAGGCAAAGGAAAAATGGGGACATACGGATGCCTATAAGGAATACGAACAAAAGCATTCCGACCCGGCTGATAAAACGGACGAATTTATGCAGATTTTTGCGGAAATAGGGGAGATTAAACACCTTTCTCCCGAATGTGAGGAAGCACAAAGGCTGATTAAAAAACTTCAGAATTTCATCACGGACAATTACTATACCTGTACCGATGAAATCCTGAAAGGCTTAGGACAAATGTATGTAAGCGATGAACGATTCAAAGCAAATATCGACAAAGCCGGCGGTATCGGCACAGCCGAATTCACCTCAAAAGCAATTAACAGTAAAAAATAAGGCAAAGCCGAGGGCATTCGCTCTCGGCTTGTTGTATATACTCACTGTTAAGAAACTGTTTTTACTTTCTCCTGTTGGGCTTTTTTGTGTCAAAAGCGGGGTTGATGGCGTAGAAGTTCTTTGAATCCATTTTGTCCGTTGCAAGACGTAAGCCTTCGCCGAACCTTTGGTAGTGGACGATTTCGCGTTCGCGCAGGAATTTGATGGGGTCGCGGACATCCGGGTCATCGACGAGGCGAAGAATATTGTCATAGGTTGTTCTTGCCTTTTGTTCTGCCGCAAGGTCCTCGTGAAGATCTGTAATGACATCTCCTTTTGATTGCATACCTGCGGCGGTCCAGGGGAATCCGCTTGCGGAAACAGGATATATACCGGTTGTGTGGTCAACAAAATATGTGTCATAACCGCTTTTTTTGATTTCCTCAAGACTGAGGTTTCTCGTAAGTTGATATACGATTGCCCCTATCATCTCAAGATGTCCCAATTCTTCCGTGCCTATATCGGTTAAAAGTCCCTTTAATTCGGGGTAGGGCATGGCATAGCGTTGGGAAAGGTAACGCAAACTTGCTCCGAGTTCGCCGTCGGGACCGCCGTATTGAGTTATTATGATTTGAGCGAGTTTGGGATTTGGGTTTTTAATATTTACCGGGTATTGAAGTTTTTTCTCATAGCTAAACATAAATCAGTCACAACTCCCTTGATTTTCCCACGGCCATGGGTCGCAGAGCCAATCGGCATTATTTGAATCCGAAACCGTAAGAGGTCCGTATTTCTGTTCAAATTCCCTTTTAAGCATTTTCGCTTCGTCCGTATATTTGCGGAACATTTCATTTGCTGTTTTGTCACAAGGGTGCGTGTCAAGGTACAAGTGCAGCTCCCAAGCGGCAAATTTTGCAGCCTGAAGTTTGCGAAGAAGTCTGTTTCTTTCAACCATTCATAACACTTCTTCCGCGGAAAGGTTTGTTAAGCACTTGGAAAAGGGTACCCTCGTTCAAGGCTTTTTCCGCAGAATAACTTGTTTTGTCAAGTTGAAAGGGGACATAAGCCATTGCAACCACGGGTTCATGGGGCAGTGCAGTTGTAACACAGTCGTGGGGACAATCCGCTGATGAAATGCGCATTGCCGTATCAACCATATTAAAATTATTGTATTTGTCCATTATAATTCTCCTTTTAAAGAGTTAGAGCGAAAAATTCGCCCATTACATTATACGGACAACTGTATTATGTGTTACCCTTCGCCTTTAATGGCATTTATTGCGCTTTTCTCAAGCCTTGAAACCTGGGCTTGAGATATACCGATTTCCTCGGCAACTTCCGTTTGCGTCATTCCCCCCATAAAGCGCATGGACAGAATTTTCTTTTCTCTTTGAGGTAAGTTCTTGAGCGCTTCCTTAATTGAAATTTCGTCAATCCAATCTCCGTCGCTTTCGTCGGAACCTAATTGATCCATAAGAAATATTGTGTCTCCGCCGTTGGAGAATACCGGCTCATAAAATGAGACCGGGTCGACTATTGCTTCAAGTGCAATTACGACTTCGCTTTTTTCTTTTCCCAATTCCTTTGCTATTTCTTCCACGGTGGGTTCACGGTCAAGTTCGTTGCTTAATTTCTCCCTTGCCTGCATAGCGTGGTAAGCGGTATCGCGTACGGAACGACTGACTCTTACGGGGTTATTATCACGTAAATAACGGCGGACTTCACCGATAATCATGGGAACTGCATAGGTGGAAAACCTTACATCGTGGCTTGTGTCGAAGTTGTCAATGGCTTTCATAAGCCCTATACATCCTACCTGGAAAAGGTCGTCAAGATTTTCTCCTCGATTCGAAAATCTTTGAATAACGCTGAGGACAAGCCTTAAATTTCCCGTCACAAGTTTTTCGCGGGCGATTTGGTCGCCGTTTTTAGCTTTTTCTAATAATATGTTTTTCTCGTTTTCCGGTAAAATTTTTAATGTTGAGGTGTCAATTCCGCATATTTCCACTTTGTTAAAATACATAGAGGCGCTCCTTTATAATTTTATGTAATAAATGCGGAAATGCCTATGAAAAGATTATTGCCTGATTTTCGGTTGGTAATCAATGTTGGCTTTGACAAATTTTAATAATTGTTAACTTTGTTTCTCTTGACATTCACCTTTACTATGGTATAATTAAAGTAACAAATTTTAATGTTTGGAGGATTTTTAACATGAAAAAGGTTTTAAAAATCGTGGGTATTATTGCAGCAATTGCCGCAGCAGCAGCAGCGGTTTATGTTGTTATTGAAAAAATTAAAGCTAAAAACGCTCCTCAGGGTTATGATGAAGATAATTATGTTTCTTGCTCATGCCTTGATGAAGACTTTATCAGCGAAACAGTTGCAGAATAAAAAATCGGCAGTACATTACTGTACTGCTCATTTTTTATCGGAACGGCAAGAGTTAAACTGTCGTATTCATCGTTATGTTGAATATGACAGTCCGTTTTTTTATGTATAATATTAAACTTCTTACAAAAAATAGAAACTGAAATTATCTTTTGAGGTGTTTTTTATGATGCTTTTAAAAGCCTTTTTTGTGGGCGGTTTAATATGTGTTATCGGTCAGATTCTTATTGATAAAACTAAGCTTACCGCAGGCCGCGTTCTTGTGGGATTTGTAGTTGCCGGTGTGATAATAGGTGCATTAGGTTGGTTTGAACCTTTGGAAAAGTTTGCCGGTGCAGGTGCAACCGTGCCGCTTTTGGGCTTCGGTGCGAATCTTGTGAAAGGAACCGCAGAGGTTATAGACCGTGACGGTTGGATTGGTATTTTTACGGGTCCTTTAACGTCGGGTGCCGGCGGTATTATGGCGGCGGTTCTGGCGGGACTTGTTATGTCCTGCATAGCAAAGCCCAAAGCAAAATAACCGAGGTGTTTTAAAAAGTGGAAATTGATTTCTTTCAGGAAGCAAAAGACATAGAACAGGAAATAATCAAAATCAGACGGCATTTACATGAAAATGCCGAAGTGGGTTTTGAAATTCCCAAAACCGTTCAGTTCGTTAAAGATGAATTAGAAAAAGCGGGGTGCAGTTGTACTCCTTGCGGAAAGAACGGAATAGTCGTAAATATCGGAAAAGGCGGGGACAGAACTTTTCTTTTAAGGGCGGATATGGACGCTTTGCCCATGAAAGAGGAAACAGATCTTGACTTCGCGTGTGAAAACGGCAATATGCACGCTTGCGGACACGATATGCACACGGCAATGCTTCTCGGTGCGGCAAAAATTTTGAAAAAACACGAGAAAGAAATTAACGGAACGGTTAAACTTATGTTTCAGCCTGCGGAGGAGATTTTTTCCGGTTCTAAAAATATGATTGAAAACGGTGTTTTGAAATCGCCGGACGTAGATGCGGCTTTAATGATTCATGTAATGGCAGGGCTACCCTTGAAAACAGGTTCGGTTGTTGTTTCTGCCGGTGGAGTGAGCGCACCCGCGGCGGATTATTTTACAATAAATATTAAGGGTAAAGGGAGTCACGGCTCAACACCGCAACAAGGTATAGACGCCCTTACTATCGGGGCGCATACGCTCATTGCACTTCAGGAAATAACTTCAAGGGAGTTAGGTATTTCAGAGGATGCCGTTTTAACTGTCGGAAAAATGGAAGGGGGTTCGGCAGGTAATGTTATTGCGGATTCAATTACTATGGAGGGTACACTACGCACCTATGATGAGAAAGTACGCGAATATATTAAGAAGCGTATTTGTGAAATCACGGAGGGGGTTGCGAATACTTTTCGCGGAAAAGGCACTGTCGATTTTGGCAACGGCTGTCCTACGCTTAAAAACGATGGAAACCTTTCAGCAGAAGTTGAAAAATATTTAGTAGAACTTTTGGGTGAAGAGTATGTTATGACACCGCAAAAAATGGGCGGTACGGCAAACAAAAGCGGCGGCAGTGAGGACTTTGCTTATGTGAGTCAGGAGGTGCCGTCATTGATGCTGGCTCTTGCGGCAGGCAATCCCCGGGAGGGCTATCAATATTCTCAACATCACCCTAAGGTTATGTTTGACGAGCGGGCACTCCCCACGGGAAGCGCGGTTTTAGCGTACAGCGCCGTTCAATGGTTGAAAAATCATTAAATTAGTGTTATTATATAATGGTACAGGAAATACTGTGCCATACATAAAATATTTTATTTAAAATTCGGAGGAGTATTATGCCTTATATCAATCTCAAAACAACAAAAAAGGTTGCACCCGAGAAATGCGAAGCCTTGAAAAGTGCTTTCGGCAAAGCCATTGAAAGTTTTCCGGGGAAAACGGAAGCATGGCTTATGGTGGGAATTGAGGATGATGCGAAACTTTGGTTCAAAGGTGACAATTCACAGGACAGCGCAATTGTCGATGTGGACTTATTGGGACAAATCAATTCCTCTGCCAGTGAAAAAATGACCTCCGTTGTTTGTGATATTTTGGAGCAGGAGTTGGGAATTACGCCCGACAGGGTTTATATTAAATATACCGGTTACAGCGATTGGGGCTGGAACGGAGGCAACTTCTAAAAGAATAGAAAAAGCGGAACTCACCGAAAACGTGAATTCCGCATTTTTTGTTTTTTAATTAGACAACATAGAGGAGGACGCATAGGAAGTGTAAAAGTGTTCCCAACAGAACAAACAGATGGAACACCGAGTGCATATATCGGTATTTTCTTCCTAAGCCATATAAAATTGCGCCAACGGTATATGAAATACCGCCGAAAAGTAAGAGCAGAAATCCCGAAAGGCCAATAAAGTCATAAACTGTTTTGGCGGTAAATATAATGCACCAGCCCATACCCAGATAAAGTATCATTGAAATGACATTATAGCGTTTTAAATCAATGGCATTGAGAACAATTCCTAATGCGGCAAGCCCCCATATAACACCGAACACAGTCCACCCGAGAGCCGCATTGTATTCCCGTAAAACACAAAGGGAAAAAGGGGTGTAGGTTCCTGCAATCAGAATAAAAACGGAGCAATGGTCCAAAATCTGAAAAACCTTTTTTGCCGTGTTTCGTCTGAGTCCGTGGTAAATGCTTGACATTGTGTAAAGTACAATCATCGAAAAACCGAATATAGCGCTGCAAACGATACCGAAAACATTGGAATGGATTGCGGCAAAGGTGACGCACAAGACCGTTGTTATAATTCCGAGTGCACCGCCGACAATGTGGGACACCATGTTGAAGATTTCTTCGCCCTTTGTGTAGTCGGGCAAGTTTCTGTGTTTTAATTTTGTTCTTTTCATAAATTCCCCTCTGTTTTAGTGTACTGATGATGTGTTTTAGATTAGATATAATATTATACAATAACTTTTTTAAAAAACTGTGAACACAACGAACTTTATTACATTTCTTCATTTATCAATGGCTTTTACTGTATTGACACTTGGGTTTTGTTATGATAAACTATGAATAATAATTCATTTTAGAGGTGTGACTTATGAGTAAATTATCAAAAATTGATTCCGCAGCCGAGAGCAAGGGCAAAGGTATTGAGACTCTTTGGCAGTTCGTAAAATTCATTTTTGTAAGTCTGGGCGCTTTCGTTATTCAGACATTCCTGCCCCTGCTTATAAAACTTCCTATGAGCGACAGTTTTCTTTATCAGGAATTCAGTCTTTTAGGAATCTTCCAATCAACCGCAGAAGTTGGCTTGGGTATTTTTATTGCCGCTAACTTAAGTAATGTTATTGCGCAGATTGTTTCTTTCTTCATTAACAGAGAAAAAACATTCAATTCAAGTGCTAATATTGCTGTAACTCTCCCCATTTACATAATTTTCACAATTGCACTTATCTGTTTCTCTGCTTGGCTTTCACCCACACTTATTACTCTCCTTGAAAGCAAACTCGGTGAAAATGCTGCTATTTCAATTTCCGGTGCAATTTGCGGAGCAATTCAGTTCTTCCTCTATTTCCCCGTGGATAAAATTCTTTTCAGAAAAAAGAAAGAGGTTAAAGAATAAGTATAAATATAAAAGCGGTTGTAAAATTCATTTTTACGACCCTTTTGTTGAATATTACGGTATGAAACTGTAATATTATTAAACAGAAAGGATGATTTTAATGGAACTCAAGGGTTCAAAAACAGAAGCAAATCTTCGCGCCGCATTTTCAGGTGAAAGCGAAGCAAGAAACAAGTACACATACTTTGCATCCGTTGCAAAGAAAGAGGGCTTCCAGCAAATAGCCGCTATATTTGAGGAAACCGCAAGTAACGAAAAAGAACACGCAAAAATGTGGTTCAAAGAACTTAAAGGCATCGGCACAACTGCAGAAAATCTCAAATCCGCCGCCGCAGGCGAGAATTATGAGTGGACCGATATGTACGCAACTTTCGCAAAAGAGGCAGAGGAAGAGGGCTTTACCCAGATTGCAAGAAAGTTCAGAATGGTAGCAGAGATTGAAAAGTCCCACGAGGAGCGTTATAAAAAACTTCTTTCCAATGTTGAAATGCAGAAAGTTTTTGAAAAATCCGAAGAAACAATGTGGGAATGCCGTAACTGCGGTCATCTTGTTATGGGTAAAAAAGCCCCCGAGGTTTGTCCCGTTTGCGCACATCCCCAAAGCTATTTTGAAGTAAGAAAAGAAAATTATTGATAATGTGATTTTCACCTACCGTTGGGTCGGACAAAAGTTCGATTCAACGGTGTTTTTTTGTGTTTTTTCACAATTTATTCCCTGTGTATTTAGTAAGTAATTTCGTTGACTTTACAATACATTATTTGTTACAATATATATGTATGTTTATAATATAATTTTAAGGGGTGTTCAGATGGGCGTTAATGAATTTGCGGCTAAGGCTGTCAGAGTTATCGGAAGAAGAAGCTCAAAAAAACTTATAAGAAAAGGTGTAAAGGCGGAGCCGCTTCCACGTCCGGAGCCGACTGTTATAAAAGGCGAAAATTATGTTTGCGGTTATGCTTCCCGGGTTGTTATGCCCAAGGACATTCATGCAAAAAAATATTGGATTGCCGGTCACGGAATGGGCCATGTAATAGAAAAAATTCATGACGAAATTACCGTCAGTGCAATGTGGATAGGTGCGGGCGACAACGGCGGTTATATTCACATCAGTGCGGATATTATCGGTCTTACAAACTTTGAACTTAATATTGTGCGTGACAGGTTAAAAGATTTAATTGAAGAAAGCAACTGTGCGGGTGTTTTTGCATCGTGTACCCATACCCATGCCGGTTTTGACACCGTCGGCTATTGGGGACAACTTTACAAACTGCAAAGCGGTAAGGACCCCGAATATATGGATTTGCTTTTGAAATCCCTTGAAGAAGTTTCCAGAGAGGCTTACAAAAAACGTAAACCCGGTAAACTTTATATTGGTACAGTAAGAGTTCCCGAAGCACAGTTCTGTAAGCGTGAGCCGGACGCAATGCATGATACACTTACCAGAATTCGTTTTGTACCCCATGACGGAAGTACACAAACCTGGTTTCTTAACTATGCCGCCCACCCCAATACATTGGGCGGTGCAAACAGGGAATGCAGTGCGGACTATCCCTATTGGATGAGAAAAACTATTAAGGACGAAAAGCGTACCCATGTCCTTTTCGGTGTGGGTGCTATCGGTGCCGTTGATCCCGGTAATTTCTGTGACGATAAGCCGGAAAGAACACGCATCCAGGGTGAAACTCTCGGCAAGGCGGCACTTGGTATTGACAATGAAAAAGAGATGCCCGTTGAAATTACCGTTCTTCAGCAGAAATATTATTCCCCGGTTGATAACGGCTTGCTTGCTCTTATGGCATCAATAAAAGCCTGTTCATCCCAGCGTTACCCCTGCGAAAAGGGCGATCTGGGCATTGCTCTTTTAACGGAGATGGTTTACATTAAGTTAGGCACACAGCAAATTCTTATGTTACCCGGTGAACCTTTCCCCGAGGTTGTATATGGCGGCGCCGCACCAGCGGAAAGTTCTGCTACGGGAAAGGGCACCGACATTAACCCCACACCTCTTATTGATATTGTAGGTGACAAGGACCTTCTTGTTTTCTGCGTTACCAATGATATGACGGGTTACTGTGTTACTCCCAACGATTTTGTTCTTCACAAAACTCAACCGTATATTGAGCAGGGTAAGGATGTGTTTGACAGAAAGCATTACCACGAAACAAATTCTCTCGGTTATTTGACCAATGAAACAATGGCGGAAAATGTTGCCGATATAATGAAAAGAGTGAAATAAACGAAAGGAGAAGGGGGATTTTTTATCTCCCTTTTCGGTGCTTTTATGGAAAAAGAAAAACAAGTGGAGTTGCTCCATAAAGTTATTCACGGCGGATTGAAAGCCTTTTCAGATTCTATTAAAGACGGAAGCGATTTTGTGCCTTCCAATGCCTATGTTACAGAGGATTTTTTTGTGGGTACGGAGAAATTTTTGGCAAAGCCATCTAAAAAAAACAGATGGAGTTTGGGGTATTCAAATGTCGATTTAACTCCCGTTGACTACGCAAAGCGGGCATACTATATGGGTGGATATATTGCCCCTGAAAACAGATTCAAAAATCTCATTGAAGAGGTTGTTGACGGTATGCAGGGCAGGGTAATCGCCCTTGACGACGGCTCGGGTAGGGGAATTTCTCTTTTTTGTACCGTTGACTGTATCGGTATAACAAACGGTGATATCAGAGTAATAAGAAAGAAGTTTACGGAAAAATTCCTGAAACTTTACCCTGACGGGAAAATCGCATCAATAAATGTATTTGCCACCCATTCACACAGTTGCGTTGATACGGAGGGCCTGTGGACGGAATTTCCGGGCAAACTGTTGAGAAATCTTAAACGCAAATACACGGGTAAGGGTGTTCTTGAACGTGGTGCGGACGAGCAGTATATGCGTTTTCTTTTCGAGCGCATAAGCGATACACTTATAAATGCGGTAAATGATATGTGCAAGGGTGAAATGACCGTTGCCCGAAAAGATATTACCGAAAATTATTTTAAAAATAAAAACAGACCTTCGGCACCAAGTGTTGTTACCGATATTACAAGGCTGACTTTTACTCCGGATGACAAAAATAAAACCCCTACAATTATTGTGAATCTTCCCGCGCATCCGGATGTTGCGGGTTTGCCCGTGAAAAGTGAAGTCGGCTCCGGACGTCGCCTTTGCGGTGAATATGTTTACTATATGGGTGAAATAATAAATAAAGCGGGATATAATTTTATGTTCTTTAACGGAGCAATCTGTGCCATTTATATGTCCTGCGGCGTTACAAATGACGGCTTGCACCTTAAACACAGGTATGAACAGTCCGCCCGTTTCGGTAGGGAAATAGGCAGAATTACTCTTGCTCTTACAAAAACTCTCGGTGAAATAAAGAAAGACAGTATTCTTTACAACAATGAAGAAATACTCAAAGAAACTGCCGAAGCCTCACAAAACGGCGGGAAATATACCCTGTGGTGCGAGGATTGGGAGCCGGTTAAAGAGAAGAAAGTCGAACCGATTCTTAATATCAGATTAAAGGAAGTTAAAATCCCCATAGAAAATCCTCTTATGGCGGCGGCGGGGAAACTTAAACTTGCCAATTATAAGGTTATTGTTGAGGGCGAAAAACAGTATGCCGTGTATTCGGAAATAGGTTTCCTGGAACTTGGCAAAGAACTGAAAATTGCAATGGTTCCCGGCGAATTCTGTTGCGATTTATTGACGGGCGGGAAATCCCTTTACGCGGAAAATTCAATTAAACACAGGGATTTCGGTGTTCCGTCAATCAGGGAAATATTCGGGGAAGATACTATAGTGTTCGGTCTTGCAAATGACGAAATCGGATACATTGTTCCCGATAATGACTATACAATGGGCGACCCTGTCAATCATTATCATGAACTTGTTTCTCTCGGTTGTAAGACGGGTTCTTCGATTATGAACGGATTTGTTGAAATGGCGGCTGAATTAAATAAATAATAGAGCAAAGGAGGTTTTTTCGTGGAGTATTATCTGGGTATTGACGGAGGCGGCACCCGTACTGTTGCGGCGGTTTCCGATGAAAAAGGAAATATACTTTTTAAAACAGAGGGTAAAAGCATGAACTTTTATTCCGTAGGAACGGAAAAAGCACGGACAAACCTTTCCGATATTATGGAGAACATCAATAATGCCCTTGGGAAAACAACTTTTAAAGGAGCATTTATCGGTTGTTCCGCTTTGGATGATATTGCAGATGAAAAAACAGTTTATGAACTTTGCAACGGCATAATTGATGCCGAAAAAATCCGTATGAACAGTGATGTTTTTGTTGCCCTGGCATCCTCGGGAGAGGATTTGCGCCGCGCTGTTGCAATTTGCGGGACAGGCTCTATCGTCGCAGGAACTGATGAGAATAATATTATCAAAACCAAAGGCGGTTGGGGGCATATTATCGGTGACGAGGGCTCGGCTTATTCAATAGCATTGAATTCCTTAAAAGCCTGTGCAATGCTTTGTGACGAAGGAAAAAACACACCACTTGTTAAAGCGGCTGAGGAGTTTTTCGGGGTTGATTGTTTTAGAGATATAATAGGAAAAATCCATTCTCCCCAAATGACCAAAGATGTTTTGGCGGGCTTTTCCGAAAAGGTGGCGCAGGTTGCAGAGGATGATTTTGTAGCAAAAACAGTTATTATGAATGAAGCCCATTTCTTTTCAAAAACAGTTCTTATGCTCCTTAATGAGATTAAAAAATGCACTTTGCTTTCACTTTACGGAGGAGTTTTTCAAAATAACGAGTTTTTCAGGACTTGCTTCGTAGACGATATAAGAGAATTTTACCCCCAATTAAAAATTGAACTTCTTACCACGCCCCCGGAAGAAAGCGCTTTGAAAATTGCGAGGGAAATGTTTTGAAAAAGTATCTGGAATATATAAAAATAAATCAGGAAATATTTGATCGTATTGCCGCGTACGGCGCACAATCTATTGAACAGGCGGCAGTACTTTTCAGCGACGCGTTGACGGGAAATAAAAAGATATTTCTTTTCGGTACGGGACACTCCCATATGCTTGCGGAAGAATTGTTTTACAGAGCCGGAGGACTTGTAAAAATACAACCCATTTTGGAGCCGACTTTAATGCTCCATATTTCCGCTTCGGAAAGTACCGAGGCAGAGCGTGTCGAGGGTGTCGCCCAAAGACTTTTTGAGGATTATAATATTAAAGAAAATGATGTTATTGTTATAATTTCCAACTCGGGAAGAAACGGAGTAGTTATTGATATGGCTCTCCTTTGTAAAGAGCGGGGCGTCAAAGTTATTGCTCTTACAAATACCCGACATACATATTCGGCAGAATCCCGTCACAAAAGCGGAAAAAGACTTTGCGAAATTGCAGATATTGTGTTGGACAATTTCGGTTGCGTGGGAGATGCCTGTATAAGCGTTGACGGTGTTGACGGAAAAGTTTGCCCTACTTCAACAGTAAGCGGAGCGTTGATTCTTAATGCTGTTGTGGCGGAAACCGTTGATATATGTGTAAAAAAAGGTTTTGTGCCTGAGCATTTTGCAAGTGCAAATGTTGACGGCGGTGATGAAATTAACAGTGAACTTATAAGAAAATACAAAGAGGAGATAAAACACTTATGATTTACCCCATACCTCAAAAAAACAACTTGGACGGCGAAAGCATTACCGTAAAATCGGTTACTGTTTCGGGAGATTACGGAAATATTGCAGAAAATATTTTTCAGGCCTACGGTATCGGAATAAAGGGCGGATTCAAGGTCGAAATCAAAATTGCCGACAGCAAAAAAACTACATATATTGAGGAAACATCCTCTTTGACGGACGAGAAATACTTTATAACCGTGAATAAAGACAGTACGGTTATTGAAGCCTCTTCAAAACGGGGAGTGTTCAGGGCTGTTAACACCCTTTGTAAGTTCATAGAGAAGAATGAACTCAAAACGGGTGAACTTGAAGATTATCCGCTTTTTGAAACCCGCGGTTACATTGAGGGGTTTTACGGCAAAACATGGGAGGAAGAAAAAAGACTTTCGGTTATGAGCCTTATGGCAAAATACGGAATGAATACCTATTACTATGCTCCCAAGGATGATATTTATCATAGGGAAAAATGGCGTGAACTTTACCCCGAAAAAGAGTTGAATGCTCTGAAGAAACTTTTTGATTTTGCAACGGAAAATCAAATGGATTTCTTTTGGTGCGTCGGTCCGGGACTTTCGTATAAATACACCTCGGAAGAAGATTTCAATTTGCTTATTGAAAAAATCAAAAGCATTTATGCCTTAGGCATAAGAAACTTCGGCTTGCTCCTTGACGACATTCCAACGGAGTTTTGTTATGAAGATGACAAAGCCGCATTTGACGGCATAGTTGACGCTCATATTCAACTTATAAATAAAACGTACAACGCTCTCAAAAAATTTGATAATGTAATATCGCTTACTGTTTGTCCCACCCAGTACAGCGGTGACGAAAAAGGTTACTATATCTCTAAATTCGGTCGGAATATTCCGAAGGATGTTAAAATGTTCTGGACGGGTGCGGAGATTTGTTCGAGAGTCCTTACCGTGAGAGAGTCCGAGGAACTCCTCCGTTCAACAGGACATAAACCGCTTTTCTGGGACAATTATCCGGTTAACGACTGTGAAATGTACCAGGAAATGCACCTGGGTGCAATTATCGGCAGGGACGAAGAACTGTATAAATGCTCCGAGGGATTTATTGCAAATGTTATGGAATATGCGGAGTGTTCAAAAATTCCCCTTATGACAATCGGGGATTACCTTTGGAATCCTCACGCTTACTGTTCCGAAAAATCCCTCGAAAATGCCTATGAGGAACTTTTGGGAGAAAAAGCGGAAGTCTTTAAATACTTTGGGGACAATTTAGGCGTTTCCTGCCTTTCAAGATATAGCGGCGGTATTATGAGTTCAACTCTCGGAAAAATCAGAAAAATCTTGGCTGACGGCAACAAAGAGAAGGCACTTAGAGAGTTTAAGGAATATATCGGTAAAATGAGGGAGTGCCTTAATTTACTTGAAAGTGACGAATTCCCGATTTTTGCGGAATTGGGTAAATGGACGAAGAAATTTTCAATGTGTTGTGACTTGTTGGATGCAATCTGTAATGAATGGGAAAATCCTACGGAGGAGAATTTTGCGATTCTTAAGGATTTGACGGAAAAATACAATTCCGACGGAACAATTCTTACGGGCTTTGCAATACGTGAAGCCGCAGAAAAAACGCTGGGGCTTTATTAAGAAAAAACAACTGCGACTTCTGTTTAGGATTTCGCGGTTGTTTTTTGCTAAAAAAGTGAATTTACGGTTTATTCATTGACACTTTTTCTGTAAAGGGTTATTATTGTATGGAAATATAATGCACGGAGAACTATTATGTATATCAACGAAAAAACTTTTACAACTCATCCAGACTCCACCCTCACACAAAAGGAGATGCAGAGTTATCTTTTCCTTGAAGAAAACGGAGTGGAATACGTGAGAGCCGAACATGACGAGGCGGCAACAATCGAACTTTGCGAGGGAGTTGAAAAAGTGATCGGAGCAAAGATTTGCAAAAATCTTCTTCTTTGCAACCGCCAACAGACAAAGTTCTATATGCTCCTGATTCCCGGAGATATGACATTTAAAACAAAGTATTTGTCCGCACAGATAAATTCTTCCCGACTTTCTTTTGCAAGCGGTGAGAAAATGGAGGAACTTCTTAATGTTTCCCCAGGCTCTTTGACAGTTCTTTCCTTGATGTTCGACAAGGATGAGAATGTTGAACTTCTTATTGAAAAAAATGTGTTTGAAGACGAGTATTTTGCCTGTCACCCCTGTGTGAACACCGCAACAGTTAAGTTTAAAACCGCGGATTTGAAAGATAAAGTTTTACCTGCTCTTAACAGAAGTTACACGGTTGTGAATTTGGAGTGTCCGGAAGATGAAGATTGAATCAGTTGTTTTTGACCTTGACGGAACGTTGCTTGATACTTTGGGGGATTTGCGTGACAGCGTGAATTTCGCCCTTGTGAATAATTCATTGCCCATACGTTCCACAGAAGAAATACGGGCCTTTGTGGGTAACGGTATTCGCCGTTTAATAGAACGAGCCGTTCCCGAGAATACCCCCGTAGAAATTGTTGATAAATGCTTTTCGGATTTTAAAGAATACTATAAAAACCATTCCGCAATTCTAACGAAAGCATACGACGGCATAATTGATTTGATGAAAACTTTAAAATTAAAGGGCATAAAAATTGCGGTTGTTTCCAACAAAGCGGACTTTGCCGTAAAGACCTTGATGGAGGATTATTTCAGCGGCCTTTATGACTGTGCCTACGGCGAAAGGACGGGGGTGGGAAAAAAACCTGCTCCCGACGGCGTTTTCGGAGCAATGTCGGAAATAGAAGCCCTGAAAGAAAGCACAATTTACATAGGGGACTCCGAGGTTGATATTGAAACCGCAAAAAATGCGGGATTGCCCTGTGTTTCGGTCACATGGGGTTTTCGTGATAAAGAGGTTTTAGAAAACCTTTGTCCCGAATATATTGTAGATAGTCCAAAAGATATTTTAAACATAATTGAAAGAGGTAATTAAATGAAAATTTTACTTGTAAACGGCGGCCCTCACGAAAAGGGTTGCACCCATACCGCACTTTGCGAAATTCAAAAAGAACTCAATGCACAGGGCATTGATACGGAGATATTTTGGCTGGGTAACAAGCCCGTGCGCGGTTGTATCGGTTGCGGCGGTTGTGTGAAAAATGACGGTCACTGTGTATTTGACGATGATATTGCAAATACTCTTATTGATAAAGCAGCAGAGGCGGACGGAATTGTTTTAGGCTCTCCCGTCCATTATGCCGCACCCTCGGGAACAATTTGTGCCGTTCTTGACAGGGCGTTCTATGCAGGGGGCAGGAATTTCAAATACAAACCCGCTGCCGCTGTTGTCAGTTGCCGCCGAGCAGGTTCAACCGCCGCTTTTGAGGTGCTTAATAAGTATTTCACAATTAACAATATGCCCATTGTTTCCTCGGGATATTGGAATATGGTACACGGCTCAAAGGCGGAGGATGTTCTCCAAGACCTTGAGGGCTTGCAGATTATGAGAACTCTCGGCAAAAATATGGCATGGCTTCTCAAATGCATTGAGACAGGCAAAGCAAACGGTATCGAAAGACCTGCCGGAGAACAGAAAATTCGTACCAATTTCATAAGATAATTGATTTTGTTGATTTTTAATGATATAATTCTAAAGTTAAAGAATTTTATTTAAGGAGAGATTCCGATGAATGATATAAATGCTCTTTATGCTTTATGGAAAGAAAAAGCGGTTCTTGACGAGGATTTACAGGAAGAACTCAAATCCATAGAGGGTGACGGGGAAGCAATACTCGACCGATTTTATAAAAATCTTGAATTCGGCACAGGCGGTCTTCGCGGTGTTATCGGTGCGGGTACAAACAGAATGAACGTCTATACCGTAGGTCAGGCAACACAGGGACTTGCGGATTATCTTAACGAAGAATTCGACGAGCCCAGCGTTGCCATTGCCTATGACTCCCGCATTAAATCCGATGTTTTTGCAGAGTGTGCCGCAGGTGTTCTTGCCGCAAACGGTATCAAGGTGTATATTTATCCCGAACTTATGCCCACTCCCATGCTTTCTTTTGCAGTGAGAAGATTGGGCTGTTCTTCCGGCATTGTTCTTACGGCAAGCCACAACCCCTCAAAGTATAACGGCTTCAAGTGCTATGACCCCAGAGGTTTCCAGATTACCGACGAAGCCGCCGCAAAGACGTATGAGTATATGAAAAAAGTTGATATGTTTGACGGCGTTAAGCGTATGGACTTTGAAGAGGCCCTCGCAAATGATCTGGTGGATTATATTGAGGATTGGCTCAAGGACGAATTCATTGAAAAAGTCCTTGAATGTTCCGTTAATCCCGATGTTGTGAAAAAATCGGGTCTTAAAATCCTTTATACGCCCCTCAACGGAACGGGCAACAAGCCTGTTCGCCGTGTTCTCAAAAAATTGGGCGTTGAGGATTTGAGAGTGGTAAAAGCCCAGGAAAAACCCGACGGCAATTTCCCCACCTGTCCCTACCCCAACCCCGAAATTCGTCAGGTGTTTGAGGAAGGTCTCAAAATGACGGAGGAATTCCCCGCCGACCTTATGATTGCAACGGACCCCGACTGTGACCGCGTGGGTATTGCGGTACGTGATAACGGCGAATATAAACTTATGACCGGTAACGAGGTTGGAGCAATGCTCTGTGAATATTTGCTTTCCCAACTTAAAGAAAAGGGTAAACTTCCCGAGAAACCGGTTGTTGTAAAAACCATTGTTACAACTCCTCTGATTTCCGCAATATGTAAGGAATACGGAGCAGAAATGGCGGATCTCCTTACAGGCTTTAAATACATTGGAGAACTTGTTACGGAACTTGACGAAAAAGGCGAGGCGGACAGATATGTTCTCGGTCTTGAGGAAAGTTACGGCTACCTTACGGGTGCTCATGCACGTGACAAGGACGGCGTTAATGCCGCAATGATTATCTGCGAAATGGCGGCTTTCTACAAAGCACAGGGCATTACTCTCTGGCAGTTTATGAACAGCGTCTATGAGAAATACGGTTATTTCTTCAACCGACTTGACAACTATGCCTTTGAGGGTGCCGCCGGTATGCAGAAAATGGCGGATATGATGGAGTCTTTGAGAAACGAGCCCCCGAAAGAAATCAACGGCAGTAAAGTTGTTTGGGTCGGTGACTACAAAACCGGCAAAACAACCGACGGCGAAACGGGACTTCCCAAATCAAATGTCCTTTCTTACAGAATGGAAAGCGGCGATACGGTAATAGTAAGACCCTCGGGCACGGAGCCGAAAATCAAAATTTACATTACCGCAAAAGCAAATTCAAGAGAGGAAGCGGAGAAAAAACTTTCGGTTATTTCCGACAGCGTGAAAACTCTCCTGGGTATTGAATAATGTTTTCGGAAAAAGCAAAAAGAACAATATGCATAATCCTTGCAGGACTTATGGCTTTAAGCGTTGGAAGCGTTGTTCTTTCGGTAATATTTTAATAATGTTTGTATTTTAAAAACACAGCGACCTGACTTAAACTTGGGACGCTGTGTTTTTTTATTCTATTTGTTTTTATAATTAAGTAAATAAATTTTAAAAAAATACCGAGTGTTTCGGACACTCGGCTAACGGATGAAAAAATTTGAATACTTGTTAGTTTTCATCATCAATGTACTCAATTATATCGCTTACATTGCAATTTAAAATTCGACAAAAATCGTTGATTTTCATAGTGCTGATCCCGTTGCCTTTTTTCATTCTGTCAATGGTAGCACTGCTGATGTTGTATTTGTTTATTAAAGTATAGGTTGATATGTTGCGTTTTTTCAGTGTTTCCCAAAAGGGTTTGTAACTTATCAATTCGTATCATCCTCACATTCTATTATTAGCATAAATGTGAAAAAATTGTTGACAATAGTCATAATTATGACTGTAATTCTGGTATGAATAAAAAGAAATTACAATTATTTCTTCTGTCAATAGTTTCATTGACATTAGGATGTATGATATATGTAATGTTTAGACCTTCTTCGAATATATCAATTTGGCTTAATCAAATTGTATCAACGAAATTGTATGCTAATCATTTCTCATTTATTGAAAGTTCATTTGTGAAATATTATTTTGTTGATTTCCTTTGGGCGTTAAGTTTTTCGTGTATTATACGCATTGTTTTAAAGGAAAAGAACAATCGCGTTATATTTGCTATTGTAGTTTTTTGCGGTCTGATTTGGGAATCTTTACAATGCATAGGCATAATAAGCGGAACCGGTGATTTTATTGATGTGATAATGTATATAATAGCTACATTGGTAGTTATAAATATATAAAAGTAATGGCGTTTTAAAATGAAAAGGAAAAATTATTTATTTGTAGTGCTGGTTGTTGCTTTGTTCTTTGTGTTTGCTGTTGCAAGCGGCGAAGACTCGTCAACTACTGTGAATCAAGGTGTGGATAGTGCTGCAAGCTCTAATGCGGAAGATGATTCAGCGCTTGGGGATTATAGTGTTGAAATTTCTTCTTCTCGTCTTGTTAAAGATTTTGAAGGAAACGATGTAATTATTGTCAAATACATTTTTACAAATGTGAACGGTGACAATCCAACATCGTTTGTGGCTGCGTTTGATGACCAGGCATATCAGAACGGTGTCGGTTTAAATGAGTCGTATTTTTTGAGTGACGATGCGGAATACTCATTGGACAATCAGACTAAAGAAATAAAAAAGGGTGCGTCACTTGAGGTTGAAGTGGCATACGAATTAAATGATACAACAACAGATGTCGAGGTTGAAATAGAAGAATTGTTTAGTTTTGAAGAAAAAACAATTACCAAAACATTTGAAATTGCAGAATAATCATTCTTTAAATAACAATCCAACAAGCCCACCTTTTGGTGAGCTTGTTGTTTTTTACTCAATTAGCAGCAACCGCAGTTGTTGTTACAACCGCAATCGTTGTTGCAAGGTGCACAGCCACCGCCGTTACCACAGAACAAAACGAGGATTATAAGGATGATAATCCAAGTGCAGCTATTACCGTTGTTGAAGAAGCAACCCATTCTCTTAACCCCCTTTCAATGCATAATATGTTATTCCGTTTTTTTTGTTACAAAAGGAATATATGTTTGTTTGAGGAAAAGAATAAAACCGAAATATCATTGAAAGGTGGCGAGAATGATGGGCTACAGTTTTGATTTTGATAAATACAAAAAGCACAGTCCTGCCGACATAAGAGATTTGATTTCGGATGAATACGAGTACGAGTATGCCGACGAGTTTGATTATCTGTTCGACGGCGAATTTGACGATGAAGAGCCGAATGAATTTGATATGTAAAATAAGTTCATAGACTTGTATTGAATTGTTTAAAATTTTGTCGTATAATATGAGCAACAGAGGTGAGTGGTATGCTTTGTCAGAACTGTAATAAAAATGAAGCAAATATGCACATGAAACGAATTATAAACGGAAGAGCGGCAGAGGTACACCTTTGCTCCGACTGTGCCAGATCCTTGGGCTACGGCGAGGCTTTTTCAGGCTTCGGTCTGGGCTTTTCCGATTTTTTAGGGGATTTCCTTTTAAAAGGGGAGCATCCCTCCAATTCCGCCCGTTGTCCCTTTTGCAACAAAAGTTTTGAGGAAATTGCAAAAGACGGTAAAATGGGTTGTGCCGAATGTTACTCCGCATTTTACGACAAACTTCTTCCGTCATTGCAACGTATTCACGGTAAAAGCACCCACATGGGCAAAAAACCTACGCATACAAAAACAGGTGGGGACGGACTGATGATATTAAAAGAACAGTTGGAAAAAGCCGTTCGTGAACAGGATTTTGAATCCGCAGTAAGAATCCGTGATGAAATAAACGCAATATTAAGTGTGGGGGGCGAGGAACAATGAGTGCAAAATGGTATTTGGGCACGGGCGCCCAAAATGATGTTGTTATAAGCACCAGTATCCACCTTGCCCGTAATGTAGTACAATATCCCTTTCCCGCACGTCTTTCAATGCAGGATAAATTAAAGGTGAATTCCGTTATCAAGTCCGCCGCCGAAACGGTAAAGGACTACGCATTTAACTACTATGAGATGAAAACACTTTCACAGTCCGAGGTCGTTTCGTTGGCGGAGAGGCATCTCGTGAGTCCCGAATTTGCTTCATCCCGGGATGGCAGGGCGCTTCTTCTTACGGAGGATGAAGCCGTCAGTATTATGCTCAATGAAGAGGACCATATCAGACTCCAGGTTATGTATGCCGGATTTGCTCTTGATGAGGCGTACAGAACCGCCGACAGAATAGACAGTCAGTTAAGTGAAAAACTTGATTTTGCTTTTGATGACAAATTGGGCTATCTTACCCAGGACCCCACGGCTTTGGGTACGGGAATGAAAGCGTCGGTTGTTTTGCATCTTCCCGCCCTTGTTGCTTCCTCTCAAATTACAAAACTTATTACGACCGTTTCAAAATTGGGACTTTCTCTGCGCGGTTCCTATGGCGAGGGCGCGGCGGCAAAAGGGGATTTGTTCCGCTTGAGCAACACAATTACCCTGGGAATTTCCGAAAAAGCCGCTGTTGAAAATTTAAAATCAATAGCCCTTCAAATTGCGGCACAGGAACGGGTTGCAAGGGAGGAAATATTCAAAGCGCCCGTTACCGAGGACAGAATTTTCAGAGCCTACGGAGTTTTGAAATACGCAAGAATGATTGATACAAACGAATTTATGGAACTTATTTCATTAGTGCGTCTCGGTGCCGTTAAGGGCATAATCAATATGGATTGTTCACGTGTTGAGGCTCTTATGATTCAAATGCAACCCGCCACGATATCACTTTCCGTTGACAGACCCTTGGACAAAATTGAAAGAGATAAGTTGAGAGCACAGTTAGTAAGACAAAATTTGTGATTCTTTCATACGTTCAGGTTTTACAAAAAGGCTTTTTCGTTTTGATATTTTAAAATAATTATAATAATAAAACAAAAAATACTGCCGAAACTAATTTTAGTTGGGCAGTTTTTTGTTGTATAAATGGGAAAAATGTGGTATTATTCTCCCGTACTAATAAAAAATAGAGGTTATTATGTCGGAAAAAGTTTCAAAATCAAAAACTATTATATCATCATTTCTTTTAATGCTGGCGGCTTTTATTTGGGGTACAGCCTTTGTGGCTCAAAGCGAGGGCTTAAAGGAAATCGGTAATTTCACTTTTCTGTGTTTAAGGTCCTGCCTTGCAGTAGTTGTTTTGACCCCTGTTTCTTTTGCAGTAATGAAAAGAAACAAAAAACTTGCGGGGGACGGACCTCACAACGAAAACAAAACATTCTTTTCAAAACGGCTAATTTTGGGCGGTGTTCTTTGCGGAGCGTCCGTGTGCTTTGCGTCCCTGGTACAGCAGTACGGAATTATGTATTCAAGTGTGGGCAAGGCGGGCTTTCTGACAACTCTTTACATTCTTATGGTGCCCCTTATCGGCTTGGTTTTTAAAAGAAAGGTAAAACCGATTCTCTGGCTTTGCATAGTTATTGCCACCTGTGGTATGTATTTCCTCTGCGTTACTGATGTGGGGGGGATAAGTATCGGCGATATTCTTCTCATACTTTGTGCATTTCTGTTTGCGGTACAGATTATGATTGTTGACCACTTCGTTGAAACTGTTGACGGAGTTCGGCTTTCCCTTGTTCAGTTTTTCGTTTCCGCGGTCATTTCCGCAATAGGTATGTTCGCTTTTGAAAATCCCGACCCACAGGCAATTTCAAACGCATGGTTCTCGGTTTTCTATGCAGGTGTTATGTCCTCGGGTATTGCTTTTACTCTCCAGATTGTAGCCCAGAAAAATCTGAATCCCACCGTTGCCAGCCTTTTAATGAGTCTTGAATCCGTTTTTGCCGCTTTGGCAGGAGCCGTTTTCGGTGAAAGACTTTCGGGTAGTGAGATATTCGGATGTTGCCTTGTATTCCTGGCAATCATACTTGCACAACTTCCTGTTGAAAAGTTAATTAAACCCAAAAATACTTCAAAGGGTATTTAACCGTGCCCCTTGAAGTTTTTGTTTTTCGGCGGCTTTGTTTAACAAAATCTTAACATTGTTGACGTAGAATTTCTTTGTGTTTGGAGGTGCCAAGATGGTTTGCATTTTAGTTGTTGAAGATGATGTTCAATTTAACAGAATAGTTTGCTCATATCTTACGGACAGCGGCTACAGTGTTGTGGGGTGCCATAGCGCCGCCGAAGCGCTTGAACAAATGGAAAGCCTGTCCGTTGATGTTATTATTTCCGATATTATGATGAAAGATATCGACGGATTCGAATTTGCGGAGCAGGTTCGAGGCATAAACAAAGATGTGCCCATTTTGTTTCTGACCGCACGTGACGATATAAGGTCAAAGGAGCGAGGTTACCGAATAGGCATTGACGATTATCTTGTGAAGCCCATTGAAATGAAAGAATTGGTTTTCAGAATTGAGGCAATTTTAAGGAGAGCCAACATTACCAACAAAAAGAAAATTACCATTGGTGACTTGGAACTGGATTCCGTTGAAAGTGCCGCCTACCTGAACGGGAGGGATTTAGGACTTTCCGTCAAGGAATTTAACATACTGTTTAAATTCCTATCCTACCCCAAACATACATTTACAAGAACCCAACTCATGAACGAATTTTGGGGCTATGACAGCGAAAGCGCACCGAGAACCGTTGATGTTTGCATCACAAAACTTCGGAGTAAAATTTCCGAGTGTAAAGACATTGAAATTGTTACGGTTCACGGACTCGGATACAAAGCGGTGGTACTTGTATGAAAAGAAGCGAACGTGAAAAAGCCTTTGCCAGCAGGTTAAGAAGTTTTATTATTGAATTTATTTCCGTGTTTTTTATCATCGCGCTTAACGGAACGATTTTGATTTTTGTTTTAGTTGCTTTGCTGGGCAGGGATGCGGCAAGGTATGAGATGTCCTTGTTTTGTTTTTTGTATCTTTTGTTCGGCTGTATTGTTTCCACTTGTTTGGTTTATGCGGTAAAAGGACGGGTTTACTACAACAAAATCAAATCTATTTGCGACACGGCAAAACTTGTGGCAAAAGGTGATTTCACCGCGAGAGTCCCCGTTTATTTTGACAAGCCGAAAAGCGAAATGGATTACCTTGCTTTGAATTTTAACAAAATGCTTGCGGAAATTTCTTCTTTGGAAAACATGAGGAACGATTTTGTTGCCGACGTTTCCCACGAAATAAAGACGCCTTTAAGTGTTATTCAAGGATATGCGGACTTGCTTCAAAACAAGAACTTGTCCGAAGAAAAAAGAACGGAATACCTGCAACGTCTTTTAGAAGCCGGTGACTCCCTGTCAAATCTTGTAACAAATATTTTGAAACTCAACAAAATAGAAAATCAGGAAATAATCCAAAAAGAAAAGTTTTCACTTGACGAGCAACTCAGGTATTGCATTTTGTCATTTGAAGATGCGTTGGATGAAAAGAATATAACAATCAAAGCGGATTTGGATGAATTCCTCCTTGAAAGCGACAAAAGTCTTTTGGAAATCGTCTGGAATAACCTTATTTCCAACGCGGTTAAATTTATGGATTTCGGCGGAACTTTAGAAGTCGATTGAAAAACAAAAACGGAAAAGCATTCGTTAAAATTACAGACAACGGATGCGGAATGTCGGAATATACTTTGAAACATTGCTTTGATAAATTCTATCAGGGCGATACATCCCACTCCCAAGAGGGAAACGGATTGGGTCTTGCACTTGTAAAACAGGTTGTAAATATGCTTGACGGTGAAATAACCGTGAAAAGCAAAGTTAATGAGGGAACAGTATTTTCGGTAATTCTGTAATTTAACATAATATTAACAATGATACTGTAAAATAAAAACCGAGGTGGTGAGGACAATAAAAAACAAGAAAGATTCTGATTCAAAGTTTAACAGGCTTTTGAGTTCAAAATATAATAAAATGGCTATAATTCTTATAGAAGTTGCACTTTTACTTACTGTTGTTGTCCTTATTTGTCTTGTGGTCAAGGGTAATATTTCCTTGAAATCTCCGGAAACTACAAAATATGTTATAAACAATACAACGGAAAACTCAATAGTTTATAAAGAGGGATTGACCTTTGCGGCTACCGAGAAAAACAATGATAAGGAAGACGAAAATATCGGTGGGGTAGTTGACGGCGGAAATAACGTTTCGGGGAATCTCGGCAGTATTGACAATTCCTATACTCCGAATAATAACACACTTCCCGACCCGTCCGGTTGGAGCAGGGCAGAGATTTTAGCAAAGGCGAAAAATGCAGTCAATAAAACAAAGGCATATACGGGAAATCTTACCGTTAATCATACCGAAGGATTTACTGCAGACGTCAAGGAATGTACCGGCGGTGATATAGTAAAGGGTATTGCAAATCTTATGATCGGTTGGGTTGTTAAACCCGTTGAGGAAACTCTTTCCTACCAAAACGGTAAAGCCGTGAATTCCGAGGGCGAAACAGTACCCATTATTCTTCCGAAAAGAGGTAGTTTTACTCTGACGGAAGACGGCATTTCTACCGCATCCGTTCAACGTTCGGGTAGCGAATACGTTATAAAAATTAAGCTGATAGAGGAAAGTGTGGGAATGTACGAAGTTCCCAAACACAATGCCGCTTCCGTGGGCTATCTTGATGTTGCAAATTTTGATATAAGCTTTATGGAAGTTGATTCTGCGGATATAGTTTATCAAGGTTCAAGTATTGAACTCAGAATAAATGCAGACGGTTATGTAACCAAAGCAAATTACACAATTCCGCTACATATAGACGGCTCTGCTCACAGAGGTTCTATAAGCGGTTCTGCTACATTCGAGGGTGTTCAGACTGAAGAATGGCAATTAAATTGGTGAAAAGAGGATGGAAAATGGCACTTAAACAAAAAGCGATTGCTATAATTATCAAAGAAGCTATTAAGTACGTCAGAAAAGATTACGACAAAAATCTTTTTAAACTTATAGATTTCGGAGATAAATTGGTCAAAGAGGAAATTCACCACAAAACCTTGAGAGGTCTTAAAGAGAGGCTTTCAAGACCGGGTAATGAGTGGGCAACTCTCATTAAAAGGATTATTATGGATACCGACCCCGACGTTATTCAAAAACTTATTCCGCCGTTTATAAACACGGTTGTAAAAAGTTACGACAGAAGACTTGCCGCAATGAAAGAACACGGTTGCAATATACCGTGGGCGATACTTATTGATGTTACTACGGCTTGCAATCTTAAATGCACGGGTTGTTGGGCGGCTCAGTACGGCAATCATCTTCAGATGACCTATGACGATATAAACAAGGTTATTACAGAGGGCAAGGAACTTGGTACATACGTTTATCTTTACACCGGCGGCGAGCCCCTTGTTCGTAAAAATGACCTTATCCGTATCTGTAAAGAAAATCCCGATTGTTTGTTTATCACATTTACAAACGGTACTCTTTGCGACGATGCTTTTGCCGACGAACTTAAAAATGTGGGCAATATGTTCCTTACATTCTCTATTGAGGGTAACGAGGAAACAACCGATGCCCGCAGAGGAAACGGTACATATAAAGCGGTTGTTTCCGCTATGGCACGTCTTAAAAAACGCGGTGTTCCATTTGGCGCTTCTCTTTGCTATACAAAACTTAACGCGGATGTTATTGCTTCCGATGAATATGCGGATTTCCTTATTTCACAGGGTGTTCTCTTTGCATGGTATTTCACTTTCGTTCCCGTGGGTTGCGGCTCAACTCCCGAACTCATGGCAACTGCGGAGCAGCGTGAATTGATGTACAATCAAATACGTAAATGGAGATTCAAAGAGGTTAAGCCCTTCTTCACCATTGATTTCTTCAATGACGGCGAATATGTGGGCGGCTGTGTTGCCGGCGGTAAGCAGTATTTCCATATCAGCGCAAACGGTGACTGTGAACCCTGCGTATTTGCGCACTATTCTAATGTGAATATCAAAGACAAGGACAAACACATTATTGACGCTCTCAAGAGTCCGATATTTATGGCATACAAAGCACGTCAGCCTTTCTCACACAATATGCTCCGTCCCTGTCCCGTTATGGACAATCCCGGTGCTATAAAAAAGATGGTTGAGGAATCCGGCGCAAAATCAACGGATTTACAGAGCCCTGAGAATGTTGAAGACCTTTTCGCAAAAACAGTTGATGTTGCCCGCAAATGGAAGGACGCTTCAGACAGAATGGCTAAAGATTACGGATTTGTTGAATGGCATATTCGTAGCGTTGATATTTACAAGGGTTACGAATCCGAACATATTAAAGATTACGAAGAATTTGAATAAGCGGAGGCACGGATTTGGTAAAGTCAAAAACAATTGAAAGAGCCAAAAGTGCCGAATCGGTAGGCATTGATTCCTCGGTTATCACAAAGATGACCGAGGAAATGTCATATCGCGGCATAAATGTTCACAGTTTAATGATTTTGCGTGACGGCAAGGTAGCCTGTGAAGCATGGAGCAGTCCTTTGACTGCCGAAATCCCCCATATGGTGTATTCGGTTTCCAAGAGTTTTCTTGCAACGGCTTACGGCTTTGCATTGGATGAGGGTAAAGTTAAAAAAGATACAAGACTTCTTGATGTTTTCCCTGAATTAAGGGGTAAAAAGAGGGACGAAAACCTTGAGAAATTGACCATTCATCATCTTTTATGTATGACCGCCGGAAAGCAGACTTCCATAAGGGGCAGTAAAAGTGATGATTGGATGGATTCATTCATCCGTGCAAAATGGATTTTTGAACCCGGCACAAGTTGGCGGTATGTCAACGATAATTATTATGTTGCATCCAAAATGCTGTGTAAAATTCTCGGTATGTCCATAACGGAATATCTCACTCCTCGGCTTTATGAACCTCTCGGAATTGATGTTCCTTTCTGGGAACATTCTCCCGACGGTGTTGAAACGGGCGGTTGGGGACTTATGCTCAAAACCGAAGATATGGCAAAATTTATTCTTTGCTATCAAAACAAAGGTGTGTTTGACGGATGCCAGGTTATACCGAAACGGTGGACTGAAGAAGCGACGGGATTTATAAGTGATAATTCCGTAAGCGAAAAAGCGGCGGATGCAAGTGCCGGCTACGGTTGCGGGTTCTGGAGATGCGGCGGAATGCCCAACACATATAGGTGTGAGGGTATGTTCTGCCAATACGGAATATCTTTTGAAGATTACAATGCCTGTCTTGTTATGACCTCGGAGCATAGTGATTTGCAGGAAACCTTGGATGTAATATGGAAGTATATGCCTCATGCATTTATTGAACCTGATTCCGAAAAACACGGGCAAAAGATTCTGTTACCCGATAAATCAGATGTAACAGTAAAAGAACGGCAAAATATCGAAAAAACTATAAACGGGAAAAAATATAAACTCAAAAGGTGTAAGTTTATCAATTCTATCGGATTCCCCATAAGTGTGTTGCCCATGCCCATTGTCTTTTTTGCAAAGGACAGGGGAGGGAATATAACGGATTTGTCCTTTGATTTTGACAATGACGATTGTACTTTCCGTTGGAAAGAGGACGGCGACTTTGAAAACGAATTGCGCCTTTCTATGAACGGTGGAGCAAATTTGGGTGTAGTAAAACTCGGCGAACTTCAAATGACAGTTCGATGCTATGCATATTGGGAAAAAGAAAACCTACTCGTTGTGCGTATTCGTCCCTTGGCGGCGGTAGCCGAAAGAATTTTAAAGTTTGAGTTTAAGGGTAAGAAAATTAAAATGTATCCCTCATACGTTCCCGGGACGGACGAGAAGGCGCAAAAGGTCGGGGAAAAACTCAAATGTATTTTAATCGGCAGGTGGTTTCATTGGTGGATTGATTTTCTCGTTCCCCGCGTAGGAAAGATACTCAATCCGACTCACCGCGGAAAAGAAAAATGAATATGACGAAAAGGAAAATCATACAAATATGATTTTCCTTTTTTGTCTTGTATTTTGTTTCATTATTTATTATACTTAATATATTATATAAAAATCAACGGGGTGTTAGTTTGGCTAAATACGGCTTTGACTTGCAACGTAAAAATAAAAACAAGAAGAATATTGTTTTAATCAGTTTGTTTATTTGCTTTGTAATTGTTCTGGGAACCGTTTCAACATTTTTGCTTTGGCGTTCTCTAAATTATGATTTCAACAATATATTCAATAAAACCGACGAGGAAAGCACAACGACTGTTGAAACAACGGAAAAAACAGATGGCGTTGTCTATGAGGGTAGTGCATTGTTTCTTGTTGCGGTTACTTCGGATGACGGAAAACAAACTCGGTTTATAAATTTCATAGATGTAAATTTGGGTGATAAAACAGTAAGGGTTATACCTTTTGACCATACCAAAAAAAGTGACAGCAGTAATACCACCTATGATAAGTTGTTGTGTGATAAGGGCGCGGCGGAACTTGTTTCTTCCGTCGAAACGGATTTCCGCGTTGATATAGATAAATATGCCGTTTTTACCGATACGGGTTACAAATCTGTTTTCAGAGCCTTGGGAGATGTGACGATCAGGGTTAATAAGGATATAGAGTATGACACTCCCGATATGTTTCTTGAACTTAAGAGAGGCGAGAATACCTTGGCTCCCGAAAAAGTGTTCAAATACATGAAATATATCTGTGAAACAGAAAAAGGCTATGAGTGTTCGAGGCTGAATGCGGAGGTTGTGGTTTCATCATTTGAGGCTTTTTACAATACGGATAGTTTAAATTCCGCTGATTCACTTTTTTCAAAACTTATAAATTATTGTAAAAGCGATATTTCCATTGTGGATTTTACAAATAATAAAGACAAAATTAAGTATCTTGTTCCGAAAACCTCAAAAGAAAAACTTAAAGTATATGTTTCCGAAAAGGAGATTGGCAATGAATAATACAAAAAAGAAAATCGTTTCCGTAATTGTTGCGGTTTTGGCAGTTGCCGTTTTTGTCAGCGGTATGATTATTTACACAATTTATGATACCGCTCTTAAACCTACTGAGTTCGCTAACCTGGTAGCACCGCCCTCGGGTGACGGAACCGGGTACTACAGACATTGTTATTATGAACTTACCGGAGCGGAGCAAACATTATATACGGTTGTATTGGACAGTATATATGATATGCCCGAAAGGGTAGAGGTGCCTGAAATGAACGAGGTGGATCTCAATAAAATGTTCACGGCACTTTCCTACGACAATCCCGACCTGTTTTGCCTGGGCTTGAATTGCAAGGTTTACAGAGAGGGTCTGAAAACCTATTTTGAACCTACTTATTCAATGAGTTCGGAAGAATATAAAAAACAAATGAGTGAATTGGAAACGATTGCTGCCGCTATTATCAAGGGGACTGAAAATTTCAGTTCTTTGTATGAAAAGGAATTGTACATTCACGATTATATCGTGACAAACTGCTCCTATGTTGACCCCGAAACATATCCCAACGCAAACAATGCCTACGGATGTCTTGTTCAGGGTAAGGCATCCTGTGAGGGCTATTCACGTGCATTTCAGTATCTTTTAAATGCATTGAATATTGATAACAGACTTGTAACGGGTGAGTCCACCGAGGACGGTGAAAACTACATCGGTCATATGTGGAATTATATCGTTCTTGAGGGAGACGGATATTTTGTAGATGTTACCTGGGATGACCCGAAAACCGCAACACAGGTGCTCCGTCATACCTATTTTAACGTAACGACAAATGATATTCTGTTAGAACATCGTGAAATTGAACAGACAATCCCTCTTTGTACGGCAAACAGGTATAATTATTTTGTTTATGAGAATGCGTTTGTATATAATGTTGAAAGTCAACAACTTGAAGCATCCGTTGAAAATGCACTGTATAATGCAATACAGAGGAATTTCAAATGCGTTGAGTTAAGATTCAGTGATGCCACAGCACTTGAACAGGCCAAGGACACACTTTTTAACACCGGTATTATATATACAATATATAGAGATGCAGGTCTTTTAACCGATTTGAACGGCGCAAAGGTTTATTACAGTACGTATGAGAAGATGAACTCAATTTGTCTTTTCTTTTAAGGTGGCATAAAAATGGACAGAGAAAAAATAGAAAAAGCAGTCAGGGATATTCTTGAAGCAATAGGGGAGGACCCCGACAGAGAGGGGCTCAAAGAAACCCCCAACCGAGTTGCAAGAATGTATGAGGAGGTGTTCTCGGGACTTTCCGAGGATGCCCATACCCATCTTAAATTGTTTAATGAGCCGGGCAATGATGAGATGGTTGTTGTTCGTGATATACCGCTCTATTCAATGTGCGAGCATCATTTGCTTCCCTTTGTGGGTAAAGCACATATTGCATATATTCCCGAGGACGGAAGAATAATCGGTCTTTCAAAACTTGCACGTATAGTAAACGTGTATGCAAAACGTCCCCAGGTACAAGAGCGCTTGACAACTCAGATTGCAGATTTCCTCTATGACGAGTTGGGAGCAAAGAGCGTTGCGGTTATTATTGAAGCAGAGCATCTTTGTATGACAATGCGCGGTGCAAAGGCCGCGGGAGCAGTTACACAAACCTCGGCCCTCAGAGGTGCCGCAAGAAGTGATGCAAGAACTCGTTCAGAGGTTATGTCATTGTTAACGGGTGGAAAATAATGTTCTCTTTTAAGGATTTAATAAACGATAAAAAAGGTCCTCTTGTTATGGGGATTTTGAATATCACGCCGGATTCATTTTCTGACGGCGGAAAGTTCTACAGCCTTTCGGATGCACTCGAAAGGCTTGATAAACTTTATAGGGACGGTGCGGATATTATTGATATCGGTGCTTGTTCAACCGCTCCCAAGAATACAATAGTATCAGAAACCGAGGAGTTAAGACGGCTTGAAATACTTCCCGAACTTGTTAAAAATGCTAAAGTTCCTTTATCCATTGATACTTTCAGACCCGCAGTTGCAAAATTCGCTTTGGAAAACGGAGTTAGTATAATAAATGATGAAAGCGGTATTTTTGACAACGGGATGGCGGCGGCGGTAAAAGAGTATAACGCAGGATGGATTTTTATGCACACCGGCGGAAAATCCTCAAAGGATGAAGTTCAATATGCTAACGGTGTTGTTGAAGATGTTTTGTCCTTCTTTTGTGAAATGAAAGATATGGCAATTTCTTTCGGTATAAATGAAGATTGCCTCTGTTATGATTGCGGAATCGGTTTCGGAAAAAGCCGCAGGGACGATATAAGCCTTTTGAAAGAGTGCGAAATTCTTTCGCGGTATTCTCCCTTGCTTGTCGGTGTTTCAAGAAAACGCGTTATCGGGGAGATAACGGGAAAATCAAATCCCGAAGACAGAGTTGCGGGCAGTGTGGCGGCGGCTTTAAACTGTGCTGTTAAGGGTGCGCAGATTCTTCGCGTTCACGATGTTGACGAAACTGTGGATGCTTTGAAGATTTTTGATAAACTGTCGTAAAAGGTGAAAAAATGGAAAAGATTATTGTTAAGGGATTGAGGTTGAAAGCCTACCACGGAGTAAATCCCGAGGAAAAAAGAGACGGACAGATGTTTGAGTTGGATATTACCGCACTTATTGATGCCAAAAAAGCGACAATAAGTGATGAACTTGACGATACGGTCAGTTATGCCAAAATAATAAAAACCGCAAGAGCGGTGTTTACTGCCCAAAGTTATAATCTTATTGAGTATGCGGCTCACAAAGTGGGAATGGAAATAATGGGCGAATACCCCGATCTTGAAAGTGTTACAGTGCTTTTAAAAAAGCCCGAGGCGCCCATAAAGGCGGATTTTGACTATGTGGCAGTAGAGGAAACAATAACAAGGGAAGAATTTGCGGAGATATGTAAATAATGAAAGCAGTAATAGGAATAGGTACTAATATCGGTGACAGGGCGGCGAATATAAAAGCCGCGGTGGATGCCCTTGATTTATTACCCAATGTTAAGGTGTTAAGGTGCGCCGGTATATACGAAACTGACCCGTGGGGTTATACGGAACAACGGGCTTTCTTTAATACGGTTGTTGAAGTTGAAACATCCGTGTCGGCAGAAATGCTTTTGGGAGAGTGCCTCGGTATAGAAGTCGGTATGGGCAGAATAAGAGAGTTTAAAAACGGGCCCCGCATAATAGATTTGGATTTATTGGTTTTCGAGGGTTACGAAAACAACACAGATGTTATTACTGTCCCTCACAGCAGAATAGGGGAACGGGACTTCGTTCTTGTACCTTTGAAAGAACTGTATGAAGATATGAATGTGTTGGGTGTTTCATACATAAAACAGTATGAAAATACAGCCCCGAAAAGTACGGCGAAAAAAATCGAAAAAATTTAAATTTCGGTATTGACATTTTGATATTACGGTGATATAATTCTGTCTCGTTGGCGACGAGAGAACTAATCGGAAATAACCGAAAATCAGTTCTTTGCTAAGGGAAAAAAGCGAAACACCCGGATGGGTTGTGAAAACGCTAAATTTTCTTAAAAAAGTCGTTGACAAATGATATCGAACGTGATATCATATTCAGGCACTCGCGAGTTGAGGACAAGTTTTCGAGCCTCGAGAGTAGCCAACGAACCTTGAAAATTAAACAACGAGAAGTAAAGAAACCCTTGAGATTTT
>JBJFGF010000019.1:0-66950 GCA_051892415.1 Acutalibacteraceae bacterium | reverse complement strand
TACCACGTCTGCTATGACTCTTTCTATATGTCCTATTTCATTTTACAATGAACCTAATTAAAATAGTTAATAAAAATATAAATATTTTCTTTACATACAATAATATTTTAGGTATAATATTTATTTGTAAAAATATGTAATCAAGAGGTTGTTATGCGTTAATAAAAATAACATTACAAAAACGAATCACTTTTGAAAGGAAAAATATATATGCTTCAATTTGAAGAATTAAGACTTGAACTTTTGTCCTATGAGGACAAATTGAAAGACCTTGCGGAAGCCCTCGGTCTTCAAAAAATGAAGGACGAAGTGGCAGAACTTGAAGCCGAAAGTGCAAAGGACGGCTTTTGGGACGATATTCAGCGTTCCCAGAAAATCACACAGCACATGGCTTCCCTTAAAAACAAAATCAAGGCATACGATGACCTTGTAGGTGTTTTTAATGATACGCTTACTCTCATTGAACTTGCAAACGAAGAAGAGGACGAAAGCCTTTTTGACGAGTGTCGCGAGGGTCTCAACGGATTTGTCAATTCCCTTGATTCAATGACTCTCTCAACACTTCTTACAGGTGAGTATGACAAAAACAACGCGATCCTTACTTTCCACGCAGGTGCGGGAGGAACAGAGGCCCAGGACTGGGCGCAGATGCTTTTCCGTATGTATAACCGTTGGGGTGAGCGCCACGGCTTCAAGGTTTCAACTCTTGACTATCTTGACGGTGACGAAGCGGGTCTTAAATCCGCGGTTATTCTCATTGAGGGTGAAAACGCTTACGGCTATATGAAAAGCGAAAGCGGTATTCACAGACTTGTCCGTGTTTCCCCCTTTGACGCGTCGGGAAGAAGGCACACTTCTTTCGCCTCCTTGGAGGTTATGCCTGAAATTGATGACAGTATAGAAATCGAAATTGCACCTGAGGACATTAAAATGGACGTTTATCGTTCATCGGGTGCGGGCGGACAGAAAGTTAACAAAACCTCCTCCGCAGTTCGTCTTACCCATATTCCCACGGGTATTGTTTGCTCCTGTCAGGTTGAAAGAAGCCAACACCAGAACCGTGAGGTTGCATTGCGTATGCTCAAATCAAAACTTATCGAAATCAAAGAGCGTGAGCATCTTGACAAAATCAGCGATATCAAGGGTGTTCAAAAGGAAATTGCCTGGGGCAGTCAGATACGTTCCTATGTATTTATGCCCTACACTCTTGCAAAGGACCACAGAACAAGTTTTGAAAACGGTAACATCAACGCGGTTATGGACGGCGATATTGACGGATTTATTAACGCATATCTTAAAATGCAGGCAAATAAGGAAGACTGATTATGGATATAAGGGAAGAATCTTTAAAAAAGCATTATGGATGGCAGGGTAAAATCGAAGTTGTTGCCCGTTGCCCCGTTGAAACCCGTGAAGATATGTCTTTAGCATATACTCCCGGTGTTGCGGAGGCTTGTACGGTAATAAAAGAGGATGTTAACAAATCCTTTGAACTTACAAGAAGAAGCAACCTTGTGGCAGTTATAACGGACGGAACGGCAGTCTTGGGTCTTGGTGACATCGGCCCCGAGGCAGGTATGCCAGTTATGGAAGGTAAATGCGCTCTTTTTAAGAAATTTGCGGATGTTGACGCTTTTCCCCTTTGCATTAAATCAAAGGACGTTGACGAAATTGTGAGAACAATTTATCTGCTTTCGGGTAGTTTCGGCGGAATCAATCTTGAAGATATCGCCGCACCCAGATGTTTTGAAATAGAGAAAAGGCTCAAAGAAATCTGCGATATTCCCATTTTCCACGATGACCAACACGGAACTGCAGTTGTTGTTCTTGCAGGTGTGCTAAACGCACTTAAAGTTGTGGGCAAAAAAATCGAAGACGTGAAAATCGTTATTAACGGTTTAGGTGCCGCAGGTACAGCAATATCTAAAATGATTATTGCCGCAGGTGCAAAAAATATGGTGCTTGTTGACAAAACGGGCATCATATCGGAAAATGATGAATTCTTGGGCGAAGAAAGGCAGAAACTTGCAAAAATCACAAATCCCGAAAACCTTAAAGGTGACCTTAGTGCCGCCATTAAAGGTGCCGATGTTTTTGTAGGTGTTTCCGCACCGAATATTGTTTCTGAAGATATGATTAAGTCCATGAATACCGACCCGATAGTGTTTGCTATGGCAAATCCCACGCCCGAAATTATGCCCGATAAAGCAAAAAATGCGGGTGCAAAGGTTGTGGGTACGGGGCGTTCCGATTTCCCCAACCAGATCAACAATGTTCTTGTTTTCCCCGGAATTTTCAGGGGCGCTCTTGATTGCGGTGCGACAACAATTAACGAGGAAATGAAACTTGCCGCCGCCCGTGCTCTTGCAAATCACATTCCTGAAAAGGATCTGAACGAAGAAAACATAATCCCCTCCGCTCTGGACAGAAGCGTTGCTTCCGAAATAGCCGAGGCAGTAAAAAAAGCCGCTGTTGAAAGCGGTGTTACGAGATAAGGAAAAGAGCAATTAAAAATAAGGGGTTGTAAAAAACTTTCGTTTTTTACAACCCCATTCTTTTGGACAATTTATGCCATCTGTAACAATGTGTTGATAATCGGGAAAAACACATTGAATATGTGAGGGAATACTACAGCAAAAAGAATCGCAACAACAAATGTCACAGAATATCTTTCAAGAATCGCAAAGCCGTAAATAAGGGCAAAAAACGGTGCCAAAAGTATTCTGACAATCAATTTCGTATCTTTTGTGTAAAAAACGTCCTTAAAGGAAAGCACATCCTCAAAGGAGGGTACGCAGTTTGCCGCAAAGGAAATACCCAACCATAAAAATGCCCACAGGGAAAGGCTTTTTATATCACCTACATAAATTATACGGTATGCTCCGCTTAAAAGGAAACAACAGGAAAAGATAAAATTCAATGTAAACGGCAACCAACAAACAAGGAATATATGACTTTTCTTTTTTATGAGTTCGTGCTCGACATGACCGCAAAGTTCGGATACTTTAAACGCTCTTATGTCTTCAACGGGAACTGCGCATATACGGCATGCAACCTGTTCCCAAAAGGCTCTCATTACTGTTCCGAAAAAGGTTATCACTCGCGTTGCCACATACAAATTTGTCATTCAACATCACCCGTTCCTTCCGTAAACATTTCCTGAGCCGTAATTTTTCCGTCAAAATAATTCTGCATTTTTTCCGAAAGTTCTATACCGTTCTGATCAAGAAATTCTTGCAATTCTTTAACATTTTCGTCATTTCCCAATTCATTTTCCGCTACCATCGCCACCATGTAAAGCAATCCGTAACTTTCGTATTCCATTGCCGTGTCGGTTGCTTCCTTGGCTTTTTCGTAATCACCGTCGGCAATATATGCCATTGCTTTTAATCTTAATAACTCCGTACTTTCCGAATTTACCTTAAGACCCCTGTCCACCCACTCGACAGCTTTTTTCGCCTTGCCTGTCATACGGTACATAGCCGAGTACAGAGCATAGCCGTCGGGCGATTCACAGTTACTTTCATACATTGCCTTTGCAAACATTTCGGTTTTTTCTGTATTTCCTTTTTGAATTTCAGCAATGCCCAATTCGTAAGCATACAACCATAAATATGACGGTTCAAGTTCATAAACAAGATTCATATACTGATACGAATCATCGTATCTTCCGTTGCCGTATGCGAACATATATTGGCAAAACCTTACTGCCGCCTCGTTTGACTCAGCCAGTTCGCTTGTTTCTTTATCAACGGATGTAACAGTAATCCGTTTGTCGATTATTGAGCCGATTTCGGTCATCGCCTCCTCATACTCCGCGTCTTCTTTGAAATCGTACTCAGCAAACTTTTCGTCATTCATTACGGTGTAGAACTCGTTAAGTGTACCGTAAAGAATCTGAACCTCACGATACATTTCTTTATAATTGGCATAGAGGGGGATTTGCATCTCAAATTGAGTTAGTGCAGACTCTATCTTACCCTTAATTTCCGTCATTGAATACATACCGTTCGGCATGGAACTGAAAAGAATTTCGGCAGTTTTCAGGTACAACTTTTTAGGAAACATCTCCCTTTCTTCCATAGCGGAAATAGCACTATCATAAGAATCCAGAGCCGAATTCAGTTTATTTTCCCTTAAATATTCATCACCCTTGCGGACGGTATTATAAATATCAAAATCCGCCGCAAAAGATAAAACGGAAACAACCGCTATGAAAACCATGGCGGCAAGGGTTACTATTCCCCCGATACTCAATGGGTATTTTCGCATGGCTTCACGGCAATCCCTGCAATACGCATAGTTTTCGCCGAAACTTTTGTCGCGGCGCTGTTCACCGCAACACTGACAGAGTTCTTCCTCGGGGATTACTCCGTCCTCATCCTCGTACTGTTGAATTATTATTCCGTTTTTTATAAGTTCTTCTTCGCTCATTGCCTGAGCTTTTTTCAGTTCTGTTTGAAAATTTTCGGCAAGGCGCTCCAATTCTTCCGCAAGTTCCTTGTCGGAATAGTCCTTTGTTTTATCTATGGCAACTGAAAAATTGTCCTCCGTCACGGCAGTTTTATCAACCGAAGCGGACAATTCATCCTTTGACAAACTCAAGTCGTTTAATTTCTTATCGTCTTTCAAGGAAAAACCTCCTTATTCGTTCTGCTTTCATTCTATCACCATTTACGGCAAATTTCAAATAAAAACAGAAATTAATAAGGAGGTTTACAATTTTTTAACTTTTTAGGGTTATTTTATGCTTTTTTTACTTTTCTTATTTTGATTTCCTTTGAAGAAAGGTCAAATATTGTAGCAACCACAGCGCAGCCTACTACTGTAATGATAAGTTCGGGGAGCATATAACCGCCGTTGTATTCAAGTGAATACTGCCAAACAGCCTGAGCACCGCCGCTGTAATCGCCCCAGATAGTTACACCGCTTACAAAGTGGCATACAAAACGAATTACGGAAACAACCGCGCCGCCCAGTGTAAGAGCTATAGCGGGATCCTTGATTTTGTTCCTGAACATACCGCCCAAGCCCAAAGCACCGAAAGCGATTATGTAGTCGGCAAAAATCAAAATTAAGTAGGCAACAATTCCGCTGACATAGGAGAAATTCTCCAGACCGAACATAAGTTGAATTACTGCCATTGCAAGGCTTGCAAAAACGCCCCACTTAACACCGTAGCGGTATGAGAGCACAACCATGGGAACCTGACTGAAAACAGTTACGCTTCCGCCAAAGGGGAATTTAATAACCGCAAGTTCCGCAAGAATTGTTGAAAGCGCCAACATCAATGCACTTTCCACCAAGCGTCTTATTTTGTCTTTTTTTGTAGTGATTTCCATTTTTTAATACCTCCGAATAAAAATCTCCCTACGGCGGTAACACAGCCATAGAGAGAAACTAATCCAAGGGTATTTTTCCTACGGCGGCATTATCCGCATCAGGTTATTAGGGTCAGAAAAGGACTGTTTTCTATCTCAGCCGACGTCCGTCAGCTCCCCTGTTTTCTTTTCGGCAAAATTTGATTCTGTCAAATCTTGCAGATTTATTATACAACACAAAATCCAAAAGTCAACAAAAAACTACAGATTTTTTGCTCTGAAAGGAACATTTTCTCCGCAAATTCTTCTTGAAATTCTCAAAAATGCGGCATTGCCCTTGCAGGAGTACGGTATTTTCTCTCCGTTGACTGCGGCATAAACCTCCTGAGAATCGGGAACAATCCCCAAAAGCCTTGCGCCCACGGTATCTATAATTTCATCCACATTGATTTTTTTGTGGAATTTTTTATTGAATTTGTTTACCACAAGGCGAACATCAACAATGCCGTTTTTTCTCACATTACGGCAGGCATAGGAAGCGGCACGGATGCTTACGCTGTCGGGAGTTGAAAGGATTATGCAACTGTCGCAGGCATTAACGGAAAGAAGAAATCCCTTTTCAAGTCCTGCGGGAGAATCCAGAAAAATATAATCAAAATCCTTTTTATATCTCTCAATGCACTCTTTAAAAGCCGCGGGGGTGTATTCCTCGGAAAAATCAATGGGTGCGGGAAGAAGAAATATATTTCTTCCCACTTCAATAACCGCTTTCCTGAAATCCCCGTTATTTTTTATAACATCGCCCCAATTATATACGGTCTGTTCGGAAACCCCGAGTAAAATATCAAGACTCCTAACACCGATATCCATATCAACAAGGAGAACTCTTTTATCATGGAGAGCAAGCATTTTACCCACACAGGCGCAAAATGTTGACTTTCCCACTCCGCCTTTGGCGGACGCCACAGATATAACTTTCATTCTATCACCTTACGGAATCAATTCATTGGCTGTTCCGGCAGAATCAAAACTTGTTTTCTGTCCGAAATAGTAGTTGTAAACGGGAACTGCCGCCTGAGAGGTTTTACTGCCGGTTAAAGCATTTTCCGCCACAATGGCTATGGCAATTTCAGGGTCATCATAGGGTGCAAAGGAAATGAAAAAACCGTTGTTGCAGTCCATTGTTACACCGCTTTGAGTTGTTCTCTTAAGCTGTGACGTACCGGTTTTGCCTGCCGCTTCCACTATGCAGTCCTTGAAATAATAGGAACTTCCGCCGTTCAATATAACCTGGCGCATACCCTGTTTTACAATATCAAGAGTCTTTTTGCTAACATTTATGGTATTCAGAACCTCGGGCTCTGTTTCGTATATAACCTCCGACATATCCGCGGAAAGAACGGATTTAATAATGTAGGGCTTATATCTTGTTCCGCCGTTGGCAATGGTTGCACAGTAGTTTGCAAGTTGTAAGGGTGTAAACAGGTTATCGGACTGCCCGATTGCCGCCTGAACGGTATCACCGGGATTCCAAACCTGACCTGCCGCCTCTTTATTTGCAACACTTGCCAAAACTCCTTCAGCCTCGGGAAGTTCAATGCCTGTTTTCTGTCCCAAGCCCAAAAGACTGCAGTACTTATTCATTTTATCAATACCGAGTTTCTTGCCCATTTCAAAGAAATATATGTTACAGGATTTCTCCAAAGCACTCGTAACATTCAAATAGCCGTGGGATTGAAGACATTTGAAGGTCTGGTCCTCAATAACGTATGTTCCGCCGCAATAACAGGTTGTGTTTATATCGGCGACTTCTTCCTCCAAAGCCGCAATGGCGATTGCCGGCTTCATTGTGGAGCCCGGTGCGTATGCACTTTGTATAGCCCTGTTCCAAAGGGGGCTTTCGGTGTCGGAAGCCAATTTGTCGTAGTCCGTAAAATATTTAGTTATATCATAAGTGGGCAATGACACGTTTGCAAGAACCGCTCCCGTCTTACAGTTCAAAACAACCATTGCACCTGCCGTACCGAAATACGAGGAATTTTTGTTGTCCTTGAGCATTTCCTCCAAGGCTTTTGCCGCCACTTTTTGAAGTTCGCTGTCAATTGTTGTAACAACGGTATTTCCCTGCTTGGGTTTGGAAAGGTAATCCTCTGTAACGGTACCGTCCGAATTCGTTGTTGTTGTCTTTATTCCGTTAATACCTCTTAAATAACTTTCCATTGCGGCTTCTATACCGCTTTTTCCGTAACTGTCGTTAAGCGTATATGCATTATTTTTTAATACTCTGATTTCGTTTGCGGTGAGAGTATCATCGCTTAGTTTTTCCGCAAGTATTTGTTTTTGAGATTCGTATTCTTCCGCACTTATTGAGCCCACAACTCCGAGTATATGGGAAAAACTTGTTTTGTCGCTGTATTCACGGTAACTGACGCTTTCGGTACCGACTCCCGAATAGGTACTGCTTTTTTCCATTATAGCAGACACAATTTCAGTCGGTACGTCCTCAGCAAATGTATATGGAGAAGAAACGGAAAAACTCAGATATTTCATTCCGAAACAAACGGATGCAACTTTTCTCGCATCCTCTCTGGAATAATCTTCAAGTCCGTATCTTTCAATAAGGGCGTCCAGACATTCTTCCGCCGTCGCTTTTTCTCCCTGCTCCATTTCAAGCATATTCTCGGAAACCATATACTTGAATTCCGTTTCCTTGTCTTTGTCAATTATAAGTTTGCCTTTGCTATACTTCAGGGGAAGTCTGTCAATCCATTCCACGCCGTTTTTTTCAAAAAGTTCAATGAGAGAAAAAATCAGTTTGTTTCTTTCTTCCTGTTTCTTAGAAGACGGAAAATCGGAATATTTGAACACAACGGAATTACCCTGTCTGTTTGTAACAAGGGGATTTCCGTTACAGTCAAGGATTTCTCCTCTTGCCGCCTTGACCGAACTGCTTGAAACCGCAAGGCTGTCTGCAGCCGCCCTATACTTGTCCGCATCAATTAACTGGGTTTTAATAAGGGCGAAAACAAGAAACAAAAAGAGTAATCCGATAATTACCGTACCTGCAATTCTTCTTCTTTTTCTCAATTCAATAGACATAACTTTTACTCTGCATTCCTGTAATTTTTGTAAATAAATCTAACTAATATATAGCAAAGGGGCACAAAGGGTACCGTAATCAAAAGAGAGGGTAAGTAGAAACTGAAAACAAACCGCAGGGGGCTTCCCGCACCCCAGAATCTAACGGCAATATAGATAATTTCGTAGGCGGCAATGCCCCCCGTACCCAAAGCCATGGCTGTAACAACATTGTTACGCATCAGGTGGCTTATAAGCAAACTGCACACGGCGCACAAAATCATCAAAATGAATGTATTAAAGCCGTCAACTCCGCCGGAGACATCCCACAGAGCCCCTGCAAATGCACCGAAAACCGCCGCGGGCACTTCTCTTTCAAACATTGATATCATAACGCACAGAGGAATACTTATAAAAATCCTTGCACCGAGAATTTCCGTTAAGCCGCCGTAAGAATTCTGCAACAAAACGGCGCTTGTCAGCAACAGACAAAAAATTGCCCATCTTATATATTTCGGTTTATTATCTCCGTAATGCAAGGATATCACCTCTTTCCGTTAAAATTTTAAGATTTATTCTTCTCCCTGACCCTCAAAGGATGTGATTACAAAAACATCCGAAACCTTTGAAAAATCAACGAAGGGTTTTACCTGGGCATAAAATCCCGCGGACACGTCATCATCCCTGACAGAAACAACTTCACCTATAAGAAGTCCGTCGGGAAATACTCCGCCCGCTCCCGATGTGCAAACAATTCCGCCGCCCACAACGGAGGTGGAGGAGTCCAAACCGGATAATTTACACATACCGTCTTTAAACAGAGCCCCGTCACCTGAAACATAGCCGTATTCCCTTGTTCCCGACTCCATGGCGCCCACATTAACTCTCGGGTCTAAAACGGTATATACCACACAGGTGGAAAAATTGACTTTTTTTACAATACCCACAACATACTCGCCGTATATTACGGGATCATCAACCTCAACACCGTCCTTTGAACCCACGTTGATTACAAAAGAGCCGTAGGCGTCTGCGGCATCACGGGACAAAACCGACCCGTAACTGAATTCAAAATCGGGATTCTCCTTTTTCACACCGTAGAAATCCTCATAGGAATCTATTTTCTTTTTCATTTCATCGTAATCTGCAAGTTTTTTCCGGTATTCTTCCAATTCCTTTTTCAGTTCCCTGTTTTCTTCCTCGTAAACGGAAGCGGATTTGAAAGAGACGGAAAGTTCTCCGAGATTTTCGGAAATTGCCGCAGACAACTTCTGCAAGGGTGAAAACAACGTTCCCAATGCGGATGTTATGGGCGACGACGAATTATGGGTGAAAGCAGCCGTCAGTATGCCGAGAAAAATCACAACCGCAATAACAACGAGATTTCTGAAACCTTGACTGCGTAAAAATCTTTTCATTATATCAGCCTTTCTTAAAGCCCAAAAGGTCTTTTTCAAGACAGATACCCGTACCGTTTACAACACAGTCCATGGGATTATCGGCAACATTAACGGGCATACCTGTTTCGGAAGAAATGAGTTTATCGAGTCCTCGGAGAAGCGCTCCGCCGCCCGTGAGCATAATACCTCTTTCAATAATATCCGCCGCAAGTTCGGGAGGCGTTCTGTCCAGAGTGTAACGGATTGAGTCAAGAATCTGGTCAACGGGCTCTGCAAGCGCCTGTCGCACCTGCTCACTTGAAATCTCAACGGATTTGGGGAGTCCGTCAATAAGGTTTCTGCCCTTTATTTCCATTGCCGCCTCACCTTCATAAGGGTATGCGGAACCTAATTTCACTTTAATATCTTCAGCGGAGCGTTCACCGATGAGAAGATTGAAAGTTCTTTTTACATAGGAAATAATCGCCTCATCAAATGTATCTCCGGCAACTCTGACGGATTTTGACGTTACAATATCACCCAGAGAAATAACCGCAACTTCACTTGTACCGCCGCCGATATCCACAATCATGCTACCCGTTGCGTCAAGAACGGGAAGTCCCGCGCCGATAGCCGCCGCCATGGGTTCTTCAATCAGGCTTACATACCTTGCACCCGCGCTTTTAGCCGCGTCGTGAACCGCTCTCCTTTCAACTTCGGTAACACCCGAGGGAATACAAATCATAACCCTTGCTCTGTTAAAGGGTGAACCGCTTATGGCTCTTTTAATGAATTCCTTGAGCATATCCGAGGTCATATCAAAGTCCGCAATAACACCGTCCTTGAGAGGTCTTACGGCAGTAATTGAACCCGGTGTTCTGCCTATCATTTTCTTAGCGTCCGCACCAACGGCAACAACCGTTTTGGGATTTGTTCTTTCGTCAACCGCCACAACGGAGGGCTCTCTTATTACAATACCCTTACCCTTAACAAATACAAGTGTGTTGGCGGTACCCAAATCAACGCCGATATCCTGTGAAAATAACATTTATATACAGTCCTTTCGGAAATAGTTTCTTTATTTATTTTTTCTGAAAATATATGTTGCAAAAAATACCGCGGCAGAAACGGTGACGATTGTAGCGCCTGCCGATGTATCGCTGTAGAAAGAAATCAAGAGTCCCGATATTCCGCAAATCAACGATATAATTACGGAAAAAGCCAAATGCTGGCGGGAATTTCTTGCAATATTCCTTGCCGCCGCGGCGGGTAGAATCAAAAGTGAGTTAATGAGAAGAATACCCACCCATTTAATTGATATCATTACAACTACCGCAACAACAACGACAAATATGTTTTCGTAAACCGAGGTTTTTATGCCGCGGCTTGCGGCAAGTTCTCTGTTTACGGAAATAACCAAAAGTTTATTATAAATAAACGACCAGACAATTATAACACCTACAAGGGTTATAAACAGCCAAATAATTTCGCTTTGTGTTATACTTAAAATATCACCTACAAGATAAGAACTGTACTTTGAAAAGGCACCGCCGTAGGAAAGTACCAACAGTCCAACGGCAACGGCGGTTGAAGAAAATACGCTGATTACCGTATCGGAGGAGGCGCTGCCCTTGTTTTTAACTCTCGTAATAATGAGAGCCAGAAAAACTCCGAAAGCAATAAGTGAAATTATCTCGTTGTGAATCCCGAGAATTACACCCAGGGCAATACCCGTAAAAGCGCTATGTCCGAGGGCATCGGAAAAGAACGCCATTTTATTGTTGACTGCCATTGTACCAAGAATGCCCATAAGGGGGGCTATGAGCAGAATTCCCACAAAGGCGTTCACCATAAATTTATAGTCAGCCCAAGCGAAAGGCAAAAGAACATCGGCTACATTATAAATAACACTCATCGTTCCGTCCTCCCTTCGCCCAAACTGTAAAAACTGTTTTTAAACTCGGGAGAATTGAAAACATCTTTCGCGTTCCCGCTTTTTAAAACGGATTTATTGATAAGCACAACATTATCCGCAAAATCTCTTACAATTCCCAGATCGTGTGAAACCATGGCAATCGCCATGTGATAATTCTGTTTTAAATACTTGATTACCTCGTAGAATTTTTTACTGCCCGCCGCATCAACACCGGATACGGGTTCATCCAACAGAAGCAGTTCCGGTAACGGATAAAGAGCGTTAGCAAGCATAACTCTTTGAAGTTCTCCTCCCGAAAGAGAACCCAATGTCCTGTGTTTTAAATCCTTACAACCCACTGTCTCCAGCGCATTGTCAATCTCTTTTGTAAGTTTTTTATTCTTCACAAAGCAAACAGGACGATTTGTTCTTCCCACAAGGAGAAAATCCTCCACACTAACGGGGGCAGAACGGTCAAAATCCAAATGTTGAGGAACATAACCGATTGTTATGTTGTTTATTCTTTCACCGTCGTGTGACTCAAAGGAAACCGTACCCTCATGGTGAATCTCACCGAGAATTGATTTTATAAGAGTGGTCTTTCCGGCTCCGTTAACACCGATAAGCGCGGTTAACTCGCCGCAATGAAGGTGGAAGGACACCTCTGAAAGCAGTACTTCGCCGCCTTTTTTTACGCCGATATTATCAACAGTTATTTTGCAAAGACCGCAACCGTTTTCGGAAGCCATTATTTCACCGCCCTTAAAATGTTTTTGTAGTTTTCTCTCATTATGTCCTCGTAAGCGGTCAACTTTACCTCTCCGCTTATTACGGGGTTTATCACATAAATCTGTGCAGATGTTTCTTCGGAAAGAATTTTTGCTCCCGAGCCGTTGTAATCGGGTTCAACAAGCAATGCCCCCACATTTTCTTCAACAATTTGATCGCTTAAATGTGCAAGTTCTTTTGCGGAGGGTTCCGCTCCCTCGTCGCTCTCAACGGTGGCTATTATTTCAAAGCCCGTTTCCTTTGCCAGATACTCGTATGCTCCGTGGAAAGAAACCGCCGAAAAGTCCGCCGTTAACGGCAAAAGTGCATCTCTTTCTTGAATAAGAGCGTTCAATCTTTCAATGTAAGCCCCGTAGTTTTCTTCAATTTTTTCCTCACATTCGGGAAATTCTTTTACAAGCCCGTTTTTTATGTTTTCAACCTGTATTTTCGCGTTATCAACAGAAAGCCAGATATGTGAATTTTCTTCATGGTTATGGTGGGAATGTTCTTCTTCCCCATCCTCGTGGTGATGCTCCTCGGCGCAAAGTATTTCCGTATTTAAAGAGGAGTCAATCACCTTTAAACCGTCCACACTTTCAAAAGCGTCCTCCAAAAAACTTTCCATTCCCGCGCCGTTAACCACAAGAACTTTCGCATCGCTTAAAAGTTTCGCATCCCTTGCGGTAAGCGTGTAATCGTGCAAACATCCCACACTCTGCTCCGCCATACACTCCGCCTTTATCCCGTCAATACCGTCAAGGAGATTCAAAGTAAATATATAAACAGGATAAAATGACGTGGCGACGATTTCTATGTTTTCGGATGTTTCAGGCGCATTTCCCGTGCATCCGCTCAAACAGAGAATACCGAGCACGAGAAACACACAAATAAACCTTTTCAAGTTCCTGCCACCTTACCAAACCAAATTTAAATAATAGGGAATTTCCGAGCCGTACATACCTGTTTCAACTTTTATATAATATGTACCCTCGGCAAGAGTAATAATGCCCGTGTTTACAAGACCTTCGTTAAGAGGGGATTCGACGGTGCGAACTTCATTTCCGTTTTCGTCAAGGATGCTTGTAATCCATGTAAGCGAACTGTCATTGACCTTCTCGTGACCCAATTCAAGACTTACATTTCTTTCCTCGGTGATTACGAATTTGTAATAATCCTCGTCAAACTCCGTATCATTGGAAATGATTGCGCCGTAGTATCTTGTATTACCGCTTATCTCTTTTGCCGTTTCAACCGTTCCGTTGGGCTCCGTTTCAAAATCATCCCTTGGGGTCAGAGACCATTGGATTGTATATGAGGCGGAGTTATATGAAAGTGAATCGCCGTCAATAAGAATGTAGTACTCGCCCGCCGCAAGACCTAAGTTTGAAATAACACAGGTTTTACTGTTCCATGTAGAAATCTTCCTGACTATTTCAAGGTATTCACCGTTTTCCTCTTTTTTAAGAACGCGAATATTCCAACCGTTTTTATTGCCCTCAAGGGCTTCGTGGGAGAATGTTGCTTCCAACACTCCGTTTTCCGTAACATTGATTTTATAATAATCTTTATCAAGACTCAAAAGCCTATCCGCAAGAGAACCGCTCATGGAAATATTCTGGGGTAAATTTATTGCAGTTTCGGGAGTATCGTTTAATTCAAACTCGTGATTGACCGCTTTTTCCCCACCCAAAACCAAACTGTAGGTTGTTGTGGCAATGGGGGACACGTTTTCTATATTTATATAGTAAATTCCCGCTCTAAGTCCGAGGGTTCCCGTTTTAATGACAGTGTCTGTAAGTTTTGAGGTGAAGTCACACACTATCTCCTCTTTTTCGGTAAGAATTTTTATATTCCAACCGGCTTTGGGGAATGTCAAGTCATCATGAATAAATGAAAGGTTTATACAACTGTCCTCGGAAAGTTCAAAAACGAACCAGTCATAATCGTAACCGTCGGTACGTTGTGAAGAAGATCCGTAAACGGCATGCCCTACTGAAATGGGATTTGCTTCTTCCTTTGTATCATTAACTTCCTTTTCGTAGGTTGTTGTTGCCGTAAAGGTTGTTACAAGGGTAAATTCACCGAAAATAATATCTGCTCCCGGTTCAACCGTTACCACATAAGTACCGGCGGAAACACCTGTTTCTCCCCAACTTGACGTTACATCGCTCCAAAAAGAATTGAAATATGTAAGTTCCCTGTATTCTCTTTCCTGTCCCTCAATTATTTTATAGAGGGTTACTTTGTAGCCGCATTTAACGGAATCAAGAAGATTGTCGTGGTCAAGACGGACATTCAAGGCGCCGTCCTTTTCAACATCAAAGATATATGCCTCGTAATCTTCCTTGGACTCAATCGTTCCCGTAACTGTTGTATTGGGTGTAATGTGCATTGGTGTATTCATATTGAACATACCGTCTTTGATATTGTCGGCAAGTCCGAACACACACAAAGACAGTACCACCGTTACGACAGCAACGGTAACTGCTATAATTTTCAACTTTCGTTTATTCATTTGATAAACTCCTTTTGAGAATGGACTTCAATTCTTCCAGTGCATTTTCGTAATTGGGATCAGAATCCGTATTTGCACACAAAACAGCCCCTGTCAATTCCGCGTTAAGTATTGTGAATGAACATTTCAGATTTTTCACCATACTGTTAAATGCATCCGTACCGTCTCTTCCTGCCGCCGCAAGAAGAATACATTTTCGGTGTTTTTTTACGGGCTGTGTCTTACCGTTTTCATAGAATGCGGTGTAATAAACCTGAAATCTGTCTATCAAGGCTTTCAGGGGTGCGGAAAAAGAGCCGTTATAAACGGGACTTGCAAAAACCGCAACATCCGCATTTTCAAAGTCCGAAAAAAACTCGTCCAAATCCCTGTGAACACATTTTCCGTTTTTCTCACAGTAGTTACAACCGTTGCAGAAAGCAAACTTTTCGGAATATGTCTCAAACACCGTTATGTTGACATCATCAATAGATTTCACGGCATCCGTCCACAAGCGATTTGTAATACTGTCCTTTCGGCAAGAGCCTTTAATAAACAATATTTTTTTACTCATTTCTTTAATTCCTGTCCGCAATATTTGCAGAACAGCCTTCCGTCTGCGGTTTCATAGAAAAGTTTGGGAAGATATGTTTCGGTACTTGTTATACAACATTCCTTGCCGCAAAAAGCATCGTGGGTATCTTCTTCGTACCCTGGCTTTATGTTTTTACCCGCCCTGTTTGCCATAGTCTTTGACAAGATTGCTATACAGGCATCAACATATCTGTTAAAACCGTCAAAATACTTTGCTCTCCCATCCGAATCAACGGACGCATCCAACTCCTCGCCTCTGGGGAATCGGTGAAGAATCAGTAAATCCTCTTTTGCCGCAAGGAGCATTCTTTCATCCAGAATAAAGTTGTGCTTTCGGGCGGAGTACATAATTTCGCTTTCAAAAGAGTCTTTTTTTACCTCGGTCATATAGAGGACATCCAACTCAGGAAGTATATCAAAAAGGTTGTCATATACAACAAAGTCTTTTTCGCGTTTATCCATTATTTTTACATAATCCTCGCCCACGGGCTTTCCGTTTACCGAAATAAAATAAAACTCGTTGCCCTTGTAGAGATTGAGGCATTGGAGAAGATTTTTCACAAGAACATTGTTTGAAAAATCGCCCAAAAATCCTATTTTCATATTGGAAACATGGTTTTTCTCTATCCAGATAGAAGAAAAATCAGCAAGGGTTTTAACCGGATAGGCTCTTCCTCCGTCACCCGCATTTATAACCGGAACGCTTGAATACAGTGAAGCCGCTCTTGCCGCGCCCTTTTTTTCATGGGAAATGACAATGGCGTCGCCGAAAGCAGACATTGCCATAACCGCATCCTTTAATGTTTCGTTGGGTTGTATCTCAAAATCCATGGGCACACCGCCCATTTTAACGGTTGCCGCAGAAAATGCTGCTTTTGAATTTCTGTCTTTCGAGGAAAATGCATTTATAACTGTTTTCTTTTCCAAATCTTTTGAATATGCACTTTTATTGTTTTTAATAAAAGTAATAATATTGAGGATTTCTCTTAAACCTTCTCTTGAAAAATCAGTTATATCTAAAAAAAGATCCATGGAGCATCTGCACATCCTTCCGTATTTTAGTGGCACCTATCCATTATCCATATAAGTATATCATACAATTTATACAAAAACAAATACTTTATTGAAATTTAAAATATTTTTTACAAAGGAAAATGAACCGCCCACCAACCGTGGACGGTTCATTACTAAAATAAGTACAAATTAGTCCTCAACAGGAGCGCCTACGGGGCAAGAACCTGCACAAGCGCCGCAATCAATGCAAGTGTCCGGATCTATAACATAGATGCCGTCGCCTTCAGAAATTGCTTCAACAGGGCAATCTGCTGCACATGCACCGCAAGCGATGCAATCTTCAGTAATCTTATAAGCCATTTTTCTGACCTCCTTGCTTTTTTGTTTTTTATTGTAGCACATATTTTTCTAAAATCAATAGGAAAATACGAATTTACAATTATTTTATTTATTCATCGGAGTCATTATCTTCCTTGGGCGCTTTTGCACCTTTAACAATCCGAACTTCCTTACGGTTAAATTCGGCGGGAATGGCTTCCGGACGGCGATCAAGTTGAACTTTTAGTTTACCCGTCAACAAACTGTTTTCGACAACCGTTCCTCTACCCTCCCTTGTATCGACAACGGAACCGACCCTGGGTGTTACCTTTGCAAGATATTCATAACTTTCCTGCTCATACTTCAGGCAACACAAAAGTCTTCCGCAAGTACCGCTGATTTTGGAGGGATTGAGAGAAAGTCCCTGTTCCTTTGCCATTTTAATTGAAACGGGATGAAAATCATCTAAAAATTGAGAACAGCAAAAAGGCCTGCCGCATATACCCAGTCCGCCCAGCATTTTTGAAACGTCGCGGACACCGATTTGCCGCATTTCGATTCGTGTTCTGAAATTACCTGCAAGTATTTTTACAAGTTCTCTGAAATCCACTCTGTCATCAGAGGTAAAGTAGAAAATCATTTTACTTCCGTCAAATGCACATTCCACCTCAACAAGATTCATATCAAGTCCCAACTGCTCCGCTTTTTTCTGACAAAAAGAGAATGCATCGGCTTCTTTTTTCCTGTTTTGCTCAACGATTTTTATATCGTCTTTGTTCGCCGCCCTCAGAATCTTTTTTAAAGGATGAACAATTTCCGTATCATTCACTTTATGGTTTACTGCACAAACCTCGCCGCACTCAATACCTCGGACAGTTTCAACTATAACCTTTTCGCCTTTGGAAAAAACCTTTCCGTCAGGATCAAAATAATAAACCTTTCCGTTTTCTTTAAAGCGAATACCAACAACTTCTGCCATATATAAACTCCATTTTTTAAATTTTTGCACACAAAACTGCGGAAAGCAAAGTATAATTGGGGTTGTTTTCCAAAGATTTTAACAATCCGTCAACAGTTTCGTACATTTCAATAATTTTACCCAAACTCAAACTGTCCGAAAGCCTTTTCGATTGAGCCGAAAAATCATTGAGCAAAGATTTTCCGTTTGATTTGCAGACCATAGCGTCCCGCAAAACTGCAACAAACAAATCAAGGACCTCCATCGTAAGAACTTTGTTGCCGTCCATCTGTGCGGTGGCTTCAATTCGGTCATATTCGTACGGGGACAAAACCGCATCGGCAAGTTTTTTGACAATACCCGCCGTTTTTTCGCTATACTCCGGTGCAACACTTTCCCCCATCCGCAAACGCACAACCCGGGAAAGCACCGTTCCGATTACGGCATTTGAATTATCCGCCGTCAAAACAAAAGCAGTATATCTCGGAGGTTCCTCTAAAATTTTCAGAAGAAGATTTTGGCTTTCCTCGGTCATTTGTTGCAATTCGCTTACAACAAATACTTTTGTGTCCGCCTCATTGGGTGTTAAATACGCATCTGCCACCGTTTTTTTAACATCGTCTTTTACAAAATGCTTTTTATCATCGGGCTTTTTCACGGTGATAATATCGGGATGGGTGTGTTCCTTTGCTTTTCTGCAATGCTCACACTCGCCGCAGGGGGGTCTGTCTTTGTTTTCGCAAACAATCATCCCCGCTGCAATATATGCAAGAGCGGTTCTCTGTTCTTCATCGGCTCCGTCAATTAAAAGAGCGTGGGGACATCTTCCGTCAGCAAAAAAACTGTCAAGTGTTTTTAAAATGCTTTCGGGAAACACAGTTTTATCAATCATAACTTTATCATTTCTTCTAAATCAATAATAAACAGGGTTGCTCCGCCGATTGTAACCTGAACGGGAGCGGCACTGATAAATCCCTCTCCCAAATACGGGGGAGCCGTGGGAATCATCTGTGTTCTTCGTGAGCAACAGGCTTTGAAGATTTCAACAACTTCCTGAACCTTGTCATCATCCACTCCCACAAGAACAGTTACATTGCCCATTTTAAGAAAGCCTCCGGAGGTAGAAAGTTTTGTTGCCTGAAAAGAAGCCTTCGTAATTTCTGCAAGAAGGTCGTTTGCATCATCGCTGTTGATTATGCCGATAACAAGTTTCATAAAGTATCACTCCTTTTTATCATTTACAATAATATTATAGTTCATTTTACCGAACTTTACAACACAATATTTTTTACATTTTGCTCAAAGCAATCATAACGGGCATTGTGAATACGGATGCAACGGAACTCATTGCCACCACCTTTGAAGCGACGCCCGTATCCCTGCCGTATTTTGCAGAAAACATTACTGTGTTATTTGCACTGGGTACGGACGCGGAAATCATACAAGCCGTAAGAAGTGCTCCTGAAATGCCCACAAGTTTAAAAATTCCGAACATTATCAAGGGCAATGCAATCGTTTTAAGGAAAATCGTAAGATAGTTATTCTTTTCCTTAAACATTGTTTTCAAGTCAGTATTGGAAATATACGTTCCTAAAAACACCATTGCAAGGGGCGTGTTAAGGTTTGAAATATGGTTTACCGCGGAGTGAACAGCCCCGGGCAAATCAATATTAAAAACAAAGAAAGGTAAGCCTATCAGCACGGAAATAACACCGGGATTAAGAATAAGTCTTTTAAATTCAAATCCGCTTTTGCCGTTTCCTTTGTTTATGCACCAGATTCCGTGGGTAAAGGAGAAAATATTAAATGCCACAACACCTGCCGAGCAGTAAAAAACACCCTCACTGCCCAAAATAGCGTTGCACAGGGGAAGTGCCATATAACCCATATTACCGTAACTTACCGCGTATTTGAATATGGGGGAATTTCCGTCATTTTTCTTGTTGAAAAAGGGGGTTGCAATAAGAATTCCCACAACGATGGTAGCCGTCATACAAAGAAACGCAATAACAAATGATTTTGCGGTTTTTATGTCAAAGTCCATATTCATAAAAGACTGAACAATAACCACGGGAGTTATTACATAAAAAAGCAAATCATTTGAACGCTTTGCCGTATCTTGACCGAAAACACCGAAACGGTCGGCTATAAAGCCGACCGCTACAAGTAAATACAGAGTAATAACCTGCTGTGCGGCCATTGTCATATTTGCTAAAAACATCATAATCCTCCTACCGCACAAAAATATCTTTAGATGTTTATTCTTTGCGTTTCTTCAAATCCGCAAGGGAAATAATTTTCATTTCATCGTCGGAGTCGTCCTCTTTTTCTTCAACAACCGCGGGAACATCCTCCTCAACGGTTTCTTCTTCCTCGACTGCAACTTTTTCAACAATCTCGGGGGCTGTTTCCTCAATCGTCTCAGCAATCTCAACAGTTGCTTCCTCGGTTTCTTCAACAGCCGCAGAAGTAATATCGTCGTCCGTTACCGTTGTATCTTCGCTATCTTCCTCAGCCTCGGGAAAACCCTCATTTTCAACAGAAATCGCAAAAGTTTCAACTGTCTCATCTGCTTCTTCTGTATCTTCGGTTTCTTCCGGTTCATCATCTTCTGAGAAAAATCCGCCGAAATCATCTTTCTTTATAACCGCCTCAAAATCTTCGGGCAAATCAATTTCATTAACTGTTCGTCTGTTCTTCAGTCCGTCCTTAAAGCCCACACCGAGAGAGGCGAAAACATAAGTCAATATAAAAATCAAAATTGCCAAATGAGCAAAATCAAACTCGTAACCTTCAACCGGATCTAAACCCACAAGAGCAATCACTATTCTGGGTACGGTAACCACCGCCGCCAAAAGGGACGCCGTAAGACCGTAGCCGTAAATTCCCCACATACTGTCCTCGGTAAATACGCCCGAGGAAATACGTGCAAATGTAAGCAGGAAAAGCATTACGAACACGAACATAAAGATTTCAAAGAGCAACTCGGAAACCCTTATAAAACTGATTTCGTTTCTGAGATTTATTACAAGGTGTGCCATTGCCCAGCACAAAGGAGAAAGTGCAAGGAGCTTAAATTCCTTATACGATGCCTTACCGTTAAGATGACTGATACCGAAAACTATGAAATATATCATTGCAAAAAATGCGAAAACAAAACTGAGAAGCACAAATGCCCCTCCGTTTTCGGAGAGATTGTTTTTCAAAAGTCCCATAAATACGGCGCCGTTGCCTTGATTTGCCGGAATAAGTTCACGAAGTGTTTTGAACATATCGTAACCCAATCCTGCGGTCATAATGAAAGAAGAAACTCCCAACAGAGTATTCTTTCCCGCGGGAAGTTTCGGTGACGGAACTTCCTTGCTGACAAAACTCAAAACAAGGAACAGAACTCCGAATACCATTAAAACTGCATAAAGCACCGGAATTGTAACATCGCTTTCTTTATAGAAACCGTTTGAAGCATCCACAAGAGCCAACAACTGATAAACCCTTGTAGGCAATGCCACCAACACCGCCGCCGCAAAAACGAAAAGGAGATATTTCATTTTTACCGCACTTGAAGAACCTTTTATTTTATTCATTCATTTACAGTCCTTTCAATTATCTCTCGTCAAGAGGAATATATTGTGTCTGACGTTTAAAATTAGAAACTCTTTCATCAATGGGGGTGTACTCTTTTGGAACCGCAACATTTTTATAAGCCGGTCTTATAACCCTGTTACCGGTAATAAGTTCCTCAATTCTGTGAGCGGACCAACCCGCAACACGCGCCACGGCAAAAAGAGGTGTATATAAATCCATGGGAATCCCCAACATTTCATATATAAGACCCGAATACATATCAACATTTGCACAGATTTTTTTATTGTTATTCTTCTCGCTTGCAAAAATTTCGGGTGTAAGTTTTTCGATAAGATCAAGGGCTTTGAACTCTGCACCGAAGCCTTTTTCTTCAGCGATTTTTCCTGCTTCACGTTTCAGAATAACCTGTCGGGGATCCGAAAGGGTATAAACTGCATGACCCATACCGTAAACAAGACCTGTACCGTCCCCTGCTTCGCGGTTTATTACTCTCTTTAAGAAATCCGCAACCTGACCCTCGTCGGTAATATCGGAAACATCCTCTTTAAGATATTTCATCATTTCCGCAACTTTAAGGTTTGCACCGCCGTGACGGGGACCTTTAAGAGCGCCGATACCTGCGGAAATTGCGGAATAAGTATCCGTTCCGCTGGAGGAAAGAACACGGGTTGCAAAGGCAGAGTTATTACCGCCGCCGTGTTCTGCATGGAGCATTAAACAAAGGTCAAGAAGTTTCGCTTCCCTGTCAGTAAACTTTCTGTCGGAACGGGTATTGTAAAGCACCGTTTCCGCAGTTGTGAGACCCGCTTTTATGGGATGAATATACATACTCTTTTTTAGGTAGTGTCTTCTCTTGACCTGGTATGCATAGGTCATAATCATGGGCAGTTGTGCTATAAGTTGAATACTCTGACGCAAAACATTCTCTATGGAAATATCGTCCGGATTGCTGTCATAGGAATAGAGTGAAAGAACGGAGCGCTCAAGTTTGTTCATAATATTGGGAGAGGGCGCTTTCATTATCATATCTTCAATGAAATCTTCGGGAAGTTCACGGCACTCGGAAAGCACATCATTAAACAATTTAAGTTGATTCCTTGTGGGCAAACTGCCGAAAAGGAGAAGCCATACAACTTCTTCATAGCCGAATCGGTCTTCCTCAACACAGGCATCAACAATACTGTTAATGTCCATTCCCCTGTATTTCAACTTGCCTTCAACAGGTTTTCTCTCGCCGTCCTCTATATAATAGCCCTCAACCGAGCACACTTTTGTAAGACCTGCCATAACGCCGCTTCCGTCGCGGTTCCTTAATCCTCTTTTAACCTCAAATCTGTTAAAATATTCCTGCGGTACTGCACTTGATAATTTCAATTCGTCACAAAGTGACTTTAAATCCTCGCTTTTAATAGGTTCAATATATGTAGGCAAACGTCTCACTCCTTTCGATTAGGTATTTATTCATACTTTGAAATAATAATTCATATTATTTTATAACATAATGACTTCATTGTCAATAATATCAAAGCAAAGGAATGATTAAATTTTTATGAAAAAGTTTTTAACTCTCATTCTTCTGTCAGCCGTTGTAATACTTACCTTGCCCGTTGCTTTTTTAAAAGACAACCTACCCGACACCCAAACGGATTTACCCGCGGCAAATACGGCGGGAACTACGGAACAAGACGTGGCGGATGTTAATACTGTTACGGTTTTCCGTTCCGTAGAAAAAACTAATGTTCAGGTTGATTTTTTTGAATATGTCTGTGGCAGTGTTGCGGCGGAAATGCCACTTTCATACCACGAGGAAGCCCTGAAAGCCCAGGCGGTTGCCTGCTACACAAATGCCCTGCGCCTGAAAAATTCTTCAAAAAGCACCGATACATACCATATCAGCGACGACAGCAGCGTTCATCAAGGCTATTTAACACAGGCACAGAGAAAGGAAAAGTGGGGTGACGATTATGAGAAGTACGAAGCAAAACTTGAAAATATCGTAAAACAGGTTGAAAACAAGGCAATTTACTATGACAACGACCTGTGTATTGCCGCATTTCACGCTATTTGCAGCGGAAAAACCGAATCGGCGGAAAATGTCTGGGGTGAAAAAGTGCCGTATCTTGTAAGCGTAAAAAGTACCGGCGACAATCTCTCCCCCAACTATTCCTCCACGGTGGTCTTTGACAAAAACGAATTCATAGAATACGGAAAAACCCTTGATATCAAAGAAGATATTTCCTCTTTAAAGGACATCATAGAAATAACCGAAAAAACAAAAACCGGAACCGTCCTCAAAGCAACGGTAAACAAAAAGGAATTCACCGGGGAGGAAATAAGAAAAGCCTTTTCTTTGAAAAGCGCCGTTTTCACCGTAAAAAGCACAAAAACCTCCGTAACCTTTACCGTTACGGGCTACGGTCACGGAGTGGGAATGAGCCAATACGGGGCGGATTTTATGGCGCGCCAGGGCAGTACCTACGAAGAAATATTAAAACATTATTACACAGGTGTTGAAATAAGATAGAAAAATAAAAAATGCGCAGCCGAAGCTACGCATGAAAAACGAGGCTCCTTGCTGCGACACAAATGAGTTCAAGCCTTAGACAGAATCAAGTATGCTGAACCGAGCCTGCATTTTTACCGAAATAAAAATACAAAACTTAATTCTGCCGTTTTTGAACTTAAATATTCATTTGTGTCGCAAAAGTAGTTTAACACAAGCAACCGATATTATCAATAGCAATTTTAAATAAACGCTATTGAAAAAAGCGCCCGTTGATGATAATATAGTGTAAATCATCCATTATAAGCGAGGTGCTTTTATGACAAAAAAGGAACGCGCGGCAAGGGTTTGCCAACTGTTAAAGGTTGATTACCCCGAGGCAATATGCCAACTTAATGCAAACTCCCCTTTCCAACTTATTGTTGCCACCCGCCTTTCCGCCCAATGCACCGATGCAAGAGTCAACCTTGTTACTCCGGCTTTGTTTGAGAAATACCCCACGGAAAACGAACTTGCCGAAGCGGACATCGGGGATGTTGAAAACTTAATTCACTCCTGCGGATTTTATCGGGCAAAGGCCAAGGATTTAGTGGGTATGGCAAAAGCGGTACGCGATATATACGACGGGATACTTCCCGACACAATCGAGGAATTGACTAAACTTCCCGGTGTGGGAAGAAAAACCGCAAATCTTATTGTGGGTGATGTTTATAAAAAGCCTGCGGTTGTTGCGGACACCCACCTTATAAGAATCACAAATCTTTTGGGCTTAACCGATTCCAAGGATCCGAAAGCCGTGGAAATGCAGTTAAAAAAGATTCTCCCCCCCGAAGAAAGCAACGATTTCTGCCACCGAATAGTTCTTCACGGACGGGCGGTTTGCATTGCAAGAAGACCCAAATGTGACCAATGCCGTTTAAATGAAGTCTGCAAATATTTTAACGGCAAAAAGAAATAAAAAGTTACTATGAATTACACAAAAAACAGGAAAATTTATATCTCTGTTTCTGCGGTACTTTTAATTTCTGTTATGGTTTTAATTTTCTGTCTGTCCGCACAGAATGCCGCAGAATCCTCGGAAACAAGCGGATTTTTCACAGCGTTTATTGCTTTTATTTTCGGAAAAGCCGTTAATGAAGAAATCATACGCACGTTAGCCCATTTTTGTGAATTCGCGGTTTTGGGATTTCTTGTAAACAACTTTGTCTTTTCTTTAAAGGAACAACTCAAGCCCCTCATTTGCATCGCACTTTCCTGGGCTTATGCCTGGACCGATGAAATCCACCAGATATTTGTTGACGGACGAGCATTTCAGTTAATTGATTTAACCGTTGATTTAGGCGGAATAATTTTGGGCACGGCTATGTTCGGATGTTTTATATTATTATTCAAAAAAGTAAAGAGCATGAAAAAAAGCCATTGACTTTTCCGCAGATGAAAGTCAATGGTTTTTCCTTACCATTCTTTTATAATTTCGGGATTTCGGAATATCTCGTCAAGTTTTTTTATAAAGGGCATAACATCGTTAAAAGCCCCTATTCTGTGGTCAAACATCAACGTTATGGGCAGGGTCTTTTTTGTTGCAATGTCCACCTCGCCTTTTTCGTTTCTGAACGCATAGTCGGAATCTTTAACAACACCCATGGCAAAAAGGAAAACTTGAGGATAAAGCAGAGGTGTGTAGGTAACATTACCGTTTAATCCGTCATATAAAATTCCCCAGTTTGTCATACAGACAGAGCCCTCGTTAAGTTCGTCCATAAAAAGCATTGAGCCGTCTTTGGGAGCGGGGTTAAAAAGGTCTTTCAACTTTGCCACCTTGTGTTTACCCACATAACCCGTAAAAGTTTGGGCAATGGTTGCTTTAATGTCGCCTTTCAGTAAAAGCCCCACGGTTCTTTGGGTAATAACGTCGAACATAACCTTATCAATATCTGTTTTTTCAAGCCGTTCCACAAGGTCCGCCGTCTGTTCGGAAAGTTCTTTCAAGGTTTTATTTTCCGTCTCTTTCACTTTAACGGGAAAAGTTTCTCCGTTTTTCATCAAAACCGGCATTGCTATGTCAATATGTTTTTTCACAATCAACGTGCCGCAGGATGATGTGGTATTAAAATCTATATGAGAATTGAGTCGCGGAGCGGCTTTCAAGCCCTCAACAAGAACTTTCATCATAAGTGTATTGAAAGAAAGTTCATAACCGCAAGTATCTTTGAATTCTTGAAAAACGGCCCAGAACTTTGTAATGTCCGCCTCATAATTGTAACCGCAAGTGGGAGAATTCTGCTGTGCTTTTGTAAGAATATAGCCGGAAACTCTGCTTTTCAAGTTGAAAAATTCCGTTCTGTCTTCCGGAAGCGGTTTGTTAAGTGAAGTATTTATAAAATCTTTAAAACCCATTGTTTAATAAACAGTTGCCTGTGTTTCCTTTCTATATCATTTCATTGATCTGAGCTTCCGTTGTTTTTGCCCACTCATACTGCTCCATATATTTACCGAAATACTTTGTATTTTCATTCTTTCCGTTTTCCAAAAAGTCATAGTAATCGCATACGAATTTACTTTTATCAATACTTCTTTGGTTTCTGTTGTCAACAAGAATGTCGCTTATACCCGCTTCTTCAAGAGATGTTCGGAGTGCTTTCAGAACCTTTCTGAAAAGGGACTGTACCGTTTCGTCATACTTTCTGCCCTCCCAAAGAATTGAAATGGCTTGTTCCGTGTTAACAACACCGCCGTTTCTATCTACAAGGATTGCAAGGAGTTCCTTACTTTTTGCGCTGGGGAAGGAAACGGATTTACCCTCAACAAAAACATCAAAGAAACCGAAAGTCTTGATAAACACCTTGTTTTCCCTGACCTCGTCACGAATGAGCCGTGCTTTATCATAAGCCTTTTTTATATCTTCCGCTTCGTAGGGTTTCATAACATAATCCACCGCGTCAACTCCGAATGCTTCCAAGGCATAGTTACCGTAACCTGTGGCAAAAATTATACGCACGTTGCGGTTTATTGCTTTAATTCTTTTTGCAAGTTCAATCCCTTTTATTACAGGCATTTCAATGTCGAGGAACGCAATATCAACTTTGTTGGTTGCAACAAATCCCAATGCGTCAAGGGGATTATTGAATTTTACGATTTCGTCGGTTATCCCTAAATCGCGGCAAGTATCTTCAAAATCTTCGAGAGCAAGAACCTCATCATCAACTGCCATTATTCTCATTTCGCTTTTTCCTCCTTTGGTATTATAATTGTAACGTTTGTGCCCTCGCCTGGAATACTGTTTATTTCAACCTGAGCGCCGGACATTTCTCTCAATCTGGTTTTTATATTTTTTATACCGATGTGGGAACGGTCATCATTTTTTTGTTCATTCACATCAAAACCCACACCGTTATCTTCAATCGTGACCAAAATACTGTCCTGTGTTTCACGGGTGGAAATTTTCACTGTCCCCCCGTCAACCCGCTGATTTATGCCGTACTTAATAGCATTTTCCGCAATGGGTTGAACGGTTAAAGGCGGTATCATAAAATCTTCATATTCAATATCGTATTCAACATTTAATCTGTCCCCGAATCGCAGACACTCTATGTAAATATAATTCTGAACATGCTCCAATTCTTTTTTGAATGGTATGGGTTCTTTTTGTGTAAGAGAATCCATATTTGCTCTCAGGTAACTTGAAAATTTTACTATTGCTTTTTCTGCTGTCTTCGGGTCTTTCTTAGTAAGGTACTTAATCGTGTTAAGTGCGTTGTAAAGGAAATGGGGTTGAATCTGACTCAACATTAAAGTCATATTTATGTCGCTCAACTCTTTTTGAAGTTCCGCGGTTTTTCTTGCCTGTTTAAATGCCTCAACCGTATCTCCGAAGTGAACAAGAACAACACTTGCTATAAATACCATGCATACCACGGGCATAATATAACTGACATTTTGAGAAATGTAGCCGTTTATGTAGAAATTATCAATGGCAATTCCCACGGAGGTCGCACAGTAAACTAACAGGTACAGTACGGAAAACTTCTTTCTGTCAATTATCTTTTCCGCAATTTCATTTATAAGAATCAAGTCGGATAAATACGTAACCGACTGGAGCCACATATATGATGTGGCAATATAAATATAGTCATACAATACATACGGCACAAACGCGCACACCAAAAACAGACCGGATATGGCAACAAGTTGGCTTTGCTTCATTCTTATGCCGAGAACATTTATTAAGTGCATGAGCATCGACAGTTTGATTATGTACGTTGACACATATATGAGCGAAGTCATTATTTCGTGATCCAAATCGCCGAAAAATCCGTGGGACACCATATATCCCTCGTTTGTTATTAACATTCTGAAAGCAAAGGAAAGGCACAGAACGAACAACCAGAACTGTCCGCCCACATCCTTATTCAGAATGCCCAACATAATTACGGCGATTGCAATAAAAATTACGATACCTATGTAGAAATATCTTTGAGCAAGAGTACCCATTTCCCTTGAATGAAACTGCTCATAGGTTGAAAGGGTGGGTGACACCGTAAGTCCGCTTGAATAACTGCAGGTACATTCTATAACAACTTCGCAGTACTTAGATTCGCCATCTTCAAATGTGAATGGAATAGCATAGGACTCAACTACCGCCGAATACTCAGTTCCCTGCAATCTGCGGTTTGAAAAAACACATTCTCCGTTAACAAAAACCTCACATTGTCCCGGAAGATTCGGTACGGCTACTACAAATGGCTTTGATGTATTAACATTCTTTAAATATGCACGGTAACTGGCATTCCCGCCGTTTGAAAGTTTTTGACCGTCGATTTCATAGGTTGTCCATGAGGACGGAACTTGCACAACTGCATCCGCCTTGGCATTTTCCAAAGAATCGGAGATAATATGTTTTCCCCAAAAAAACTCCCATTCTCCCGACAAATAAACGACTTCCTCATCCAAGTCATATTTCCCCACATCCGCTGATGCGGAACTCAAATTCACCTTGTTAATTACATCGGGGAACCACATTGAAAGAAAAGGAAGCACAATACTTAAAATCACCGTTAAAAAAACAGAAAAGAAAACAATTAAATTCTTTTTGAACTTATCGGTCATCCTGTTTCGCCCCCTTTTCCGCCTTTAGATAATTATATCTCAGAAATGTGAATAAATCAACATGTTTTTGTAACAAAAGCGCAACTGTTACGAAACAAAGAAAAAGGACGGTTACGCAAAAGCACACGCTCACAAACCGTCCTTAAAAATTCTTATTTATAAAAGTAACTTATCATTTATAATTCTTCATATACACCTTATAAAACTCAACGGCATTGCCTATTGCCTTTAAAGAGATGTTTTCGTTTTCACTGTGAACACTTGCAAACTGTTGTGAATCCATTGCAATGGGGGCAAATCTTATAACACAGTCGCAAATATCCGTTAAATGCCTTGAATCCGTACCTGCGGGGAGTATGTATGCCGCGCCGGCAACATTGGGAAAACACTCGGCAATGCATTCTTTCGTATATGAAAATGCCGGTTTTGTCATATCGGCCGGCTTATGGTACTCGTTATTTTCTCCGTCCTTGACTTCAACCCCGTATTTTTGTGCCACTTTCTTAATGGCTTCAATATCCTTTTTCAAATCCCCGTCATTTACGCAACGCAACACAGCCTTTGCAGTACATTTTTTATCATCACGGGAGCCTGAAATTTCATTAAAGGAACAGGAAGTTCCTATCATGGCGCCTGCCTGCGGATTGATTTTGGGCATTGCCCATTTTAAAAGCCCGCCGAAACACCAAAGATTACTGAAAAGGACCGTCATAAAAAACGGAGTGTATGGGCAAAGGTCTTTGAACATTGCTTTAACTTCCGGGTAAAGTCTGCGAATAAATATATCTTTTGTGTTAATCTCCGTAATAAATGCGGACATTCTTGCAACGGGAGTATTGACATTTGCCGCAAGGCCCGCGTGTGTATTTCCCTCTTGAGTTGTACATTCAAGCCGATGAATACCCTTTTCGTGAACAGCCATCATTGCGCATTGACACTTCATTCCCGCAAGGGGCGGGTCTATTATTGCGCCGCCCTCGTCAAGGACCGTTTCAAAGGTTATTCCCTGTTCCTTGAAGTATTCAAGGGCACGGGGTATTCCGTCACCCGCAATTTCTTCATTATGGGAAGATCCTATGTAAAGATTACATTCGGGAACAAATCCCTCTTTTAAAAGTTCTTCAAGTGCTTGAAATTCCGCAAAAAGAGGAGTTTTCGTATCAATAGTACCCCGTCCCCAAAGGGCGTCGCCGAAAATTTCTCCGCAAAAGCCGGGATGTTCCCATTCGCCCTTGACAGCCGCCACATCGTGATGGGACATTACCATAACATTACGGCTTTCGTCCCTGCCTTTTAGCTTATAAATCCAGCAGTCATCGGAAAAAGTCATTTTCTCGCATTTCTCGTGAACTAAGGGAAAAAGTTCTTTCATTGTTTCTCTTAATTTTGAGAATTCCGTATCGTCGTAACTGTCGGTTTTTGAAACAGTTTCACACCGTATCATTTTTCCTAATTTTTCCGCATAAGCCCTTTGCTCGTCCTCGGTTCTGTGAACAATCTCCTCCGTCAGTTTGCGGGCTTTACTCTTTGTTTTCAGTGCATTGATAATCAAAACCGCAACAAATACCAACGCAACTGCTCCCATTAGCATAAATACATATTTCATAGTTATTCTCCCTGACTTTCGTACTGATATAATTATAGCACCGGCGCAAAATAAATCAAGCAGAAACACTTATGTTTTAAATTCTTGAAAAACAACATAATATATGTTAAAATGCTTTTTAATGATTGTGTTTAAAAGGAATGTACTTTTATGATTAACAATACTCAAAGAACAGAAATTATCAATGCTTTACTCTCTAAAGGTGTGGAAATCCCCTGCCCCGACGGAGTTATTATTGAAGAAACCGTTAAAATTAAAGAGGGTACGGTTATTCTGCCCAATACGATTATTACGGGCGAAACGGTAATCGGCAAAAATTGCGTTATCGGTCCCAATTCATATATTTGCGACTCCCTTGTGGGTGACAATACCAAACTTAATAACACCCAGAGTTACAATTCCCGAATCGGCTCGGGTGTTACGGCGGGACCCTTTGTTCACATTCGTCCCAACTGCAAAATTGCGGACAACGTGCACATCGGCAACTTTGTTGAGGTTAAAAACTCAACTGTTGACGAGGGTAGCAAACTCCCCCATCTTCTTTATGTGGGCGATTCCGACGTGGGCAAGGATGTCAACTTCGGTTGCGGTTGCGTAACGGTAAACTATGACGGCAAGAATAAATCACGAACAACGGTAAAAGACGGCGCATTCATAGGCTGCAACACAAATCTTGTGGCTCCGGTTACAGTGGGCGAAAATGCTTTCACCGCCGCCGGCTCAACAATAACCGAGGACATTCCCGACAATGCCCTTGCCATTGCAAGAAACAGACAAACAATAAAAAAAGATTGGGTTAATATTAAAAAGCCCTATAAAAGACAGCACAAATAAACGGAGACACAAATGTTTAATAGTTTTAAAAAAGACGGAAACTCCACCTACGACTATTTAGTGGTGGGCTTGGGAAATCCCGGTGCCAAATACGAAACCACAAGGCACAACGCGGGTTTTTTGTTCATAACCTATTTGGAGGACGAATTGGGTTTTAAAGCAAAAAAATTAAAATTCCACGCACTTATAGGTGATGCAAAAATCGCAGACCGCAAGGTGCTTTTTATGAAGCCCCAGACTATGATGAACAACAGCGGCACCGCAGTTGCGGAATGTGCAAATTTTTACAAAATCCCCCCTGAAAATATCATCGTTGTTTTTGATGATATTTCTCTTGAACCGGGCAAACTTCGTATAAGAAGAAAAGGCAGCGCGGGCGGTCACAACGGAATAAAAAGTATCATCTCCCACTTAGGCTCGGAAAACTTTCCGAGAATCAAAATCGGCGTGGGTGCAAAGCCCGATCCGGATTATGATTTAGCCGATTGGGTACTTGGAAATTTCCCTAAAAAAGATATCCCCGCCGTCAGAGACGCCATACAGAACGGTGCAAGCGCCCTTGAAATGCTTGTAAAGGGCGATTTTGAAGGCGCTATGTCCAAATACAACGGTTGAGGTTTTTATGTCAGGCTATACTAAACTTCTTCAAAACGTGACCCAATACCAAGATGCAGTTCGTTATATTGGCGCGGATATGTACCCCTGCGGAATTGTAGGGCTTCCGAACGCTCCGAAAGCGCACCTTGTTTTTTCGCTTTGCGAGGAATTTTCTCGCAGAGCCGTTGTTGTTTTGCCCGATGAAAGTACAGCCGGAAAATTCACCTCCGATATTAACGCATTGAACGGCGGCAAAGAAATTGCCTGTTTTTATCCCGCCCGGGATTTTTCCTTTAATTCTTCCCAAGGGCAGTCAAGGGAATATGAACAACTGAGAATTAAAACCCTGTGCAAAGTTCTGAAAGATGAATGTAAAATAATTGTCTGCTCGGCGGAAGCGGCATTACAACTTACAATTCCGCCCGATGAACTGAAAAAACGCACGTTCAGAATAGATTTCGACACAGAAATTTCAAAGGAAAGAATTGCACAAATACTTGTAAGTGCCGGTTTTAAAAAAGCGGACAGCGTTGAAGGTCCGGGACAGTTCGCAGTAAGGGGCGGAATTATTGACTTTTTCCCCCCGGACTCACCACAACCCGTCCGAGTTGAACTGTGGGGAGATCAGGTAGATACAATTTCCCTTTTTGACGTTTCAACTCAAAGGCGATCGGAAAATCTCGATTTTTGTGAAATCACACCCTCCACGGAGATAATCTTTGACAGCGACGAAGTTCTCAAAAAGAGAATAGAGGGCTATATTCCCACACTTTCGGGAAAGGGTTCAAAAAAAGCAAAAGAGCAACTGAACAAAGATATTGAACTTTTGAACTCCGGCGTCAAATTACAGTCCGTTGATAAATACCTTTCACTCGCATACGAAAAACCGGCTTCAATTTTCGACTATTGCAGCGACGGATTCCTTTTTGTTTGTGAAAGCGCCTCTGTAAAAGACAGGGCGCAAAGTACATCCAAACTTTTTTTGCAGGATATCAAGGCTCAATTTGAAAGCGGTGTTTTAACAAAGGGTCTGGATCGTTTTTCTCTGACTTTTGCGGAATTACTTTTAATCTACGAAAATCAAAAAACTGTATATATTGATAATTTTGCCCGGGGCAGTTTTGACACGCCCGTAAGAAGCCTTACAACCTTTAATGTCCAGCAAAATCCCTTGTGGAACGGCTCATTGGAGGTTCTTCTTGATGATTTGCGCCCCTCCCTTTCAAAAAAAGAAACCTGCATTATTCTTGCAGGCACGGAAAAAAGTGCAGGATCGCTTGTGGAGGCTTTGGAAACAGAAGATGTAAAAGCAATGTACTTCCCCGTCCCCCCTTCCGAATTCCCTAAGAATACTGTAAGTGTTTTATCGGGAGGTTTGTCGGGCGGATTCAGATATCCCACGGACAGTTTCAATATTATTTCCTACGGCAAGGGTGTGTATAAATCCACACAAAAGAGAAAGAAAAACTACAAAGCCGCCGACGCAATACAGAGCCTTGAAGAACTTTCAAGAGGGGATTATGTTGTCCACTCCGTTCACGGTATCGGTATTTTTGACGGTATTCAAAAATTAGAGGTTTCGGGTATTACAAAGGATTTCATAAAAATCACCTATGCAAAGGGCGACGCCCTGTATGTTCCGGTTACACAACTTGACCTTGTTTCAAAATACATCGGTCCAAAAGATGATACAAAATCTCTCAAACTTTCCCGTTTAGGCGGTAATGACTGGGAAAAAATGAAATCCCGTGTTAAAGCCTCTGCCAAAAATATGGCGAAAGAACTTATCGAACTTTATTCCCGAAGAATGAAAACTGCGGGCTACGCTTTTTCTCCCGATATTGATATGCAAAACGATTTTGAGAGACGTTTTGAATATGACGAAACAGACGACCAACTCAGAAGCATCAACGAAATCAAAAAAGATATGGAAAAACCCCATCCCATGGACAGACTTCTTTGCGGTGATGTTGGTTTCGGCAAAACCGAGGTTGCTTTGAGAGCCGCGTTCAAATGTATTGCCGACGGGAAGCAATGTGCAATCCTCGTGCCCACAACAATACTTGCTTTACAGCACTATAACACTATAATGCGACGCTTTGAGGGATTCCCCATTGAAGCGGAAATGCTTTCACGTTTCAGAACTTCAAAGGAGCAAACACGCATTATTAAAGCACTCAGGCGTGGGGCGATTGATGTTATCGTCGGCACCCACAGACTTATTTCCAAAGATGTGATTTTCAAGGATTTAGGACTTATAATAGTCGATGAAGAACAGCGTTTCGGTGTTGGGCAAAAGGAAAGACTTAAAGAAATGTATCCCAATGTTGATTGCCTCACACTTTCCGCAACGCCCATTCCCCGAACAATGAATATGGCAATGTCGGGCATCCGTGATATGTCCGTTATCGAAGAAGCGCCCCAGGATCGTTTCCCTGTTCAAACTTATGTCCTTGAACACGATTGGGAAGTTCTTACTGAAGCAATGGCAAAGGAAATCCGCCGCGGCGGGCAGGTATATTATCTTCACAACAAGGTTAACACCATCGAAAAAACCGCCGCAACCATTCACGGTTTTCTGCCCGACGCCAATATCGGAATTGCCCACGGCAAAATGAGTGAGGACGAATTATCGGAAGTCTGGCGGCAACTGTTGGAGGGTGAAATTGATATTCTCGTTTGCACCACAATTATTGAAACAGGTGTGGATGTTCCCAATGCCAATACCCTCATAATCGAAAATGCCGACCATTTGGGTCTTGCCCAACTCCACCAGATACGCGGACGGGTGGGACGTTCTTCAAGACGCGGATTTGCTTACTTCACCTTTAACCGCAACAGCGAATTATCGGAAATTGCCCAAAAACGTCTTACGGCAATACGGGAATACACCGAGTTCGGCTCCGGCTTTAAAATTGCCATGCGTGACCTTGAAATACGCGGTGCCGGTAATCTTCTCGGCTCGGAACAACACGGTCACATGGAAGCCGTGGGTTACGATATGTATATGAAACTTCTCTCGGAAGCCGTTGTGGAGGAAAAGGGTGAAGAAGTAAAAACAAATTCCAAGGAATGTCTTATTGATATAATAATTGATGCCCACATTCCCGAAAATTATATTGAGAGCCTACCCCAAAGACTTTCAATATATAAGCGTATTGCAGATATCAAAACTTCGGAGGACGCATCGGATGTTCTTGATGAACTTATTGACCGTTTCGGTGACCCGCCGCCCGGCGTTGAAGGTCTTGTAAAGGTTGCTCTTTTGAGAAATACCGCCGCCGGACTTGGTATTTATGAAATCGGGCAAAATAACAACAGCCTGCTTCTGTACGTTGAGGAAATTGATATGAACAAGGTTGCCCTTCTTGTAAAGGGTATGAGGGGAAGAATCCTTTTTTCACGGGGTCCGAAACCCTATATTACAGTAAAAAAGGCAAGCGGGCAGTCGCCCCTTGACGCTTTGGAAGAAGCATTTAATATATTGAAAAGCGAGGAGAATAAAAATGACATTTGAGTATAAACCCCAGGGTGTGTGTTCAAGAAATCTTACCTTTGACATTGAAAACGGAATTGTTAAAAACGTAAAATTCCAGGGCGGTTGCCACGGCAATCTTCAGGGAATTGCCGCTCTGTGCGAGGGCAAGCCTGCGGAAGAAATCATAAATACAATTTCGGGAATCCGTTGCGGTTTTAAATCCACATCCTGTCCCGACCAGTTGGCAAAGGCATTGGCACAAGCAGTTGAAAAAGGAGAATAAAAATGAAGTATCTTATTCTGATTGCAGATATTGACGAGTTCAACCCCTGCAAAAACAGTTTGGGTGAACTTGTAAATAAAGAATATAAAATCAAGCACATGCCCGCTTTCGATTTTTCTAACAACTCCCACGACTGCACCGCAGTTTGTTTCGGCATAGGCAAGGTCAATGCGGCAATGGGTGCGGCAATCGCTCTTGACTGTGACAAATTCGACGGAGTTATCAACACGGGTTGGAGCGGTGCGGTCTCCGAGGTTTTCAAGGGCGACATAATCGTTTCCGACTCCTGTGTGGAGTGCGATTTCGATTTGACCCCCATCGGCAGACTTCCCGGACAAAAGCCCGGTCAGGAGGAATACATATACAAATGCGACAATCCCCTCTACAAAGCCGCTTGCTCCGTTGAGGGCTTTAAGCACGGCAATCTTGGCACGGGGGATTTTTTCCTCACCGACAAGGCATTGGGCGAAAAGTATAAGAAACTTTTCAATATTAACGCTTTTGATATGGAAAGCGGCGCCTTGGGAGCGGTTTGTTACCTTTTAGGCGTACCGTTTGTAAGCATCAGAAAAATATCCGACAATGCGGATGACGTATCCGTTTCCGAATACTCCGACTCCCTTGCCTCCGATGTTACCGCCTTTTCGGATATTATCTTGAAAATTCTCGAGAAACTGTAACACAGATTATAAAAAGAGGGGCTGTAAAAAACTTTCGCTTTTTACAGCCCCCTATCTTTTGCACAGATTTTTCAGGCTATTCACGGACGACAAAAGTTTTCCCGTCGCCACCTGAAAAAACACCGCTGACGGCATAGTGCTTGTTTAGTTCATACTATGCTCATCAGCGGCTTTTTGTTAATCATCAAATTTTGAAATAAACGCACGGGTACGTTCGGAGCGAGGATTGTCGAACACCTCCTCGGGTGTTCCCTCCTCGGCAATTACACCGTCATCCATAAATATAACCTTTGTGGAAACTGCTTTTGCAAATGACATTTCGTGGGTGACGATTACCATTGTGGTTTTTTCTTCCGCAAGGCTTTTGATTACCTTTAAAATTTCTCCCGTCAATTCGGGGTCAAGTGCGGATGTGGGTTCGTCAAAGAACAGCACTTTCGGTTCAAGCATCAATGCTCTTGCTATCGAAACCCTCTGTTTTTGTCCGCCGGAAAGTTCACAGGGGTAATTCTCCAATTTGTCGGAAAGACCGACTTTTTTGAGAATTTCCGTGGCTTTTTCCACAATTTCTTTGTAAATCTGCTTCTTATTCTGTTTGTAGTCCTCCCGCTCTTTTGCGAGCAATTCTGCCGCAAGGGTTACATTTTTGAGAACATTGTATTGGGGAAAAAGGTGAAAATCCTGAAAAACAAGTCCCACAAGCAACTGTTTTCTGCGTTTTTCCTTTGAACTTATTTCCTTTTTAGATTCGTCAAAGAACACCTCATCCGCTACGGCAATATAACCGCTGTCGGCGGTTTCAAGTTGATTTATACACCTTAAAATCGTGGTTTTACCGCTGCCGGAGGAGCCGATAATACTTAAAACCTCACCCTCCTCAAGAGAAAAGGAAACGCCTTTCAGAACTTGAGTTTTTCCGAAACTTTTTTTCAAATCTTTTACTTCAAGTACGGACATATTCAATCTCCTTTTCCTTAAGTTTTGTAATAATCAAGTTTTTTCTCGATTTTGCCGAAAATGAGGCTTAACAAACCGCTGAACATCAGATAGAAAAGTCCCGTTGCCATAAGCGGCCAGATAATACCGTTTGTTTTAATAAATGCCTGACCCGCCCAAATTAACTCGTAAACGGAAATAACACGGGCAAGGGATGTGTCCTTGACAAGTGTTATAATCTCATTACTCATTGGGGGAATAATGTTTTTAACAACCTGCATTAAAACGATTTTAAAGAAAACCTGCGTTTTAGTCATTCCCAAAACCTGACCCGCTTCATACTGTCCTTTTGGTATGCTTTCTATTCCTCCCCTGAAAATCTCGGAGAAATAACAGGCATAGTTTAATGAAAACGATATTATAACGGCAACAAAACGGTCCATAACGGTTATACCGGCAATCCACATTATAATGGGATTTGTGCTGCCCAACCCCTGTGCCCAGTTTGCCAAAAGTCCGGGCCCGTAGAATATAACAATAAGTTGGAGCATAAGAGGTGTTCCTCTTACAACCCAGATAATCAATCTGACAACATATTTTAAAGGTTTAAACTTACTCATTGAGCCAAAGCTTATAACAAGTCCGAGAGGAATGGCAAACAAAAGTGTAAGCGCAAATATTTCAATTGAAACGATGAAACCATCAAACAGCGATTGCAAAACTGTCGGTAAAGTGACCGGTGCCATAATCAATTATTCCCTTTCGATTTTAAATACCACATAACAACATTCAAGGCAGAGTGCCGTCAAGACACTCTGCCGAAAATATTAAAAATTGAACAATTATTTTACAAGTGTGAGTTCGTATTTTTCAGCAAGTGCATCAAGTGTGCCGTCTGCTTTAAGTTCTGCCATAACCTTGTTGATTTCCGTGCAAGTATCGGAACCTAAACGGCAACCGATACCGTATTCTTCTTCTGAAAGAGCGCCTGTTTTCTGAAGATCTGCATAACTTGTGCCTTCGCCCGTCATAGCGTCTGCCATTGTTACGTCGATAACGCAAACATCTGCGGCACCTGACTGAACTTCAAGAAGTGCGTCTGACTGAGCGGCAACCTCAGTAACATTTGCACAATCTGCAACCATATCCTGACCTGCGGAACCTGTTTCAACAGCGATTGTAGCGTCTTTGATGGATTCAAGGTCTTTGTACTTATCTGCGTTTGCGGCTTTTGTTACAATAACCTGTGCGTTGTAAACATAAGCGTCCGTAATGCTCATTGACTGTTTGAGTTCTTCCTTAATTGTCATACCGTTCCAAACAACGTCGATTGTTTTTGCGTTAAGTTCGTTAACTTTCTGATCCCAATCGGAAAGAACAAAGAATTCTGCTTTAACACCGAGTTTTTCACAAACTGCTTCGGCAAACTCTGTATCAAAACCTGTCCAAGAGCCGTCTTCCGCTTTGAAGTTCATGGGAGCATATTCAGTAATACCGATAATCATTGTGCCTTTTTCTTTAATATAAGCCATATCGGATGCTGCGGCTGTTGTATCTTCCGCTACAGTAGTGTCGCCGCCGTCCTTAGTACCGCAAGCGGCAAATGCACACACAATACCGAGAACGAGAACTATGCTCATTACGATTGCTAATACTTTTTTCATAATAAATTCCTCCATTTGACGTTGCCGTCTTTTTGATTACATCAGCATTTTACCACTTTAGCGTAATAAAGTAAAGGCTTTTTTGTAAAATTCTTCTATTTTGTAAGATTTGCTATATACTGTCGCGTTTTTGCAAGTGTTTTTATACAACTCCGACATTCATACTCATCAAATATTCAATTTTTCATAAACCCACCATATTTTTTCATTGTAAAAATCCTAATACCGTGATAATATAATCTGAAAGGAGGTTATATATGGACACTTTCACAAACCGCCTCAATATGGGTTCTGTAATTTCAGAACTTGATGACATTTTAAGTAAAAACAGATATGATGATGCCCGAGTTTTTTTAGAAGAACAAATAATTCACGCACAACAACATAATGACAACAAAGGGCTTTTCACGCTCTACAACGAGTGCATAGGTCTTTACAGAAAAATCGGGGACAGGGAAAACTGTTACAAATATTGCCGAAAGGCACTTGAATCGGTTATTGCTTTAAATCTTGAAAACCATATTTCCGGTGCCACTACGTATATAAACTGCGGCACCGCTTACAAGGCTTTCGGGGAAGCACCGCGGAGTATTGTTTATTTTGAAAAAGCATTGGCATTATACGAAAAACTGCTTCCTTTAAACGACAGACGTCTTGCAGGATTATATAACAACTACGCTCTTTCCCTTGTGGATTTAAAAGAATACGAAAAAGCCTTATTCTTATACAACAAGGCAATTTCCGTTTTAGATAAAAACCCCCGATTCAATTTGGAACAGGCGGTAACATATCTCAATATGGCAAACGCATTGGAAGCCCAAAAAGGACTCACGGAGGCTTGCGAAGAAATAGACGTACTGTTAAATAAAGCAGAGAAAGTTTTAAACGAAAATCTTTCCGAAGACGACGGAAACTATGCTTTCGTCTGTGAGAAGTGCGCCCCCACATTCGGCTATTACGGAAGATTTTTATATGAAAAAGAATTAACCGAGAGAGCGAGGAAAATTTATGAAAGGTCTTGAACTTTCAAAAAAATATTATGAAGAATACGGACAAGCCATGTTACACGAAATGTTCGGAGAGTACGAACATTTAATAGCGGTGGGACTTGTGGGAAGCGGTTCTGACTGCTACGGCTATGATGATGAAATTTCCCATGACCATGATTTTGAGCCGGGCTTTTGCCTGTTTCTTCCCGACGAAAACGTCATTGATAATAAGGTCTTTTTCAATTTGGAAAGAGCATATTCAAAACTCCCAAATGAATTTCAGGGCTACAAACGCAGTAGGGTTAAGCCCGTGGGCGGCAGTCGGAACGGAGTTTTCAGAATCAGGGATTTCTACAATAAAAAAATAGGCTCACCCGACGGTGAACTTACAAATGAACAATGGCTTACGATTCCGGACTTTGCTTTGGCAGAAGCAACTAACGGGGAAATATTCCGGGACGATTCGGGAGAATTTACCGAAATACGAAACAGACTGAAAAATATGCCCCGGGATGTTAAACTGAAAAAACTTGCGGGAAATCTCTTAATAATGGCGCAAAGCGGACAATACAATTACCCGAGAATTTTAAAACGAGAAGAAACCGCCGCGGCGCAACTGGCACTTTTTGAGTTTTCCGACGCGGCTATGAAAGCCTTTTTCCTTTTGAATAACAAATATATGCCCTATTACAAATGGCAATTCAAAGCACTTCGGGAAATTGACGGCGGAGAAGCAATGGCGGATTCCCTCGAATTTCTCATTTCCACGGACAACGGCGCCGAGAATGCCGACATAAAGGCGGTTGTTATAAATTCCGTTGCCGAGGACATAATCGCAATGCTTATGCAACAGGGAATCACCAAAGCCACCTGCAACGATTTGGAAAAGCACGCATATTCCGTAAATGATTTAATCGGGGATATTTCTTTGAGGAACAGTAATATTCTTTCTGCAATATAAAAAACAAGGGGCTGTAAAAAACGAAAGTTTTTTACGGCCCCTCAGTCTTTCGAATGTATCAAAACTTTATTTGACAGATATTGAATACATACTCTTTTCGGTCATAGCCGAAAATTAAAACCGTCGGTTAACCGGTTGTTTTGTTTATTCGTGACTGATATAAGTTTCCGCTTCATCCTGGAGTTGTGGATCAAATGAAAGAATAGGTTTTTCATCCTTGTGCCTGCACGTACGGTCAACATAGTTTCTCGTAATTCTCATAACCAACGGAGACAGAACAATAACGCAAATAAGGTTAGGTATCATCATAAGTCCGTTAAAGGTGTCCGAAATATCCCACGCAAGAGAGGAAGTCATGACTGCGCCTAAAACAACTGTACATACGTGAATAATCTTAAAAATGACAGTCGTTTTTGTTCCGAAAAGATATTCCCACGCTTTAGAGCCGTAATGGGACCAGCCAAGCACGGTTGTAAATGCAAAAAGGAACATTGCAATCGCAATAAACTTTTCTCCGATATTTCCCCATGAGAAAACACTGTTGAATGCGCCCGCAACAAGAGTTGCGTCAGAAAAGTCCTCTGCGCATACGCCTGTCTTTGCATTAAACACACCCGATGTCAAGACTACAAGGGCAGTCATGGTGCATACAACCATTGTATCGGCAAAAACTTCAAAAATGCCCCACATACCCTGTTTAACAGGCTCTCTGATATTTGAGTTTGAATGTACCATAACCGACGATCCAAGACCGGCTTCATTTGAGAAAACACCCCTCTTAAAGCCTTGTGTAACCGCTGCGCTGATTGCCGCACCGAGTGTTCCTCCTACAAAGGCTTCGGGCTTAAACGCATTGACAAAAATCGTTTTAAATGCAGGAAGTATCTGTGAATAATTCACTCCGATAATAATAAAACTGCCTGCAATAAAGAGAATTATCATAAAGGGAACAATTTTTTCGGCAACGGACGCAATTCTTTTAATTCCGCCGAGGGTGATGAGCGCTACAAGCACCATAATAACGATGCCTATTATCAGTTTATACAGCGATATTCCGCCGAAAATCTGAATTGATGAAAGGGGCTCTATTTTAAAAGCGGAAGCAATATTGGCAACAATCTTGTTAACTTGACCCATACTGCCGATTCCGAATGAGGCAAGCATTGTGAAAACGCAGAAAAGAACAGCAAGAACCTTTCCTGCGGTTTTGCCGCCTTTTTTACTGCCAAGACCATAACGCAAATAATACATTGCGCCGCCCGACCATTCGCCGTTATCATTGCGGCGACGAAAATATATTCCAAGGACGTTTTCGGAAAAGTTTGTCATCATACCGAAAAAAGCCGCAACCCACATCCAGAAAACTGCACCTGCACCGCCTGTGCAGATTGCCGCCGCAACACCTGCGATATTGCCCGTGCCGACAGTTGCCGCAAGAGCCGTGCAAAGAGCCTGAAACGGCGAAATGGCACCTTTTTCTCTTGCGTGACCGATAACATTTTTCTTGAAAAGACTGCCTATTGTATTTTTCCACCACAGACCAATGTGCGAAATTTGGAAAAACCTCGTACAGAAGGTCATCAAAACACCTGTGCCGATTAGCAGAAGTAAACCTAACGTACCCCAGACAACACCGTTGACAGAACCGTTGATTTCAGCAACTTTGTTTAAAAAAACTTCCATATATTTACCCCCGAAACCGAAATAAAAAAGTCGGATTACAGGGCGTAATCCGACAAAAAGAGACAAATATCTCCTGAAAACTTTCAGGTATTACTACTTTGTCCTTTTGCCTGAGAGATTAGCGGAAACCGCTTTGCCCCTTCGGCACTCAATTTAATGAGTTTCTCCAAAGTTATGTCCGTTTGCAGTCCTTTTCCCTTTCGGGAAGCCTGAGAGCGTTACTCCTTCGGCAGCCATAAGCTTCTTCTGCAAACATCATTCATAATTTTATGAAATTATAACACCGTTGAAAACAAAATGCAATAGTTTTTTAGTCCGGTATCCACCTTGAGATTGTGTCCGGCAAATTCTTTTAATAAAGGGTTTTAAAGTTCACAAAGGTCCTGCCGCAAAAGGCAGATAACAACCCTGCCGATAACTGTTCTTGCCGATACACACGACTTTTGCACATAAACATCACGATATGACAAAGCAGGCTGTATCATCTTAAACACCATGCTTTGTCTTCAGTCCGAAACAACGGTTCGGAAAACCGAACCGTTGTTGTCTGCAATATTATAATTCACCGTTCAATATCTTTATAAAGAATCCGTAAATTGCGGAGAAGATTTTTTCAAAGGTGTAGAAGAAATCATAATTATCTCTTCCGCCCACTTCGTCCAATTTGGAATCGTCCCTCTTAGCAAGTTCATTGGATGTAACATTATATGTTTCGTAGTTCCAAAGGTCAGTTTCATTAAGTTCAATAACTCTTGCGCCCTGGAACATATTGTTGTAATAAGAGTTGTATGTGGCGCCGGGAGTCTGGATAAGATCAACACCGTCAACATCTGCAATAAAGTTATTAACATGGTCGTGACCTACAACAAGACCGAGAACGTCGCCGCCCTGAACCATTGCATCCCATTGACCGTCATTACCGTAACTGGGGCAGCTCTTCTCAAAAATCATTCCCTCATACTGCGTAACATCGGGGATGAATGTGGTGGAGGTTCCGTCGGAGCAGTTAATTGTAAGTTCACCGAGATTAACGGGAGATTCAATAAAAATCTTTTGACAGGGTTCCTGGGGAATAATGTGCTGGAATGCAAGTGAGGGAATAAGTTCTCCACCGTTTTCAGCGGTCATTTCGTCACGGACTTCATTGTACCATGCGATCTGGTCCGCTCTGACCCAATCATAACCAAGATAGTTACCGTCTTCGTCACGGTAACTTGCACCGCTGTCAAATAACCAAAGATTGAACGCAACCTTTGATCCGTCGCTTGAAAGGATGGGCAAATTATGAGTTGCCGATCCGTGAAGAGCGGGGTCTGCATCATAGGCAAGACATCCGGCATATTTTTGGTATTCTGCAAGTTGATCGTCTTTTTCGTAACCCTCCTGGTCATCATGATTACCGAAAACAAATGTAAAAGGCACATTTCTTTCCACAAGGGGTGTAACCATTTGCTCAATGGATTTGGGATCGGTACCGAGTATATTATCACCCAAAAAAACAACAAGGTCGGGTGATGTGAAATCAAGAGCCTCCGATATAAACTGAATAACCGCAGGCTCCATTGGATATCTGTCCTGAACATCCGCAAGAACAAGTATTTTGAATTTGCCGTTTGCCCTGAACTGAAGTTTTGCGTCTTCCTTATACCCTGCAAAACTCATTGTTACAAGTGAACAAAGCATGCATACTGCAAGCAAAACAGACATAAATCTTTTCATTTCAATATCTCCTCATATTTAGATTTTCTGCATATAGGATATTACTATTTTCTTATTTTGTCAAATTTTGAATTTCCGTTTTGTAATGCCTACCCTTTTCTTCAAAATTTTTGTAGTAATTATAACTTGCCGCCGCAGGAGAAAACAGACAGATTCTGCCTTTTCCGGTTACTTCATTGCAAATTTTAACCGCATCCTCCATATTTTTTGCACAGATAAGTTTTTTATTTGTCCCCTTTTCTTTCAGGGTGTTTATAATCGTGTATCCCGTTTCGGGAAGTCCCACAAGATTTTTAATTTTACAACCATCGAGGAAATCTATGAAATCCCCGTAATCAATACCTCTGTCAAGACCGCCGAAAAGAAGTGTATCAACATTACCGAGAGCCTTTACCGCACCCATAACTGCAGTGGGAATTGTTGCAATACTGTCATTGTACCAGGTAATTCCGTTTATGACTCCCACATATTCCATTCTGTGTTCAATTCCGCCGAAAGACTTAATTGCGGTCCTCACGGCATCGTCGCTGACCCCGAAAATCCTTGCAACTGCTAAAGCATAGGCAATATCCTGACGGTTATGTTCACCTTTCAGATGCTCAGTTGAATTCCAAAGTTCATTAACAAACCCGTCATTTTTCGCGTCCGTAAAGGTTACGGGGACGCCCCTTCCTTTAATAACCTTTTTCCAATCAACAATACCCTCAAGGTCCTGTTCGGGATTATAAATCAGATAATCCTCTTTACTCTGGTGAACTGCAATATTGAGCTTAGCCTCAACATATCCTTTAAATCCCGTCTTATAATGGTCAAGATGCTCCTGATAAATATTCACAAGTACTGCCACATGGGGAGAAGTTTTTGTAAACTCAAGTTGATGGGATGACATTTCGATTACGGCAACAAGGTCTTCTCCCTCATCCGCCTTTTCAAAAACAGGTACACCGATGTTACCTATAAGACAGGTATTAATACCCCCTGCTTTAAGCATTTCATATATAAGGGTGGATGTGGTGGTTTTTCCCTTTGAGCCCGTTATTCCCACAACGGTAGGATTGCAAAACCGCAGAAACATATCTGTCTGGCAGGTTATTTCTGTGGTTTCGGGGTAAACAACATCATTTAAAAAAGCAATTCCGGGACTTTTGAAAACTATATCAAAATTCCCGAGATTTTCCAGATAATTCTCTCCGGAAATAACCGTAATATTCCCGTCCTCACTTTGAAACCCGTTCCTGTCGGCAACGGTTAAATGCTTTTCGGGAAGATGCTTTCTTATATACGAAAGGGTGGATTTCCCCTCTCTGCCCATACCGAGAATAAGTATTCGCTTGTTTTTTATATATTCAATTATTTGTGACATAATCAAATATTCTCCTGTTCAAAAAAGGCGTAGTTGTTTTTTCCTCTTTTCTTTACGGAATACATGGCTTCATCCGCTTTTTTATAAAGCTCTGCATAGGTTTTTCCGTCATTGGGCAATCTTGCAATACCTATACTGCAGGAAAACTCCCTTTCGGGCGCCTCGTCAAGATGAACACTGTTGCAGATTTTTAAAATCTGTTGAGCCTTTTCCTCAATGTAATAGTCATTGTCGCCCACGCCGCTCACATAGAGAATGAATTCTTCGCCTCCCACTCTTCCTAAGATATCATTACTGCGGAAAGAACGCAGAAGTTTTCCCGTAAATTCTTTAAGGAACAAATCCCCTACGTGATGACCGTACGTATCGTTAAGTTTTTTGAAATCGTCAATATCAAAAAGGAACAGTGCTCCGCCGCCTTCTTCATTTCTGATAAGTTCGTTTGTTTTAATAGCGGTGGAAATTTTGTTAAGAAAGCCCGTAAGTTGATCGGTTTCCGCTTGGGCAATAAGCCGGGATTTTTCTTTTTTCTCTTTATCTATATCCGTAAGAGTTCCTATAAACTGAACCGCGTTGCCCTCATCGTCATATACCGCCGTAAATTTTACCCTGTGCCAAACACTGTCGCCCCTGTTATTTGTTATTCTCGCATCAAAGACATTTTGTCTTTGTCCCGAAAGTGCATTGCTCAAAGCACCTATAAAAGCGGGAACATCTCGGTGGTCGATTTTATTACCGTAGGTTATATTCTCTATTACATTGTCAAACTTTGTTCTTGTTCCCAAAGAGCGAAGTATTTTGGACGAGGCCTCAAAGGTATCGTTAATTACATCATAGTTAAAAATAATATTATCGGACAAATCCTCTATTATTTCGTAACGGTTTTTCTCTTTTTGAAGTTGGACCTGTAAATTTTTTGTATCATTGATATCAACAATACTGCAAACAAATGTCTTATCTTCTTTTTTCGCATTACGGGGTTTGCGGGTGGAAATAAGTACCCAGGGTTGCGTGCCGTCCTTTTTATTTATACGACATTCAAATTTTGATGTTTCCCCGGGAGCGTAATCAGTGTTAACTCTCATTATGATGTTTCTGAAATCATCTTGATTAAAGAGATTTAATCTGACATCCTCTCCCAATTCCTCATATTCTTCCCTGGTATAGCCGAAGATTTGGAAAAAACCGTCGTTTGTATAAACAAGTTTAACTCCTCCGGAATGGGGAGAAACAACTGCAATACCCCAAACAGTTTCCCTAAGGATAGTTTCAAGTTCTTCCCTGCTCAGAGTTTCTTCATATTCTCCGCCCAATCTCAACATGGTGATTCCTCCTTAAATGGATTGTAGAAACCTAAGTTAAATATACCACAAGTACTTATAAATAACAAGGATTTTTCAAAAAGACTTGAATAAGCCGAAGTATTTGTGTATAATTCATAGTTGATATATTATACTATATAGAATACTATATTTCACGGAGAATATTATGCTCGAATTAAAAAATATTTCTTTCAATGTAAGTGACGATTTAGGCGAGAAAGAAATTCTCACAGATGTTTCCCTTACTCTTGAAGACGGAAAATTTCTTGTTATAACAGGGCCCAACGGCGGCGGCAAATCCACCCTTGCTAAGATTATTATGGGAATACAGAAACCAACCGGCGGACAAATACTCTGGAACGGTACCGATATTACAAATATGTCAATAACCGACCGTGCAAACTTGGGTATAGGCTATGCCTTTCAGCAACCTCCCCGGTTCAAAGGTCTTTCCGTACGCAATCTTTTAAGTCTTGCACACGGCGAGGATTTACCCGAAGACCAGTGCTGCGCATACCTGACAAATGTGGGGCTTTGCTCAAAGGATTACCTGAACCGTGAGGTCGATTCTTCCCTGTCAGGCGGCGAAATCAAAAGAATTGAAATCGCCACTCTTATGGCAAGAGATTTGAAACTCGCCATATATGACGAACCCGAAGCCGGCATTGACCTTTGGAGTTTCAATATGCTTGTGGAAAGTTTCAAAGGAATTTCAAAAACACGTAAGGAAAGTATGATAATAATTTCCCACCAGGAAAGAATTATGAAAATAGCGGATGAAATTGCAGTCGTGGCGGACGGTGTTGTTTCTAAATCAGGACCCGCGGATGAAATTTTCCCCCAACTCATGTCCCAGTTCGACAACACTTGCAAATTCAGATAAAGGAAACACAAAATATGAACAGTACAGATAAACACATGCTTGAAGCAATCGCTGATTTGCATGAAATTCCCCAAGGTGCTTTCAGTTTGAGAAAGAACGGAGAAAGTGCCGAAAGACGTTCAAGCGCAAATATTATAATTGAACCGAAAAAGGACAAGCCGGGTATTGATATAACAGTAAAAGCCGGAACTAAAAACGAAAGCGTTCACATTCCGGTTATTATCACCGAGGCCGGTGTAAACGATCTTGTTTATAATGATTTTTATATTGAAGATGACGCCGATGTCCTCATTGTTGCCGGCTGTGGAATTCATAATTCCGGAGACCGGAACAGCGAGCATGACGGAATACACCGTTTCCACATCGGCAAAAATGCACATATTAAATATGTTGAAAAGCACTATGGAGAGGGCGACGGCAAGGGCGAAAGAATTCTCAATCCCACCACCGAGGTTTATATGGACGAAAACTCCTTCTGCGAAATGGAAATGGTTCAAATCAAGGGTGTTGATTCAACAAAGCGTGACACGGTTGCAAAACTCAAGGCGGGTGCCCGCCTTGTCATACTTGAAAAACTTATGACACACGGCAGTCAGGTTGCACATTCCAATATGGTTGTTGAACTTAACGGGGAGGACAGTTCTTCTCAGATTATCTCCCGTTCCGTTGCAAAGGACGGCTCCGAGCAGGTTTTCTATCCCCGCGCAATTGGTAACGCAAAATGCCGCGCACACGTTCAATGTGACTCAATAATTATGGATGACGCACATATTCGCTCCATACCCGAAATTGCCGCAAATCATTGCGAGGCAAACATTGTTCACGAAGCCGCCATCGGCAGAATAAATAATGACCAACTTTTAAAACTTCAGACTCTCGGCAAAACCGAGGAGGAAGCGGAAGAAATAATCATTAACTGTTTCTTAAGGTGATTTAGTATGAAAAGAGTTCTTGCTTTTGACTTCGGTGCATCAAGCGGAAGAGCAATCCTCGGCATTTTTGACGGCGGGAAAATTGAACTTCAGGAGATTCACCGTTTTTCTAACGACCCTGTTCAAATCAACGGCACGGTTTATTGGGATGTTCAACGGCTTTTTTATGAGATAAAACAGGGCATCCTCAAAGCGAAGGAAGCGGGGGGATTCGACTCCATAGGTATTGATACCTGGGGTGTTGACTTCGGACTTCTCCGCAAAGACGGCACCTTAGTTGAAAATCCCGTCCATTACCGCGACTCCCGTAATGACGGTATGGTTGAAAAATCGCAGAAATATATGACAAAGGAAAGAATGTACGATATTACCGGAATTCAGTTTATGGATTTCAACACAATTTTCCAACTTCTTTCCCTTAAAGAAAACCGCCCCTACATACTGGAGGAGGCAGATACACTCCTCTTTATGCCGGACCTTCTCAGTTATATGCTCTCCGGTGTAAAATCCACTGAATATTCAATCGCCACCACCTCTCAGATGGTGGATCTTGAAACAAAGGATTGGTCGGAGGAAATCCTCGAAAAATTCGGAATTAACAAAAACCTTTTAACACCCATTGCCCCCACGGGCGCGGTTATAGGTCAACTTTCCGATGAAATCTGCGAGGAGTTGTGTGTACCCAAAGCCGATGTTGTCAGCGTTGCCGCCCACGATACCCAAAGTGCAATTACTGCGGCGCCCTGCGAATATGACGATTTTGCATTTATCAGTTGCGGCACCTGGTCGCTTTTCGGAACAGAGGTCAAAAAGCCCATTATAAACGAGTCTTCAAAAAAACTTAACGTTACAAACGAGGGCGGTTACGGTTACACCACCGCATTTCTTAAGAATATTTGCGGACTTTGGCTTATTCAGGAAAGCCGCCGTCAATGGATGAGGGAGGGTATGGAATACTCCTATGCAGAACTTGAAAAACTCGCGTTGGAATGCGAACCCTTCAAGTGCTTTATCGACCCGGATGCCCCCGAATTTGCCCCCATGGGCAATCTTCCGAAACGCGTTAAAGAATACTGTCAAAAAACAGGGCAGTATGTACCCCAAACCGTGGGAGAAATTATGCGCTGTATATATGAGAGTCTTGCTCTCAAATACCGTTACACCTTTGACGGAATCAAGGAATGTACAGGTAAAAATTATGACAGAATTCATGTAATGGGCGGCGGAACAAAGGACAAACTTCTTCTTCAAATGACTGCCCAAAGTTGTAATGTAAATGTATATGGCGGTCCCATTGAAGCCACTGCTTTAGGTAATGTTGCCGTTCAACTTATGTCCTGCGGTGCAATTAAAGATATAAAAGAAGCCCGTAAAATCATAGCAAAGGGAGAAAATCTAAAACTTTACCGGCCCAAGGACAACGAAGAATGGGAAACGGCTTACGGTATTTTTAAAAACATTATAAATAATTCGGAAATCTAAATTATGACTGCTTCACCAAATTTAGAATCAAAAAATGTTGAATATGTTCTTGATACGGCAGAGTTTGTTTTGAACTCCACAAAGGAGCGTCGCGCAGGCTCCCCCGGAGAAGAACAGGTACAGCATATTTTTATGAATGAACTCAAAAAATTCTGTGACGAAACTCATCAGGAGCAATTTAAAACGCATACGGGAGCCGGTACATTAGCCGAAAAACTTCTGTGCTGTCTTTTGATAGCTTGTGTTTTTATTTTCTATGATGCGGTTCATACCGCTGACATTTTCAAATCGTCTCTTTGCCTGTCGGTGAGTTTGGCCGTTTTTTGCATTTACTCATATAAATTTATATTCGACGGAAAAAGGCTGGACTTTATCACTCCTGCAAAGAGCAGCAAAAATCTTTTAGGTATAAGGCACAGTCGTGGAGAAACTGCCGGACGGGTTGTTCTTGTGGCCCGTTCCGATGCGCCCCAAAGTATGCGCGCCCACTTTTTCGGAAACAGAGCACCGTTTATTTTAAGTGTATGTGATCTTATAGGTAACACGGTACTTTTTTGCGGTGCTTTAATGTTTTTGTTTTTGGGTGCCCCGCAAAACTCGGGATTTTTCTCTCTAACGGCAATTTTGTCCTTGGTTTTTGTTCCCTTTTATTCAATGTCCGTTATTCTTGTTAACAATCGCAAGGTTGCCTCGGGAATCAGTTCAAGTATTATTCCTTCCGCAATACTTTTGAGTATTATGAAACAGTTTCACGATAACTCATTCAGATATGAAAAGACGGAAATCTGCTGTCTTATATCGGGGAGCGAATATTCCTCCCGTGCCGGCTCATATCATTTTGCTAAAAAACATAAAAGGCTTTATACTGATGTTCCCACGGTTTTTATCCCCCTTGAAGAAATCACAACTTCAAGAAAACTCTCCGTATTCTTTAAAGACGGGAGCGGAACAAGGGGCAGTTCGGAGGTTGCCTCCGTTATAGGCGAAGCGGCGGAAAATTTGCAACTTGAAATAAAAAAGGAAAGTTCCCTATTAGGAACAAGCGCCTACACCCCTTTTTCAAAAAACGGTTTTGATGCCTGTTCTTTGGGAACTTCAAAGAAACATATTTCAAAAACAATTTCTGCAAACTCGGACAAATTAGATAATGTCAGCAAAAAAGCAATTTCCGATGTGGGCGGACTTATTATAGAAACATTGAACTATTATGACGGATAAGGTGGCATTATGGCTAAAATTTTAAACTCAAAAATCAAAAACCTTCCTTGGCAGAACAAGCCACAGGGTTGCACAGATCCCGTATGGAGATATACGGAAAATCCTATAATTGACAGAACATTCGTCAAAGAAGCAAACAGCATTTTCAATTCAGCGGTTGTTCCCTACGGCAACGGTTTTGCGGGTGTTTTCAGAATGGATGATATTACCCGTGAGCAATATCTTGTAACAGGATTCAGCGACGACGGTATTCATTGGAATTTGAATGATGAAAAAATCTTCCGAGGCTATGACCCCCGACTTTGCGAAATAGACGGAAAATACTATCTTTCATGGGTTTGCCACACGGACAGGGGAACTTCAATAGGTATTGCTGCTACCACGGATTTTGAAACCTGGGAAAGATACGAGAATGCCGTTCTCCCCGTTTCAAGAAACGGTGTGCTTTTCCCCCGAAAAGTTAACGGTGAATATATGCTTTTCACCCGTCCCTGCGACAAGGGACACACACCCTACGGGGATATCTTTTTAAGTCACAGCCCCGACCTGACCTATTGGGGCAAGCACCGTTTTGTTATTAAACCCGAAATGAACTGGGAGATGACAAAGGTCGGTGCGGGACCCACCCCCATTGAAACCGATGAGGGTTGGCTCTGCTTTTATCACGGCGTACTCACAAGTTGTAACGGCTTCACGTACAGTATGGGTGCAATGATTACCGATATCAATGAGCCTTGGAAAGTTTTGCACAGGGCGGATTGCTATCTTCTGTCCCCCCGTGAAAACTATGAATTTGTAGGCGATGTACCCAATGTTGTTTTCCCCTGTGCCGCTCTTGCAGACGGTGAAAGCGGAAAAATCGCAATTTACTACGGCGGCGCCGATACTGTTGTTGGTCTTGCGTTCACAACCGTTGATGAAACCGTCAAATTCATCAAGGAGCACGATTTAATCAAATAAAATGGCTTTTCTCAAAAAATTTGTGGGTGACAAAGAATTCTACAAGATGACTCTTGCGGTTGCCGTCCCCATAATGATACAGAACTTTATCACAAATTTTGTAAGTATGCTTGACAATTTGATGGTTGGTTCTCTCGGCACGGAACAAATGTCGGGAATCTCAATTGTCAATCAGTTGATTTTTGTATTCAGTCTTGCTGTTTTCGGGGCATTGAGCGGTGCGGGAATTTTCACCGCTCAATTTTTCGGTAAAAACGATAATGAGGGAATACGCTACACATTGCGGTATAAATTGATGATTTCTCTCATCCTTTTCAGTTTGGCAATGCTGATTTTTGTTTTTTTGGACGACACATTGATAAACCTCTATCTCCATGATGGTGATGACTCGGGAAACCTTTTGCTTACATTGGATTTTGCAAAAAAATATTTAAAGGTAATGCTGTGGGGACTTTTCCCCTTTTGCGTGTCCCAGGTTTTCTCAAGCACACTTCGCGAAACGGGAGAAACGGTTGCACCCATGGCTGCCGGATTTATTGCAGTTTTCACTAACTGTTGTTTTAACTGGGTGCTTATTTTCGGTAAATTTGGTTTCCCCGCTCTCGGAGTTGTGGGAGCGGCAATAGCAACAGTTATTTCAAGATACGTTGAATGTATCGTCATAAGCATATATATAATCAGGAAAAGATACCGCTTCACCTACTTCAAAGGCTTGTTAAAAGGCTTATACATACCTAAAAATGTCTTTAAAGATATTACTTTTAAGGGTATGCCCCTGTTATTCAACGAGTTTTTCTGGTCCTTGGGTATGTCCCTTTTAAGTATGGCATACAGCCTTTACGGCATTTCCGTAGTGGCAGGTTACAGTATATCTTCCACGGTTATGAACCTTGCCAATATTGCATTCATTTCCCTTGGAAGCAGTATCGGTATCATAATCGGAAAACAGTTGGGGGCAAATCAGTTTGAGGACGCGGTTGATACGGACAGGAAGTTAATTGCCTTTTCCGCATTTTTAAGCGCGGTTATCGGTGTTTTCGTCTTTCTTATAGGCAACAAAATCCCCCTCCTGTATAACACCACTCCCGAATCAAAAGAGTTAGCAGGCTATTTCATTCGCGTTTCCGCCCTGTTCATACCCGTCCATTCTTTTGCAAACGCAACATACTTTACAATACGAAGCGGCGGTAAAACCCTCATAACTTTCCTTATGGACAGCGTGTATATTATGTGCGTGAGCGTACCCATCGCCTTTTCCCTTTACTATGTATTCAAACTACCCATTCTATACACATTCCCCATTGTGCAATGCATCGATATTGTAAAAGTTTTAATAGGCATAATCCTTGTCAAAAAGAAGGTCTGGCTTATTAATATTGTTGAAGAATAATCACAACCAATAATCGGGTATGTTTTCACACTAAAGGGCGCCAGTTTAAAATCACTTCCTGCAAAAAGCAAGAAGTGATTTTGTTTATTTATTTCTCTTTTTTAACAGTATTCCAATTATAAAAATTGATGTTAGCAAAACAGCAACAGAAACAACGATAAATATTGTTGTATTATGTTTTTCCCCATTTTGCTTTTCTGCATTGTTGTTTCCATTGTCGGATTCAACCGTTGCTTTGCAAACTTTTTCTATAATTTTCAAAGCGTCATCTTCAGTTAAATCATCCGCTATATTAGGTGTGTCGATATAGCACCTCGAAATACCAGCCACACTCGAAAGTGCGGTCGGTATTTTTAAAATGTAACTTTACCTACAAGATATCTTGAAAGAATAGACGCATCACGAGTATTAACCTTACCGTCACCGTTTGTATCCATAGCGATTAGCTGACATTCAAGAGGATTTTCTATAATTTCGAGAATTGTTTGAGCAGTAATAACAACATCCTTATTATTAATCATACCGTCACCGTTGACATCACCCGTCATTACAATTGTCATTGTATCAACAGTCTTATCATTTTTAATGAGACTTATAACAGTACCTGTTCCGGCAAGCTCATCATCTGAAAGCACTATTTCATTTATATCTGTAAATATAAGTTCGTTTTCGGTATTTCTTAACTGTGTTTTAACAAAAGAAACCGTATTACTGTCAACCTTAAGTTCTCTAAGATAACCCATTGAATCTAATCCGAGAACGGAAAGTTCTTTAAGACAAATTGATATGTTTGGACTTTCACAAACTGTTACAACACATTCCGCATAAGCATCGCCGTTTTCAGTTGTTGCATAAACTGTAGTCTGACCCGGAGCAATACCGGTAACCATTCCGTCATCTCCAATTTCTGCAATACTGTAATCATTAGAATACCACAATACCTCGGTGTCTTTTTTATCATTAGGCGTAACCGTTGCATTCAGTTTAAACATTGCACCCTCGTCTAAAGAATAAACTGTTTTATCAAGGGTAATATTAACAATTTCTGACTCTTCCTTGTAAATCGGGTTTATTTCTAGATTGTCATAAACAAACCCATAATCATCAGAATCCCAACCTGTAAAGATAAGGTTACCGTCATTTTCCATTTCAGGAGGAGTGACACTATCTCCGTACTTAGCAACTTGAGCAGATACAATATCTCCGTATAAATCATAGAATGTAACAGTATATGTCTTTGCAGTATATCTTACATACAAATTAACAACATCGCCAAAAGCATCTGTAGCAAAGTTTACCTTACTGCGATACGTTTCATCATAATACATACCTTTATATGTATATCCGTCAATGCAATCGAACTCGCTGTCATCATAGGATGAAATATCATCAACAATAAATGATGTGTTGCGTTTTTCGTCTAATTTATCAATTACATTAACCAAAGTACCGTTACCGTCAATTACATAATGGTTAATTGCATAATTACTGTCATTTTTACCAAGGGAACTTGCATAGTAAATGATGGTTGTTGTATCATTAACAGTTATTGGTTCTTCATAAATAAGAACATCAGGATTTTCCTGAGGGTCGCTGCCATCAAGTGTATAATAAATAACTGCATTTTCATCTTCACAAGTGAGTTCTACTGTTTGAGAGCCTGAGTATGAACCTGTTTCCAAAGACGCTGTCGGTTGAGCAGTTGTTTCATTGAACACATAACTTGGGAATACAGCAATATCGTGCTTAACGCTCAAAAGTTCTTCTTTATCATACTCCCAGTCGATATAAGAAACATCTTCATCTTCGGGAAGCTCGGGTTCAACTACCGCACCATCGTACTCTACCGCTTGTTCATTAATAATATTACCATATGCATCATAGTAAACAACTTTGTATGCTCTTGTTTCATAGAGTGCTGTAATTACCATGTCGCAGGTTACTATTTTGTTACCGTTTTCGTCTTCAGCAACGGCCTCTGTATCCCAACCTATCGCTGTTCCGCTTTCACAGTCTTCAATAGTAGGCGTAATCAAAGGTTCACCATATTTATATTCCATTGTTTCATAGGTTTCTGCTCGCCAATCAATATACGTTACAGTATAAACCTCTTCAACATAAATAGGTCTTATATCCAAATCGCTTCTTACATTTGAACCGGTGTTATTCCAACCTGCAAATATACTACCCGGTTTTTCGGGATATTCTTCCGGAGCAACTGCATTCTGTCCTTCAGTTATCTGCTGTTCTGAAATAACCTGACCGTCTGCGTTATAATATTTAACCGTATATACCGGGTCGGGTGCTTCAATTGTTCCGATTTGTATAAGTCCTGTTTGACCTTCAATACCGACAGATATTGTAAAATCTCCTGTTTTTTCTGTTGGTTCTTCGCGAAGTTTATATGTGAAATTACAATAACCGTCTTCATCAATAACAGTCTGCTCTACATATTCATTCGTAAAGTCAGAAGCTGCGTCATATTTCATAATGAATACTGTAATATTCTTCCCGGCATATTCGGTACCGGCATACCAACTGTAAGGCACAGCAGTTCCGCTATCATCCTCTATACCTGCGTTTGTGCTCTTATATCTATAAACAGTACGCTCTTCAACCTGACGTTCACCATCAATGGCAGAAACAGAGTTTGTTGACCAATCGCTCCATTTATCGTCTTCCCACTTAGTAAAAGTATAAGTATAAGTTGTATCTTGATATCTATATTGAGTTTTAGAACCGGAAACATAGGTTTCAGTAGAGGTTCCGTTAGGATACCACATATTCTGTGCACCGCAAACAGAACAGGGGTCGCTTCCGTAATAATACCAACCTGAAACGCTTGAGGCTCCTTTATAAGATAATTGTGAGGTTGTTTGTTTTGTGTGATATCCTGTAAAACCAGAATACTGAACAGGACTCCATCTGCCTGTAGAGGGATTGTAATAGTGGAAGTAATTATATAAAGTTCTGGAGGAATAAACATCAACGGTTCGTGTTTCAACTTGTCTTGTTCTGTCATCATAATTGAAGCCGGTTACACGAGAATCACTCCAAGCACTCCAACCCAAGGCTGTAGGTGTTGTCTTCACAAGAGTCCAGTCACTGCCTATTGATTTTGTACTTGCGGTTTTTTGGCTTATATCTCTGTAACGGTATTCAACTCTCGATTCAATAACGTCGTCTTCGTGACCGACCGGATATTCCGTTGACCAATCGGACCACATTTTAGCTTGGTCTATATTTGTTACAACAGTTTTTTCTGAAATTGGAACACCTGTGGAATAGCCGTCAACAATTATAATCTCCGCAGTAGTTGCAGCTTTTGAGCTTGGAACAAAAACTCTGTAAGATTCAAGAGTTTCGCCGGCGGATAAACTGAACGCTGCAGATTCTGTTGTATCAATAAGCTTGCCGCCTGCGGTTTTAAGACAAACAATTGCTCTTCCTCGTACAGGCTTGTCAATGTTATTGGTAATGTCAAAAACTATTTTGTAACTATCTGTTTGGCGCTGAGCTGAAACCACATTGCAAGAAATAGGTAAATCTCTGTTTATCCAATTGTAAATTGCATTAATTTTAATTATATTAGATGTAGCTTCGGCATAAACATTTTTATAAAGTTCACTATCCCATCCGACAAATTCATAACCCGGTTTAACAGGTACACTTGAAGCTTCGGGGGCAATAGCGTTTTCACCGTATTTTACGGTTTGGGTTGAACCTATAACATCCCCATTGTAATCAATAAATTGAACCTTATATTCGTTTGCAATATAGGTTGCAGTTACTGTAGTATCTGATTTTATATTAGATATGCTACCACTCCAACCTTGAAAAGAATAACCTTTTTTATACGGTGCAATAGGAGCTGTTGCATTACCGCCGAAACCGACTTTCTGAGTGCCGATTACAGTGCCGTCATCATTAAGGAAGGTAACGGTAGAATCTCCGTGAACCGTTATAAGCTGCGGAAGTGTTGATTGGTCACTTGCAAAAAGATTGTTATGGGCAGTTGCTCTTACACTGTAGGTTCCGGGTTCACTTACACAAAAACTGGCAGAATTACCGTAGATGTCAGAATAACTTTTAACTACCTGACCGCTGCTGTTATAAAGACCGACGGTATAATATTTGGCATCTATAACGGGCGCCCAATTAACAGTTATCGAACCGTTAATATCCACATCCTTAGAAGTTACAAGGGTAAGAGACGGTGCCGCAGGCTTTGTTATAACGGGAGCTACGTATTGGCAGTAATTCAAATCAATCCATCCGCTATAGCCGTTATATGTTGCATAACCTTTGTTACCGCTTACCTTTGTTATTGGAACTTCGGCATTTTTAGGCACGGTTATTGTTACATAATTAGGAGAAAATTTCGGTACATAATCAACTTCCATAGTAACAGAACCTTTGAGTTTTGTTAAACTTGAATTGCCTTTCTGATTTTGACTTTTTATGTTGTCTTTGTCTGATTTACTATTATCAGGAAATACACCAGGGATTTTAAAATAAATATGCATTTTAAAATCTTTTCTTTTAAAAACATACGCAAGGTTGGAATTTGGTATTAGTATGCTAGTACCACCCGTACCCGAGAATTTTATTGTATCTAATTTGTAAACATTATCCAAATTTTTGGAGCCAGACTCATTTTTGTAATGTATCTTACCGGTTAAGGTACCATCATTATAAGGAACGGAACCATTATTATATAAATATTTTATTGTAAATGTGTTATTCTTTGTATCAAATGAATAGGTTCCATATGTATTATCTATTATTCCGGTTGGACAAGGCAAAATTCGCCACGAACCATCCGGTGCTTTATAGGCATATGAATCGCCACTATAGTTTTTTTCCCAATTAGTAAAATACACTTCCCCTTTTGTACCGTTGTTATTAGTAGGATATAAAGTGAGTTCGATTACAGTTTTTTGGTAATCTTTGCTTAAATACATAGTAAATGTTTTTGAGCCTACTGCGGCTTTAGCAGTTGGTGTAAATGCAGGGAGAGTTCCGCAAATAACCAACAAGCATAAAACAACCGATATTATGCGCTTTAATAATTTTTTTTGTGCCATTAGTATTCCTCCTTTAAGTTAAAGCCATATTTACTATTGCTGAATAGTCTTCGACCGATACTTCACCGTCACCGTTAAAATCCGAGGCGTCTTTTTGAATATCGGAAAAGTCCGACAAATGGTTACTTACCAAACATGCCTGTGCAGCATCAAGAACATCGCACACGCTATCACCATTGGTATCGCCTTTAACAACTACACTGAAGTTTTGGGTCGTTCCATCCGCCATATAATCAAAGGTTGTACCCGTACCGAAGTAACTTCCGACTGCTGTTACAAGATTTTTAATCATTCCGTCTTCAGCCGTCGGTAGCCATGCTAACAAATCAACCGTTGAAGCATTTTGCATTTTGTTAAGATATACTGTGTTTCCCGAAACAAACGCACCGCCTATTTCAAAATCAACATTTTTGCAATCAAGAGTCGCATCTGTTTCTACCCCGTTTATTTCGGTATATGTATCTTCTTGAATATATTCAATTTTCAAATCGGTATCTATCGGAATTGTTTCGTTTAATGTGAATTTAAGAGTAAACATTTTACCGTTTTCACAAAACTCCTCGCTACCGTAGAAGATTACATCGAAATTATTCCTGTCTTTTTTTATGTTGGCTGAAATGTTGTTACTTATCGTTCCGTAATCGGAAATAATCGATTCTGTCTTACAATAAGCCACGGGAGTAAGTAATTCACTGTCAAAAGTAAAACTTAATTTAAAACCCAACAGGCCGTGATTGTTATTTATATATACCGGAATTAAAACGGTATCTCCGATATTGCCCGATATTTTATCGGAATATATTACCGCAGGCTTATCGGCTGAAGGATTTGTTATTTTTAATGCGATATCATTAGTTAGAACGTTGCTTATACTTGAGGTTAAAATCAACTGCTCTTCACCGGAATAATATTCTTTAACATTAAACCTTACAGTAAACAATGTGCCTTCCTGTGCTGTTGAAACACTATTCAGATTTACAGTAAGTTCTGCGGCTGATGTTGTATTTGCTGATACAGTTGCCAAACCGTTAGTAATTTTTACAAAGGTAAATACATCACTATTATAATTTATTACTATATTACTGCCTATAAGACCGTTATTATTCAAAACATTAACAGGAATATCAACATATTTACCTGCTGTAGCCTCAACCGTATTTCCTCCTATTTCCGCAGGAGCTTTTTGTTCGTTAATAACAGTTACAGCTCCGCTTTGACATTCAAGAACAACATCGTTTGTATTTTCGTCAAATGTATCCGCTTGGTCATAAGATATTTTAAAAGTATAATCACCGCGAACAAACGGTTCATCTAAAACATCAAAGGTAATGCTGAATATTTCACCGTCATCATAGTAGTTTTCCGTACCTGACCACGTTACCTGAACCTTGTTATCTGCGGCATATCCTATGTTGTCATCCATCATTCCTCCGTAGCCACTGATATCTCCGCCGTTAACACATACCGGTGTAAATACGGAATCATCATATTCAACATAAACCGTAAAACCTACTATACCGGGATTATTCTCAAGAATAATCGGAACATCCACGGTATCACCTGCTGTTACTTCAACAGATTCTGAACGAAGTTGTGCCGGCTCGTTCACATAAACTTCATATGATGTTGAGACGGTTGTTTTATTTTCCGTATAATTTATCGTTACATTTTTATTACCCGAAGAAGAAAAATTATATTCTGTCTCGAAACCTGACGTTATAGTTTTTGTTGAACCATCTGTATAGGTTACTTTAAGTTTTAAACCCCTCGTTTCCAATTCGTCGTTTACAAAATAACCCGTTTTTAACGGTAATGCTGATACTTCAAGCTTATTTGGTACAACTAACTCCCATGACGCATATAAGGTTGTATTCTCTGTAATAATATCTTCGGCGGCAGCATAATCCGTTCCGCCGTTTGTATAGGTCCAACCTTTAAATATGAAATTTGTTTTTGTAGCTATCGGTAAAACTCCGATGGGCTCTTGGCTTATCATGGTCCGTGAAGATTCATCGCAGCTGCCGCCACTGCAAATAAAGGTTATATCAAAATATTGATAATCAACATTATTATCATATTCTGTATAGCCACATTCACTGCATGTTCTGTGCCGCTGACCGGCTTTGTTGTATGTGCCGTAGTAATCTATTACCCAATTTTCAAAAGCATGGTTTTCTTGCCACACGGCATACAAAGTTACATCGCCTACACCGCAATATGTTCCGCCGGGGGAATAATCGCCTTCAGTAGCATTTTCATTTAACGACCAACCTTTAAATATATGACACTCCTTTGTGGGTACCTGGGTGTTTATTGTTATTTTGGTATCATCTTCTTTTTCTACGGATTCCGGAACATTTTCACCGCCGTTTGCATCAAATGAAACCGTATAAATTCTACTTGCTTCAAATCTAACGGTCGTAGAAAGAAATGAACTTTTAGTTATTCCTACATTTAAGCAATAAATTTTCCCTGCTTCCAATTCAATTTCTATCCTGCTATTAGTACCGGTTGACTCAGATAAAAGTTCGTTTGCTATAACCTTTTCATTTATATCTCCGCTAATGTTAGAGTCATCAATAGTTGCTGTGTACAAATTCATATAAGGGTTAGATGAGCTCGATGCGCTGGTTATGTAAAATACATATTTGCCATCTGACACGGGAATAAAAGCATATGAATCTTCCTTATTGGAAGACGATAGTTTAAGAGAGTAAGAAGAATACAAACTGAGGAAATTATATCCAACCACAGCAGCGCCAAGAAATGGGTCGTGGTTATTTATGTACCAATCGTTTTGAGTTCCTGCGAAATAAACATTTGAAATGTTATTACACAGGTAAAAAGCATAACTATAAACAGTTGTTCTGTTTGATAAAGTTACCGAGGTGATGGCATTACAATTGCAAAAAACATATGGAAGAATTTCCGGAATAGTACCAGGGATAATTAGGTTTGTTACTAAACAGTTATTAAGATATAAGTTTGACGCATAGTAAAGAGGATTTGAAGTTTCATCAAAAAAATCTATACAACACCAATTCGCTAAATTGGATATGTGCACTGCGTTTAGATTTGAACAGCCCTGAAACGCACATCTACCAACTTTTTTTACACCATTACCCATTCTCAAAGTTATAAAGCTTGTACAATTAAAGAAAGCGTAATCACCTATATTTGTTACACCATCAGGTATAACTAAATCCGTTACCAATTCACCATTTAAATATAAATTCTTTGCATAATACAATGGGTTAGAATCAGAATCACCAAAACTAATATTACACCATGATGCTATATCGGTTATATGTACTGATGTAAGGCTTTCACAATAAAAGAAAGCACCATAACCTATACTTGTTAAACTGTCGGGGATGGTGATGGAGGTAAGCCTTGTACAATAATAGAAAGCACTATCGCCTATACTTGTTACGCTGTCGGGGATGGTGATGGAGGTAAGCCTTGTACAATAATAGAAAGCATAATTACCTACACTTGTCACTCTGTTAGGGATTGTGATTGAGGTAAGCCTTGTACAACCTCCGAAAGCACTATCGCCTATACTTGTTACGCTGTCGGGGATGGTGATGGAGGTAAGCCTTGTACAATCTTCGAAAGCACTATTGCCTATACTTGTTACGCTGTCGGGAATGGTGATTGATGTAAGGTTTGCACAATCTTTGAAAGCATAATTACCTATACTTGTCACGCTGTCGGGGAAGGTATATTCGGTATCTGTTCTGCCCTCAGGATAGTTAACCAATACAGTTTTATCTTTATTAAACAAAACACCATTAATAGATGAATAATCAGCATTATTTTCATTCACATTTATTGATGTAAGGCTTTCGCACCAAATGAAAGTTTTCTCACCTATACTCGTTACGCCACTACCGATTGTGACGGAGGTAAGGCTTGTGCAATAATAGAAAGCACTATCGCCTATACTTGTTACACTGTCGGGGATTGTGACAGAGGTAAGGCTTTCACATCCCCGGAAAGCACTACCGCCTATACTCGTTACGCCACTACCGATTGTGACGGAGGTAAGGCTTGTACAATAATAGAAAGCATAATTACCTATACTTGTCACTCTGTTAGGGATGGTGATGGAGGTAAGGCTTTTACAATAATAGAAAGCACTATCGCCTATACTTGTTACGCTGTCGGGGAAGGCATATTCGGTATCTGTTCTACCCTCAGGATAGTTAACCAATACAGTTTTATCTTTATTAAACAAAACACCATTAATAGATGAATAATCAGCATTATTTTCATTCACATTTATTGATGTAAGGCTTTCGCACCAAATGAAAGTTTTCTCACCTATACTCGTTACGCCACTACCGATTGTGACGGAGGTAAGGCTTGTACAATCGTAGAAAGCATAATTACCTATATTTGTTACACTATCAGGAATAGTGATTGAGATAAGGCTTGTACAATCTTCGAAAGCACTATTGCCAACACTTGTTACGCTGTCGGGAATTGTGATGGAGGTGAGATTTGTACATTCACAGAAAGCATAATTACCTATACTTGTTACGCCATTACCGATTGTGACAGAGGTAAGGCTTGTACAATATTCGAAAGCACAATTACCTATACTTGTCACTCTGTTAGGGATGGTGATGGAGGTAAGGTTTTCACACCGCATGAAAGCATCATCACCTATACTCGTTACACTGTCGGGGATTGTGACAGATGTAAGGTTTTTACATCCCCGGAAAGCACTACCGCCTATACTCGTTACGCTGTCGGGAATTGTGATGGAGGTAAGGCTGGTACAATCGTAGAAAGCACTCCGACCTATACTTATAACAGGAAAATCATTATATGTACTCGGAATAACAATCTCACCGCTTGCAGATGAACTACAATCGGTTACGGAATACGATTCACCGTCATCATTAAGTGTAAATGTTAAATCACTTTCACTTGCCGCTTCTGCTTTTAACGCAAATAATCCGCCGAAATTGATTTCGCCAAGCCCTACTAAAGCAGAACTCAGAATGATTGTCAAAGCAAGAACTATTGACAAACTGCTTTTTAAAAATCTTTTCATTTTTCGTTCCCACTTTTCTGCTTTAAAACTAAAATTACAATAATAGAAACAATTAAAACTAACGCAAATACAACGGTAATAATAACTGCCTTGTAATCGGCTTTTTCTTCTGCTTCATCTTCTATATTTATTGAATTTGCTTCCTGTTCCTGATTTTTTTTAATAATTTCATCAAGTACATGTATCTTTTGTTTCTCGTCAAGCTTATTAAAACTCTCTATTTCAGAATTATTATCAATAAGTTTTTCTGTGACTTTTTTTATAACCTCTTGTTGCTTTTCTTTTGGTATTTCTTCTAATTTTTCAACACCGTACTGTTCTTTTATTTCATCAAAAACCGATAAAATAATATCCGAATCCGTAGATTCAACTATGTCCTTAACAGCTTTATTCTCTTTTGCCTTTGAAAAAGCATCTTTTAGTTCGTCAAAAGTTTCTATATGCGGAATATTCTCGCCAAAAGCGTCAATTCTGTTGTTTACAAAATCAAGTATAATTTGTTGAGTAGCTGCGTCTGTAATATTATTTATGTCAGATTCATTTAACGACCCAAGAATAGACTCTACGGAAGAAATTAAATAATCATCGGAAACCGAATTATGAGTGCTTGAGTCGGTATTATTCGTAATAGTCGTTTCATCTGTGGTTGTAAATTCTGTAAAACTATCAGTTCCCAGGTCGTTAGAAACAGTTGTTCCGTCATTTACCGTTACAATTACCGGCGAACAATCAAGAACCACATCCTCAAAATCTTCGTTAAAGGTATCTTCCTTTTCGTAATTTATTTCAATTTTATACTTTCCGTTTTCTGATAAGTCAGAAGCCTTAAATGTAAGCATAACAAGTGTGCCGTCATCTTCAATATTTTCCGTGGTACTCCACACAACATCAAACTCACCTTTTACGGAATAATAATCGGTCACAGTTGTATTAAACAATCCTTCCTGCGTGAGTTCTCCACAGGAAATATCCGTAAGCTCCATAACTTTATATGGATATTTAATTTTAATTCTTACGGCAACGATGCCTTTGTTATTTGTGAGACTTAGAGGAACCGTAAAAAAATCGCCTTGTTTGACATAAACATCTTCACAACCCAATGTTGTTGTATTTACTGCAGAAACCGGCAAAATAAAAAATGCCAAAATCAAAAGAAAAGAAACAACCCTTCTCACCAAAATCAAATCACCCGTCTTTGTAAATCCCATAAAGTTTTTTGACATATTCTCACTTAAACTAAATAAAAATAGTCTTCTTGCATTCATACAGCATAAATATATCAAATTATGAAACAAACTCCTATACTCCAGCAGAGTACAAAACAACATATTTCTGTTTTTATTTAAAATTTTTTCGTTTTTTCTTTCGTGAAGTCTTTTCTGTTTTTATCTCCTCCTCTCTTGACAAGTTTATAAAAACAGTTTATTCTTTTATTTGCAATTCTGTTTGGAGGGGTAAAATTGGAAAGAAAGTGTCCTAATTGCGGAAAAGAGCTTCCTGAGGAGGCTAATTTCTGTTTATACTGTTTTACGGATCCGGATAATTGTAAAAAAGACGAAGTACATCCCGTTGCGGTTAAATCAAGTAAAAAATACCGAAAGTCTCACCGGCTTTAGTTGCTTTGAAAACAAGATTAAATAAAAAAATGCTCAGTCGCGTTTGTTGTATTGCGGCTTTTTTGCTTATTATGGGCATTTGCGTTTTTGCAATGCGGTCGTTAAATTCCGGCACTCCTCTCAAAACTGAAGCCGATACAACAATTATTAAAGAAACTTCTACGGTTGCCGTAACCGACCAAAACGGCGAAACCGTTACAGATAAAAACGGAGAACAGGTTTTTGACGTAGTTGAGGTCACAAAAATAGCGCAAGTGACAACTATGGAAAAGCAAGGTTTTTTTGATAAAATCTTCAATTCAACATCAAAGAAAAGTCAAGAAAACGAGGGTAAAGACGGCGAATCCGACTCAACGGCAACTACCAAAACCCAAAGTTTTTTCGATAAGTTGTTTGGTAAAAATGAAGAAGATACAACTTCAAGCAGTTCAACAATTCAAAAAGACGATACAACTATAGAAGAATACGGTACAACGGAAACCGCCCACTACTACAACTACTCAGCCTACCGCAACCAAACCCTCACAGACAGAAACTCAGACCTCTGAAGTTTATGAAACAAATACCGGTTCATATTATTTTGAATACCGTGCCGCAAGCCCTTCATATCCTGACGGAAATATCGCTTTAACCAAATACATAGGTAACGCTTCCGTTGTTACAATCCCGTCATATATTGACGGCAGAAAAGTAAGCGAAATTTATACCGATTGCTTTATCAACGACCCTAAAATCAAAGAGATTAATTGTGATGACAGCACAGACTATATTCTTTCACTTTCATACCATTGTTTTAACAATTTATCCTCTCTCACCCGCGTAATTCTCAACGGCAGAGGTTTGCATATAAGCCCCTGCTTTGCCATCAATTGCCCTATTACATATTTAGGAAAAGGCGGTGAAGCCGATAATAAACTTATTGACGGTGCGTACTATACGGGAACTGCTTTCCTTTGGTTTACCGCTCATCCCTCCTACACAACCCTTACATTTCCCGAATGGTGTACCAAGATTGACAACGGCCACAATCTTGATGAGGTTTCAAATCTTCAGGTAATGAACATACACAAAAATGTTTCAAATATTCCGACAAACGCCCTCCATTACGGAGACGGTTTAAAAGCGATAAATGTAGAGAGCGGACATCCTGATGCCCTCTCGTCCGA
>JBJFGF010000018.1:0-4328 GCA_051892415.1 Acutalibacteraceae bacterium | reverse complement strand
AAAAATGGATTATCATTTGCTTAAAAAAATTGAATCGAACGCGATTCCTCTCGAACAGCAAGACAAAACAACGTATCGGATTATTACCGACGAAATAACTGAAAATATGGTCGAGGCTCTAAAAGGGAAAAAACCTTATAGTTTTTACGGCTCCGAGGTTTTTGGGGGTGTGCATTGAGTGGAAAAATTTTACAAAAAAGTCTTTTGGGGCTTGCTTTTCAAATTATTGTAAATTATATTTTACGCAAAGCAACATCTAAAACAGGAGAAAAGAAAGATGGCTAAACTGAATGCGGGCATTTTGTCCGCCCCTCGTGGTAAAGTAGCTGGCGTTGTGGGCTCTTCGTGGAAGGGCATTTCCTACGTTCGGCAAAAAGTAACCCCGGCAAACCCGAACACAGCAGCGCAACAGGCCCAGCGTGGCAAAATGAGCGCGGCGGTGAAGTTCGCCCAAAGTATTCTGGCGGGTGTTCTGATTCCGTTTGTATCGCCTTTCCAAAAGAAAATGAGCGGTTACAACTGGTTCATCAAACAGAACATCGGAAAGATCACTGCCGCTTCTAACGCCGCGGACTTGCGTTTCACTTCGGGAACTCTCGCGCTCCCGACGGGCGAAACAACAGGCAGTTCGGGCGCAATCTCTGCGACGGTGAACTTTGAAAACGTCGCCAACGCTGCGGACGGTGAGAAAATGGTTGTTGGCGTTGTTTGGTACGACGCGGACGGCGGAGACGCTTATTACAAGACTGTCGAAGCCGAAGCGGATCAAAAATCCGTGACAATCGACATCGGCGACGTTTCGGCAATGGCCGAACCGATTTATCACGCGTTTGTCGCTCTCACCAAAACTGGGCTTGCTTGCCAGGACGTTTCCAACAATGTCAGGCTTTAAGAAAGTTCTCGATGCTGTTGTAAAGGCCGTAATCCCGGCAGCAACGACGGCATTCGTTACCGCTTACAATGTTTGCCAGTCCGTCTGCGGCGGCTAACATTGTAAACAAAAAATTGCAGATAAGGGCGTTGCTAATGCAACGCTCTTATTTTATTTTTGCGCAAAAAGAGGTTTTCAATGGCAAAAATTGAATCAGGCATTCTTTCACCGTCTCGTGGGGAAATTGCAAACGTTGTTACTCGTCGGAGAAAAGGAATCGACATTTTGCAGGAAATGCACACGAAACAAGGAAAAAACAAGCGTTCAAAATCGGAATGGAACGAGTATTGTAAACAAATGTTTACACAAGCATTTGCAAAGCCAGCAATCGATATGGGTTGTTTACAGCTCAATAGCACTAATGATTTTCGTAGAAAAATGGCTTGGCTCTCATTTTCCCACGAAGTATTGCAGCAAAAAGATACGTCGGAAAGCTGGTTTGTTTTGCCCAGCGAGAAAAGAGAACGGCAGAATCTGGAAAAAATCACCTATTCGGATTGTAAATTTATTTTAACATTTGCGGAGAATCCGAAAACAGCTTTCGGCAAATCGTATTTTGTGCTGATAAAGGCACGACTCGCAAACGGCGAAACGAAAATAAAGCTCACAAGGAAAGATTTTAACCAGCAAGAAAAAACGCTGGCTTTCGATTTTTGCGAAATAAACGATTTCCGAAATGTAAAAATTTGTTTACTTGTATGGGAAGGCCCAATTGACTGTTTTAACGGACGTTTTACAACAAGCGTTTCAAACTCTCATTCGGACGGCCGGGACTTTTTCGATTCCGAAAAAAGAAAGATTTCATTTCAAACCGCGTCAGCGGGGACGGAGAAATGAGGGCTTTCCCTTTACTTGTTCTTTAGTAGCATAATTCAACAAGATTTTCAACGAGGCCAGTATTTTCAATGTGTCACGCTCTTACCATCAATAAATTGCAAGAAATTGATAACAAACTTTTTTTGCATCGTTTCTTTCTCCCGTGCAACTCTTGGAGCTGCAAAGAATGCGCGCCGGTTAAGGCGGCAAAATGCGGCGTAAAAGCTCGAAAAGGATTCGAGGGCTGTAAAGTTCGGTTTATGACTTTGACAGCCCCAACAGGGCTTAATATAACGCAAATGCTCGTATGCCTGAAAGAATCTTGGAACAGATTGCGCACCGAACTAACGAGAGGCGGGAAAAAATTGAAATACGCTTGGACTTTGGAAGCTGGAGAACAATTTGGCCGCCCGCATCTTCACGTGTTGATCGACAGATTTATAGCGGTTCGCCGACTCTCGAAACTCGCCCGCCGCTGCGGATTCGGAAAAATCGTGGACATTCGGGCGGTAAAATCGGATAAGGCCTTCGCATACGTTACAAAGTATCTTTCAAAAGGTATGGGTAGCGTGGCGGTAGAGAAGGCGTTAAAACGCCTTAATGGCCGCCGTGTGGGTTTTTCTCGTGGATTTCTCCCGGTAAAACCGAAAGCAGATACAGGGACAACCATTTCAATCGAACGCCCGAAAAAAGAATACACAGATGAAATAGCGGCTGCGCCGCTATTCAAGCGTGTTTGCGGCGTTCAGCGTGAAATAGTTGTCGGTAAGCGCAAAATAAGCTACGAAATCCTAGAAAAAGAACCTTGGATGTCGGATTTCTCGGAAATCATACAAAAATTGAGTTCGGGAGAATGTCATATCGGGCAATTCATACCACGAAAAGAGCGGGAGATTCTTTGGGGCTCGATAAAACGTAATTTTGACGTTTACGGCTAAAAAGGGGCAACCAGTAGCGGTTGCGGATTGTGAATGCTCAAGTCGAGTTGCAAAATAATATTATGGCGCGGGCAGAGGCGTGCACATCTTGCCCCGCGCTTTGCTCACAGTCTTACTTCCTGCGAACATTGAACTCTTGCGCTTCTTCGGGACGGGCATTTCTTTTCTGCACAAGTTCATTTCATCCGTAATGCGGGTTATTCGGTGTTACATAATGGTGGTTATGGGGCGCGGGGCGCGCGCCCCGTCGGGGCTCCCATAACCTCCATTATGTAAACCGCCTAACCTCGGTTCGCTCTATTGCAAACGAAGCATTTCGGGAATCGCTCACCCGCATTCCGGAATATAGCGGGCGGCGGGGCCGCCCGAAGAAAAACGCAGACAAGGCACGCTTTAGGGTAAGGCGCGGGACCCCCCGCGAGGAAATGCACAAATTCATTTCTTTAGAGCGGCGTAGCGCAAGCGCAACGCCTTGTTGCACACGTTCATTTCGGGCGGGAATGCACACGAAAAAAAAGAAAGGCGCAAGCGCAAAGAACCGCAGACGATTCTCTCTTTAAAGGGGGGAAGCCCCCCACCTTCGGGTGCTCCCCCCCGCCCCGCGGGGGCGGGGCTCCCCCTCTCACCTCTTCCTAGAACCTCCACTCACTGAACAAACAGGCGGGCGGCGGGCGGCGCGGCGGCGGCTAAACGTAAATAAAATTTTACTTGCAAATGCACACGATTTTTATATATTACGAATACCCCCAAAAACCGAGGACCGAGGAAACTATAAGCCTCGTGAACTCAAGGGCGGTTACAATTCGGTGTGCAGTTCGTTTTGTAGCCGCCCTATTTTGTTTTTAACCAAACCGCAAAAGGAGCAAGGTAAAGTGAAAGTGGACAACTCCGTAACAACGCCGTTATTATTCGCCCTAAATAGTCTCCCAGATTGTGTACAAATCTGTAGCCGCCTGTGTCCGGATTTGATGGAGATTTGCAATAGGCGGATTCCCCGAAACAACTATGCGTGGATAAACATTATACCCGCATTTATCGCGATTGCTAACGGTTGTCGTATTGGCGAAATTCTAGCCCTAAACTGGAGTAACGTTTTGCCGAACGGGATGGCCTTCGTATCTGGGGAAAAGGGAAGTAACGCGAGAATGATTTTTACAGGCTTGCTACCGGCGCAAGTGGTGTTTGGTAAAGCAAAAGCCGGGAATACAAAAGTATTTCCGCAAAGTTACCAGCAGGTTTATCATTACGCCGTTATGGCGGGCCTCTCAAAAAAACTGTCGAATCGAAAAAACCGCAGTGTAACGCACACAGGGCGTTATAATATCGTATCTTCGGCAGCGAACAGCCTAGGGTTGCAGGCCGCAAAAGAAATTATCGGTCATAAATCCAAAAAATCCACTTTGTGTTATTTAGGTAATGCAAACAGATCACTCAAAAACAATGGAAAACGCTAACAAACATTCAAAAAAGGAGTGCAAAAAAATGCGCGAAAAAGAAAAAAATGTAAACGTCTTGTATTTCGAGGCGGAAAACCCGCTGACAGGTCGAGAACCGCAAAACCGGGAAGCATTCAAAAGAAATCTGGATGCGGAAGTGACAATTAAAATGAATACAATAACAGGCGGGGAAACGCTTGTAAAACG
>JBJFGF010000017.1:19367-68573 GCA_051892415.1 Acutalibacteraceae bacterium | reverse complement strand
TGCTCTGATTTTATTTTTCATAATGTCCTATTTGATATTGCAATTTAGATTTTTTTCTGACAATATGTATTTTATATAAAAAATCGGGTAATATACTGTCAGCGAATAAATATTCTGTACGCGTTTGCACCGTTTTCGGAGTACTTGTGTTACACATCGTCTTTACGATTTACTCAAAACGGTTGTATTTGTTCGCTCTCCCCGTTCATCCGAACGGGGAGTTTTCATTTTTAACATTATTCAAGAGTTAGCTGTTCCGCCGTATCCTCTGCACTGAGTGTTGCACCGGCGGCAGGAAGGGTTTTTGTGCGGTAACGGTGGGGTTTCGCAAATTCGCCCTCCTTATAAGTTCTTACACTTTGAACCTTATGGTACTTTTTCAGAGTCATTACATTGACGCCTGCGGTATCTTTTGCCGCTTTCGGTGAAATTGCTCCGGTATTAACAAGGAGGTGTCTGCCGGCTGTGGAGGAAATAACAAAATCTCCGTCCTCCTCTATATAAACGACGCTTACGACGGGTGATTTGTCCGAATATGCTTTAATAAGTTTTTTTCGGTTTGTTTTTGTGGCATAACCCGACATAGTCACCTTTGCGACCTTGCCGTTTTCAAAGAAGAACATCATATAACCCTTATAATCGCTTGTAACCGCCATATAAATGGGTTTTTCGTCTCTTTCAAATTCCAGTTTTGAGGGAATGAAATCACCGAGAACGCTGGATTTGGTATCTTCAAAATCAGAAACCTTGCATTTATAAACCTGACATTTATCGGTAAAGAACAGAAGTTCAGCAGAGTTTTTGGAATTGACGGCAGAAACCATCTCATCCCCCTCTTTAAGTTTCTGTTCACCGCCCATACGCAATGAAAGGGGCGTAATTTTTTTGAAATAACCATCGCGGGTAAAGAAAAGATTTACTTCGTAATCGGGAATTTCTTCAACAATCTCATCTTCGGTATCCGTATCATAAATTATTTCACTGCGTCTGTCTTTGCCGTATTTATCGGAAACCCTTGTAAGTTCCTCAACGATAATCTTCTTAACTCTTGATTTACTGTTAAGAATATCTTCCATATCTTCTATACTTTCTTTCAAATCGTCAATATCGGCAAGACGTTTGATAATATACTCTCTGTTAAGATGGCGAAGTTTAATTTCCGCTACATATTCCGCTTGGATTTCATCTATACCGAAGCCGATCATAAGGTTTGGAACGACCTCGCTTTCTTCTTCGGTTTCACGGACGATTTTGATTGCTTTATCTATATCAAGAAGAATTTTCTTCAAGCCTAAGAGAAGATGTAATTTATCCTTCGCCTTTGTTAAATCAAAATATACCCTTCTCTTAACACATTCCGTACGGAATGCAATCCACTCCTCAAGTATTTCTCCGACACCCATTACTCTCGGAACACCCGCAACGAGAATATTGAAGTTGGCGCTGAAAGAATCCTCCAGAGTTGTTTGCTTATAAAGGCGTTTCATAAGCTTATCGGGGTCGGTACCGCGTTTTAAATCAATGGTAATCTTGAGACCCGACTTATCCGTTTCGTCCCTGATATCGCTGATTTCCTTTAACGCACCCGCTTTTACACGTTCGATAATTTTATCAATTATAGCTTCACAGGTGGTTGTTGGGGGGATTTCGGTAATATCAATGCAGTTATTGGATTTATCGTATGAATATCTTGCACGGATTTTCAAAGAACCTCTGCCGGTTGTATATATTTCTTCAAGAGCGGCTCTGTCATAAACAATCAAACCGCCGCCGATAAAGTCCGGGGCTTTGAGCGTTTCAAAAATATCAAAATCGGGATTTTTAATAAGTCCAATTGTTGTAGCACACAATTCCCTAAGATTAAAGGAACAAATATTACTTGCCATACCGACTGCAATACCGCTGTTCATATTAACAAGAACGCTGGGGAAAGAAACCGGCAAAAGCGTGGGTTCTTGCATAGTGTTGTCATAGTTATCAACAAACTCAACGGTATTTTTATCAATATCTCCGAACAACTCCCCGCAAATACCCTCGAGTTTTGCTTCGGTGTAACGGGCAGCGGCATAGACCATATTTTTAGAGTACGCCTTACCAAAGTTACCCTTACTGTCTATATAGGGATGGAGAAGTGTTTCGTTACCCTTTGAAAGACGCACCATCGTTTCATAAATTGCCGCATCTCCGTGGGGATTAAGCTGCATCGTACGTCCCACAATGTTAGCGGATTTAATTCTTCCGCCGTTAATAAGTCCCATTTTATACATTGTGTAAAGGAGTTTTCTGTGGGAGGGCTTAAAGCCGTCAATTTCGGGAATTGCACGTGAGATAATAACGCTCATTGCATAGGGCATAAAGTTCGTTTCAAGGGTGTCCGTAATCTGCTGGGACACAACCTCACCCGCACCGATAATATTGGCTTTTATTTCTTCTGTTTTGACTGTTTCCTGATTATCTTTTTTCTTTCTTGCCATATTCTTCTCCTATTAAGAAATATCTGCAAGGTCAAGATAGAGATGACCGTTTTCTGCAATAAATTCTTTTCTGTCCTGAAGATTGTCGCCCAAAAGAAGTTCAAACTTCTCCGCCATCAAATCTTCAACATCGTTGGGTTCAACCTTAATGAGTCTTCGTGTTTTCGGATTCATTGTTGTAAGCCACATCATATCCGCGTCGTTTTCACCGAGACCCTTTGAACGCTGAATGGTGTATTTTGCATCGCCGATTTCTTCAAGCGCCATATTTTTCTCTTTTTCGGTATATGCAAACCAAGTCTGTCCCTTTGAAGTTATTTCATAAAGGGGGGATTCCGCAATAAACACCTTACCCTCTTTGAGAAGCGTGGGCATAAGTCTGTATATCATTGTAAGTATGAGTGTTCTGATATGGAATCCGTCCACGTCCGCGTCGGTACAGATTATAATTTTATTCCATCGCAAATTATCAAGGTTGAAAAGTGACAATTCTTTGTTTGATTTACTTGAAACCTCAACTCCGCAACCGAGAACTTTTATAAGGTCGATTATAATATCGCTTTTAAAAATGCGGTTATAATCAAATTTCAAGCAGTTGAGAATTTTACCTCTTACGGGAATAACCGCCTGAAAAGCGGAATTCCTCGCCTGTTTACAGGCACCGAGAGCAGAATCACCCTCAACAATGAAAATTTCTCTTTCGTTTTTATCTTTACTTCGGCAGTCAACGAATTTTTCGACCCTGCTTGTCATATCATTAGATGAGGTGAGAGTTTTCTTAAGATTAAGCCTCGTGCTTTCCGCTTTAACACGGGAACGCATATTTATAAGCACCTGTTCGCAGAGTTTGTCGGCGTCAAGTTTGTTTTCAATAAAATAAACTTCAAGCTGATGCTTGATAAAATCAGTCAGGGCATCCTGAATGAACTTGTTTGTTATTGCCTTTTTCGTCTGATTTTCATAAGATGTTTGGGTCGAGAAGGAGGAAATAACAAGTACCAAGCAGTCCTCGACATCCTGAAAACTGATTTTGGGATCCGTTTTTGTATATTTACTGTTCTGCTTCAAATAGGCGTCTATTTGTGAAACAAAAGCACTTTTCGCCGCCTTTTCGGGAGCACCGCCGTGTTCAAGGAAACTGGAGTTGTGGTAGTATTCCTTCATTTGCTTTTTATTGGAAAAACAAAGAGCAATATTGATTTTCACCTTATACTCGGGCTTATCCTCTCTATCGCGACCCTTACGTTCCGTTTGCCAGAACTGAACAGTTGTAAGTCCGTCGTCGCCCACGAACTCGTTTACATAATCAACAATTCCGTTTTCATAAATATATTCAAATGTCTCAAACTTTGTTTCGGTAAGTTGATTTTTAAGTATGAATTTGATGCCCGGGTTAACAACGGACTGCCTTTTTAGTATCTCCTGAAAATATTCGACCGGAATATCTATATCGGTAAACACCTTTAAATCGGGGCGCCATTTTATACGCGTACCCGTATCTTTTTTATCATAGGGAGTTTTCTTCATCTCCCCGTTGATTTTACCCGCCTTAAATGAGAGTTCATAGCAGAAACCGCCCGAATGAACCTCCGCCTCCATATATTCGGAAGAATACTGTGTGGCACAAAGTCCGAGACCGTTAAGACCGAGAGAATATTCATAACTTCCGCCGTCATTGGTGTCATATTTACCGCCGGCGTACAAATCACAGAAAACAAGTTCCCAGTTGTAGCATTTTTCACGGTTGTTATAGTCAACGGGAATACCACGTCCGAAATCCTGAACTTCGACGGATTTATCAAGAAAACGCGTAACAACAATTTTCTTTCCGTAACCTTCACGGGCTTCGTCGATGGAGTTTGAAATAATTTCAAAGACAGAATGTTCGCAACCGTCAAGACCGTCGGAGCCGAATATAACCGCAGGACGTTTACGAACCCTGTCCGCACCTTTCAATTTTTTAATACTTTCGTTACCGTATTCTTTAGGTGACTGAGTTGTTTTAGCCATCAATTTACCTAACCTTTCGAATTGTCAAAAATTCAAAACATACAATTATTTGGGACTTTTCCTTATACATTATACAATATCTTGTGATTTAGTCAAGATTTTTATTTTCAAAACCTTTATAAAGGGAGTTTTTTAGGACAATGATGAACTATCTTTTGCCGCTTATGGTGGTTTTTTCTTTATTCTGTGCAATTGCCACAGGGAAAATCAGCGAACTTTCGGCATCGGTTGTAACCGGTGGAACTGATGCAATTTCCCTGGCAATAAAACTGGCAGGGGTTATTTGTCTTTGGAACGGACTGACGGCAATCGCACAAAAAAGCGGTTTAACTGCTCTGATATGCAAAATCCTATCACCGTTTTTAAATCTGCTTTTTCCGAAACTAAAAGACAAAAAGGCTAAAGAATCCATTGCCATGAATGTTACGGCAAATTTCTTAGGCTTGGGTAATGCCGCAACCCCTTTAGGACTTGAAGCAATGAAAAGATTACAGGAAGTAAATCCGACTCCGGAAAAAGCCACAAACGAAATGGTGCGTTTTGTTGTAATAAACTCTGCCGCGGTACACTTAGTTCCTACAACAATAGCCCTTTTACGTGCCGAATACGGCAGTTCCTCACCCATGGAAATTCTCTTTCCCGCTCTTGCAACCTCAATTATTGCTTTAAGTACGGGTATTCTTGCAACTGAATTTTTGAAAAAGGTGTTCAAATGAATAAAATAACCGATTTTATTTTACCCGGACTTGTGGTATTGATAATAGTCCACGGTGCTTTTAAGGGCATAAATGTGTTTGATGAATTTATACAAGGAGCAAAAAGCGGTTTAAAAACCGTTTTTGACATAATCCCCTCCCTGATAGCACTTTTACTGTGTGTTAATATGCTCCGTTCCTCCGGCGGTCTTGATGTAGTTTGCTCCTTATTATCACCGGCGTCGGATTTTTTGGGAATTCCCCGGGAAATTACCCCTTTGGCAATTCTCTCCCCCATATCCGGAAGCGGTGCCCTGGGAATGTATGAAAACATTTTGAAAGAATTCGGTCCGGACAGTTACATAGGGCGGTGCGCTTCGGTAATTATGGGTTCAACAGAAACAACTTTTTATGCCATTACCCTTTACTACGGCTCAATCAACATAAAAAAAACCCGACACACACTGCCAAGTGCATTGTGTGCCGATTTCACAAGTTTTATTCTGTCCCCGAGATTCATAAATCTGTTTTTAGTAAAATAATGCGGTAAACCGGGGATCCGAATGCATTGAGTAGGCTTTTCCGTTTTCTCCCACTATTATGTGGTCCGCAAGAGCATAACCGATTTTTCTGAGAGTAACGCAAACTGTGCGGGTTGCATCAATATCGTGAGCCGACGGAGATGGTTCGGAAATGGGGTGATTATGAGCAAGAACTGCAAAACTGGAGTCACTATCGACTATAAGTTTTATGATTTTCTTCATATCAATTTCCGAAGAAACCTTATCCCCCTCCGAAATAACCTCAACCTTTCTGAGTTTTTTGCCGGAGTCAAAGCACATAAGTATAACTTTCTCCACGATTTCGTTTTTAAGTTGGGAAACTGCCAATTCTTTTAAATCATTGCCGGTTTTGTAAACCTTTTTCTTTGAGGGTGTGCCTTTTGAAATTCTGTAAAAGGTTTCCCCCATCGCCGCTATCATAACAGCGGTATTTTCGCCTACACCATCCACTTTTTTCAGTTGTTCAATATTTGTTTTAAAAATCTCATTCAATGAACCGAATTCCTCAATAAGCCTATGAGCAAGTTCATTTGTATCTTCACGGGGTATTGAGTAAAACAGCAGCAGCTCAAGGAGCCTGTGCTCCTCAAGCTGTGAAAAACCGTTCCTTATAACATTCGCTTTTACGCGTTTTCTATGACCTGAATGTAAGTTTTTCTCTGCCATTTTATTTGAAAATCAAAACTTCAGATTAAATTTGGGCTGCCGCTTTTTTGAGAGTTTCAGCCATATCGGTTTCTTCCCACTTTACGTCAAGATCGGTTCTTCCCATATGACCGTATGCGGCAAGAGCTCTGTACTGAGGCTTTCTCAAATCAAGTTTTTCAATAATTGCGGCAGGACGAAGATCAAAGTATTTGTTAACGAGTTCCTCCAGCTTAGCATCGGAGATTTTACCCGTACCGAAAGTATCAACACGTACCGAAAGAGGACGTGCAACACCGATAGCATAAGCAAGTTGAAGTTCGCACTTATCTGCAAGACCTGCTGCAACTATGTTCTTTGCAACATACCTTGCGGCATAAGCGGCACTTCTGTCAACTTTTGTGGGATCTTTACCGGAGAATGCGCCGCCGCCGTGACGGGAATATCCGCCGTATGTATCAACAATGATTTTTCTTCCTGTAAGACCGCTGTCACCCATGGGTCCGCCGATAACAAAGTTACCCGTGGGATTTACATAGAATTTTGTGTTCTCGTCAAGATATTTCTCGGGAATAACAGGTTTAATAACATTCTCAATAATATCCTTACGGAGAATTTCTATATCAATGGGGTCATGTTGTGAAGAAACTACGACGGCTTCAACTCTTACAGGATTGTCGTTGTCGTCATATTCAATTGTAACCTGGCTTTTACCGTCGGGACGAAGATATGAAAGTGTTCCGTTCTTTCTAACCTCTGTAAGACGAAGCGCAAGTTTATGAGCCAAAGAAATAGGAAGCGGCATAAGTTCCTCGGTATCGTTGCAGGCAAAACCGAACATCATGCCTTGGTCACCTGCGCCGTTAAGGTTATATGTATCTTCCTGACCGCCTTTGAGTTCAAAAGATTTGTCAACGCCCATGGCGATATCCGTTGACTGTTTGTCAAGTGTAGTAAAGACTGCACAAGAATTACCGTCAAAACCACACTCAGGGTTATTAAAGCCGATATCGCAAACCACCTGACGAACAATTTCGGGAATATTAACCTGAGCAGTTGTTGTTATTTCGCCCATTACCATTACCATACCCGTTGTGCAGGTAGTTTCGCAAGCAACACGTGAATATTTGTCCTGGGCAAGCATAGCATCAAGAATAGCATCGGAAACCTGGTCACAAACCTTGTCGGGATGTCCCTCTGTAACAGATTCCGAAGTAAAGTACCTTTTAGACATAAAAAATCCTCCGAAAATGAAGTAATAATATATGTTTATATTACACCACAAAAATACTGTTGTCAAGTTATGTCGAGCCCTTTAACAATAGTTTAACAATAAAAGTGATTGCCCCGAAAGACAATCACCTCATTATTTATTTAGCCCCATGCTGACCGATAGGGCATCGTTGATTCTTGACATATCCGCATCGGGAAGATTCCCCATTTTTTCTCGCAGGCGTTGTTTGTCCAAGGTTCTGATTTGTTCAAGCAAAACTACGGAATCTTTGGAAAGACCGCAAACTGCCGCATCAACGCTTATATGGGTGGGCAGTTTTGTCTTAAACTGCTGACTTGTTATAGCGGCGGCAATGACGGTTGGACTGTATTTATTCCCAACATCATTTTGAACAATAAGTACCGGACGAACTCCGCCCTGTTCCGACCCTACTACGGGGCTTAAATCCGCATAGTAGATATCTCCTCTTTTAATGTTCAAGTTATCACTCTCCGAAAAGGCAAAATATTTTATCACAACCATATTTTTGCCCAACGGTAAAAAAATAATCATCTAAACGGAAAATTTTGCAATCCGCCGTTCATTAACAGTATATACAAACTTTGTCCGAAAGGTTAAAATAAAAAAAGATTGCCGCTCCTTTGAAACAGCAATCCATTATTGTTATGAAATGTAATCCGTCTTAAATCCGTATCTTTTTGCACAGTCATCTGCGGCTGAGCCCTGTACACAATATATAACAAAATCGTCCCTGTAATCTCCGCTGAATGCTCCCTGACCTATAACAGTTACGGTTTCGGGAATTTCAATAGTCTTTAAGCCCGTGCAACCGCGGAAACAGTAATCCCCGATTTCCTCTGTGCCGAATTCAAGAGAAAGTTTTTCCAGTGCCGTGCAATTATCAAAGGCGAGTCTTCCTATAGTCTTGGCAGCAGGAAGGTTTATTGTTTTAAGGCTTGTACAATTCTGGAAAGCCATATCGCCCACTGTAATCGTTGAGGGCGCACCCTTAAAGGTAACGGTAGCAAGGTTTTTGCAATCCTGAAAAGCATTGTTACCTATGCTTGTAACAGTCTCGGGTATTACAACACCTTTCAAACTGTTTTTCTCAAAGCATTTGCTGCCGATGGCGGTAACGCTGTATCCGCTGATTTTTTCGGGAATCCAGACGATTGTATCGTCACCGAGATATTTGTTAACGGTAGCCGTGCGGGTATTTTTGTCCAATGTATATTTGTATTCGACCATTTCCGGCTCGTCGTCATTACTCTTGTTTTCAGTAGTCTGATTTGCAACATCGGTCTGCGAATATATAACATAAACGATTGTTGTTTGTATTACCGGCGCAACGGTGGTATCGGTTGTAGTGTCGCTTTGGTCTGTGGTATCCGTAGCGGTAGCAAGTTCGCTTGCCATTTGGTCAAGGTCAACCCACGATTCCGTAACCCCTGTTGTTGAGGGCTTTTTTGTAGTTTGCAAAGAGTAACCCGGAGCAGATGTTTCTTCCTTACCGAATCCGCCGCTTTTTACAAGACTCACAACAAGCACTACCGTGGCTATAAGCAGCACCACGCCCAATGAAATTATTATTTTTGTTGTTTTTTTCATATAGTAACCTCGCAAGGATGTATTCAGTTATCTTCAGCCATTATACATTATTTTTTTTTAAAAGTACATAGCATTTTTTAACTTAACTGTGAATTTTTTGTATTTTTGTTTTAAAAGATGTAATTTTCACACAAATAACACGCTCATTTTTTCTACAATTTAACGATATTCGAAAGACTTATTGTATTTTTTTGTAAATTTTATTAAAATGAACTTAACACAAAAAAGCGAGGTTTTATCTATGCAAAAATCATGGTACAAGGAAATGGCAGTATATCAGGTCTGGCCCCGTTCATTCTGTGACGGTGACGGTGACGGAATCGGCGACCTTAAAGGTGTGCTTTCAAAACTCGATTACATAAAAAGTCTCGGGGTTGACGCTATATGGTTTTCCCCTCTCTACAAATCCCCCCAAAAAGATTACGGCTATGATATAGCGGACTACCGCAGTATTCAGCCCGAATACGGTACTATGGAGGATTTCAAGGCAGTTCTTGACGGCGCTCACCAAAGAGGTTTAAAGGTTATTATGGACCTTGTTGTCAATCACACCTCCGACCGGCACGAATGGTTTAAAAAGAGCATCGAAGACCCCACAAGCAAATACCATGACTATTATTTCTGGCGCAAGGGTAAGGGTAAACGCAGACCCAACAACTGGATGTCCACCTTTGCAGGACCTGCTTGGGAATACAATGAAAAGAATGACGAATACTATCTTCACCTTTTTGCAGTTGAACAGCCCGACTTAAATATGGACAATCCTGAGGTGCGCAAGGAAGTCAAAGATATTATGAAATTCTGGCTTGATATGGGTGTTGACGGCTTCCGTGAGGATGTTATAACATTCATCTCAAAGAAGAAAGGTCTCCCCTCAAGCCCTTACTGGTTCCCTGTTGCAACGGGTATTGAGAACTATATGCACGGTCCCCACCTTGACGAATATCTCCTTGAATTCAAAAATGACGTACTTTCAAAATATGACTGTATGACCGTGGGCGAGGCTCCCATGATGACGGTTAAAAACGCGCTGAAGCATATAACTGAGGGTCCCGATCAACATCTCAGTATGATGTTCCATTTTGAACACATGGCGGCGGACTGTCTTTTCTACAGTTGGTTTAAAACAAAATTCAGTCTTAAAAAGTTAAAAAAAGTTTTCACAAGATGGCAGACGGGTCTTGAGGGCAAGGCTTGGAATGCCCTGTATCTGGAAAATCATGACCAACCTCGTATAATAAACCGCTACGGCAATCCCGAATACCGTGTTGAAAGTGCAAAAATGCTCGCCGTTTCCTATATGTGCCAATGCGGCACCCCCTTTATTTATCAAGGTCAGGAAATCGGTATGCTCAACTATCCCTTCTCCGACATCGAACAATATACGGATGTTTCAACAAAAAACAACTACGGTATAGCAAAGAAATTACTGGGTGCGGACAAAGCCTTGAAACTTGCAAACTACGCTTCCCGAGATAACGCACGAACCTGTGTTCAATGGAACGCAGAGAAAAACGCGGGATTTACTTCCGCCGATGAACCTTGGTTTTGGGTTAACCCCAATTATAAAGAAATAAATGTTGAGGCGGCGGAGAAAGACCCCGACAGTATTCTGAACTTTTACAGAAAACTTATTAAATTCAGAAAAGAAAACGAACTTGTTATTTACGGCAACTACAAGGAACACTTGAAAAAAAGCAAAGACCTTTATGTATATGAAAGAAATTACGAGGGACAAAAACTTCTTGTAATTTGCTCTTTTACTGACAAAGCAGTAAACTTTACCGCTCCATCGGGATTCGAGTTGTCAAAAGGAGAATGTGTTCTTTCCAATTATGAAGATACCTCAGTAAGTGGAAACCGTTTCACAACAAAGCCATATGAAACAAGGGTATATCTTTTCAAATAAACCCTTTGATTTTAAAAAACAGCCTATGGAACATTGATTTCCCATAGGCTGTTTTTTTATACTGTCAATTTTGATATATCAAGTTTGTCATATTTTTCAATAAAATTCTTAAAGAAAGTGAGCATTTGCCGGACACCGCCGTCCTTATTGCTTTCGCAGTTGAGGACAAGAAGGGGTTCGTGAACGCTCATTCTTAAAAGTTGCCAACCGTCACCAACGCTTTTATTGAAATTAACCCTTACACCCTCATAATTCACAGGGGATACGGTTATACCGTCGGTGTTTTCACAAAGGGATTTAAAATCATCAATAACGGAAACGCCGTAATTCCTGAAATCTTCGAGTTTAATTGTAAACCTAACTTCTTTTTCCTCAGCGGGAGTTTCAAGGTTTTCAATCAGATTTTCGATTGAGAGACCCTCTTTGTTAAGTCTTGCAAGTTCAATTATTATTTTAGTTATGAGGTAGGCGCCGTCGTCAAGATAATAATTTTCTTTGAATGCCGCGTGACCCGAGGTTTCAATGGCAAGGGGAACATTTTTGTTTTTATCTTTTTCCAGACGGATTGCCTCGTCAATTACATTTTTGTAGCCCCTCTTGAAGCGATGGTGAACTCCCCCTAAATCGTTTTCAATGAAACTGTGAAGCCCGTCGCTTGTCACGGAATCCGTAACAATAATACCGCCATCAAGGTCTTTCAAAGCAATATAGGAAGCAAGGGCAACAAGTTTGTTCCTGTTTATTTCCTGTGCATTTCTGTCAACACAAGCGGCTCTGTCGCAGTCCGTATCAAAAATAACCCCGAAATCCGCACCGGACTTTTCAACCGCTTCGGAAATTGATTTCATTGCGTCTTTATTTTCGGGATTGGGAATGTGATTGGGAAATCTTCCGTCCGGCTCAAGATAGCGGCTTCCGTTTACATCCGCACCAAGCGGCATAAGAACATTTTGTGCATAAAAGGCTCCCACACCGTTACCTGCGTCAACAACGATTTTCAAATTTTCCAAGGGTCTGTCATAGTTTTCCGAATTGACACCCTTTTTAATCATATCGCGAAGGTTCGAACAATATTTTTTCATATTGTCCAACTTTTCGATATTGAATTTAACCTCTTTTATTTCATAGGGATTATTCTGTGCATAGGTTAAAATTTCTTTAATGTCATTTCCCGAAAATCCACCGTCTTTTGTAAAAAACTTCAAGCCGTTCATTTCCATGGGCAAATGACTTGCGGTAATTTCAACAGCCGCATCAACTCCGAAATTCACAATGGACATAAACATGGAGGGTGTTGAGGAAAGTCCGCAGTCATAAACTTTAACCCCCAAAGAAGCCAGGGTTCTTGTGACAGTTCTTGAAATATGCTCCGAAGACACGCGGGAATCGTAGCCCACGGTAACGGTCAGTTTTTCTTTTTTTATTTTATTCTTCAAGAAAACAACAAAAGACGCTGTTATACTCATTAAACGGTCGTCCGTCAAATCAATAACTTTACCGTCCTTTTCAACGGCAACACCTCTTATATCGGTTCCGCTTTTTAAATACATTAAATCATCCATTGTATTCCCTCCTGACAACATAATAGATTCTTTGGGTATCCTCCTCCGGCTTATTGAAGCCGAGTTCAGCGTATTTTTCAACAATTTTAAATCCCGCGCTTTCAACTGCTTCGGTAATTTCTTCGTCGGTAAATGCAATTTCCTTAAAGTTTTCGGTATAGCGGTTATATAACCCGTTTTTCTCTTTAGCAAAGAAATCAAGGTTAATTCCCACCGTTACTCCGTCGGAACAAAGAGAATTCTGCCAAACGCAATACACATCCTTTTCATCATACACAAAGGTATTGTTCCCCAAAATATTTCTGTGTTTATAAACAGTATTCACATCAAATACCATTATTCCGCCGTCATCAATAAAATTTTTGAGAACCTGAAAGGTTTTACGTAATTCCCCGGCATTTTCAAGGTGATTTATACTGTCCAATGAACATACAATGGCACGAACTGTACCGTAAAGGTCGGTTTCCTGCATTTTTTGACAAAGAAAGAGTATATTTTCATTTTCCTCCATGGCTTTGTTTCCGGCTTCCATAAGCATATCGGGAGAAGCGTCCGTTGCGATAACCTCAAAGCCCATTTTTGAAAACTCAACGGACAAGGAGCCCGTTCCGCAAGCGAGATCCAAAAGAAGTCCGTCCTTAATATTAAATTTTGCAAGAATTTCACCTATATAGTCCGCACGTTTTTTGTAATCAACATTTTTAGTTAATTCGTCGTAAAACGACGCAAAGGAAGAATAAGACATATAATCACCTCAATCTGTTCTATTTTACCACAACATAACCCATAAGTAAATATTAACCGAATCCGTTGAAATGTCAAAAAAGGGGCTGTAAATTTATAAATATTGCACACTTTAAATGACCTGCCCAATATGTTAATATATGGTTAACATAAATATGAGGAGGCACCAATATGAAAAAAGTATTGGCTTGTATTCTATCGGTTATCATAACTCTCGGTTGCGTTCTCCCCTGTGTTGCGGCAAACGAAACCTGCACCTGCGGTCAGGCTCCCATAATTTACGTTGCAGCATTGGGAAGCGGCTCAATCTATCTTGACAAAGGTACTGAAAGCGAGAAAAAACTTTTCAGACCCGAAACTTCCGATATTCTCGGGGAATTCACTCCCCTTATAAGCGCGGCAACCCAACTTATAAGCACCAAGGATTACGACGCATTCGGAGATGTTCTTATCCCCTGCGTCAACAATGCTTTCGGTATGCTCGCAATGGATGATGAGGGAAATTCCCAAGAGAATGTAACATCCCAGGAATTTCATCCCGAAAATGCAGAACACGGAGACAATTACAGTTATTATTTCGGCTACGATTTTAGGGTTGACCCTATGGAAAATGCAAAACTTCTCCACCAATATATTCAAGAGGTTAAAGAAATAACGGGTCACGATACAGTTCGTTTCAGAGCGTCGAGTATGGGCGGAGTTACAACCCTCGCCTACTTAAGCCTTTACGGATCGAAAGATATTGAAAACATCATCTTCCAAAACTGTCCCCTGCAAGGTACGGCAGTTGCCGGAGAACTTTATAACGGATTGGTTGAAATTGATAAGGACGCCGTTTTGAGATACGCGGAATGTGCGTTGCCTTCAATGGACAGCGACTTTTTCGGTGCGTTCCTCTATATGCTCCTGGAAATGCTTGACGGTGCAGGTGTTCTGACAGATTTGGCGGGAATGGCGGACAGACTCGTTTTAAACCTGAAAGACCGAGTCTTTGACGAAGCACTTATACCCATATTCGCAACGATGCCTGGAATATGGAGTTTTGTTCCCCACGAATATTACGAATCCGCGAAGGATTTTATGGGAGTGAATGACGGTGCTCACTCGGTACTTCTTGAAAAACTTGATTTTTATCACTACTCCGTTCAGCAAAGTGCGGAAGAACTCCTGACGCAAGCCAAAGCGGACGGTACAAACATCTACATTATTGCGGGCTACAATATGCAGAGAACACCCCTTGTCAGCGCCTATAAAAACACCTCCGACGGAACAGTTGACACAAAATACGCTTCCTTGGGTGCAACATGTGCCCCAATCGGAGAACAACTTCCCGAGGACTATGTGCAGGCGGAACACAAAGGCACATGGTACATTTCACCTGACAGAATGATTGATGCTTCAACCTGTATTCTGCCCGAAAACACCTGGTTCATTAAAGATATGCTCCACAGCACCACCCACGCAGGTCACAAAGAATTCTATAAAATTCTCCATCAAAGCGAAGAACAGATAACCGTCTTTGATATGGAAGAATACCCGCAGTTTATGCAAAACGACACCGTCAACGAAACATTTTTAGAAGTACTGCCCTTGCGGGGAAGCGATTTATTCAATACTGCCGCCCAAGCAATACAGATGCCGAGTTTCCTCTCTTTCACAAAACTGTTCATAGCATTTTTTGAAGAATTCTTCAAATGGATGGTTGGATAAATAAAGAAACCCTTGATAACGAAAACAAATCGCTATCAAGGGTTGTTTTATTTTTGTCCTGTTCCCTCAAAATAATCGGGATACTGTTCCATAACAACCGTCTGAACAAGGTTGAATACCATTACACCTTCCGCAGGTTCGCAGTTGTAATGTTCTCCGAGAACAAGTTTTCCGTTTGTATAACTTACGGTTCTTTCGGGTGCTTTGCCGATATGGTAAACATATTCAAGATTATCAACACTCTTTTCATAATTGTTACCGATAAGGCTCTTTTTAAACCGCAACACATAGTTTGTACCCGAATCGGGAACGGAATAAATGGCTACAAGGGAAGCGGGGTCAACACCGTATGTATTGGCAATAAGTTGTATAAACTCATTATTCGGGTCGTCGGAGAGGTAATTCTCACCGTTTTTATCGGGTATTGTGACACCGCCTATATTAACCGCTTGACGAAGGGCAATAACTGCGTCTTCAACAGTAATTACCCCGTCAGCATTCATATCTCCGTTCAGAAGATACTCATCCGTCAGCATCTCCATGCTTGCGGCAATTCTGAGAATCAACCGTGCATCATTTATATCAACCTTGCCGTTTGAATTCAAATCACCCAAGATAATCTCGTTTTGTTCGCCCTCTGCAAAGGCAACTGTTGAAAAACAAGTCAACAAAAACACAGTACCAAGTACAAAGGAAACAATCTTATACATCATTTTCATAAATAATAATCCTTAATTTTGTTTAAAGAATTCTGTAAAGGCACGGTATGCCATATACAAATCAAGTTTTGAAATTACTTCATAGGGAGCATGCATTGAAAGCACCGGAACACCCAAATCAACAACATCTACATCAAGATTTGCTATGAATTTTGCAACGGTTCCGCCGCCGCCTGCATCAACCTTACCAAGTTCGCCTATTTGCCATACAACACCGGCTTTGTCAAGCATATTGCGGATTTTTCCCATATATTCTGCGGAAGCATCACTTGTTCCGCTTTTTCCTCTTGCTCCGGTGTATTTTGTAATTACAACACCTCTGTTGAGATAGGAGGAATTGTTCTTTTCAAAAACGGAACTGAATGTGGGGTCATAGGCGGAGTTAACATCCGCAGAAAGACACTCGCTCTTTGAAAGCACCTCGAAAACATCAAGATCGTTCGCTTTTGCAAGATATGCTATAAAGTATTTAAGATATGAGGAATGAAGTCCCGTGTTGCCGTCGGAGCCCGTTTCCTCTTTATCCGTAAGAACGGTAATTGCGGTATAATCGGGATTTTCAATACTGAAAATTGCCTGCTCCGCGGGATATGCGCAGACACGGTCGTCGTGACCGTAGGAGCCTACAAGACCCCTGTCAAAGCCGATATCATCCGCTTTAAATGCGGGAACAACTTCAAGTTCCGCACTTAAAAAGTCGCTTTCGGTAATTCCGTACTTTTCATTCAAAAGTTTGAGAATATTAAGTTTTACAAGTTCACTGCCCTCGTCACTCTTAAAGGGACGGCTGCCCACAATTACATTAAGTTCCTCACCCGCTATTCCCTCGGAAAGAGTGCGTTTGCTCTGTTCCGCACCCAGATGGGGAAGAATATCGGAAATCACAAATTTGGGCTCACCGGGTTCTTCACCGATTTTTACGGACACCTTTGTTCCGTCTGCTTTCACAATAACACCGTGAAGTGCAAGAGGAATCGCCACCCATTGATATTTTTTGATTCCGCCGTAATAATGGGTTTTGAAAAGTGCCAGATCATCGCTTTCGTAAAGGGGATTGGGTTTCAAATCAAGTCGGGGTGAGTCAATATGAGCGGCGGCAATTTTCGCACCCTCTTTAAGACTCTTTTTACCGATTACCGCAAGAATAATTGCTTTCTCACGGTTGATATAATAAATCTTATCCCCTGCTTTGTACTGCTTGTAGGGGTCGAATTCGCAAAATCCTTTTTCCTTTGCTTCTCGGAGAACGGTTTCAACCGCCTCTCTTTCGGTTTTGGCATTATCTAAAAACTTTTTATAATTTTCCGCAAATGCATCGGCTTTTGCGACCTCGTTTTCTTCCACAACCGCACCTGCGTGTTGAGGTTTATAAAAAAGTTCTTTTTTAAGTTCCTCCGCTGTTGCCATATCTGCATCAATCCTTTCAAATTATCAAAAATCGTATATTTTTCTATACTTTTCGGTGTATTTAATTACTTTTTCAACATATTGAGCAGTATCTTTATACGGAATGTTTTCAATTGTTTCTCCGTCCGGTGAATATCTCGGGTCAGCCAACCATTCGTTCACCTTTCCCCTGCCCGCATGGTACGCGGCAAGTGCAGTTTCGGTATTGCCGAATTCTTCTAAGAGCATATCAAGAAAGCAAGCACCGTAAAACACGGAAATCTCCGGTTCAAAAAGTGCATTTTCCTCAAGATTTTCCCCGGTTTTTGTCTGTAACCATTCAAATGTTTCGGGGGTTATCTGGGTAAGTCCTTTGGCACCCACCGCGGAAACGGCATCTTTATTAAAACCGCTTTCCGCTTTTATAAGGGCATACAAAAGTGCTTCATCAATTTCAAATTCTTCCGCATTTTCTTCCACAATTTCAGTGTATCTTATGGGGTATGCCGTTTGGGCGAAAAGTTTAATTGCATTGTAAACTATTATAACCGAAACGACGGATAATATCAATAGCAATAAACCAAGTTTCAGTTTGTTTCTGTTTCTGCTTTCAGTCAATTAAAAAGCTCCTTTTCAAGCACAGAGAGTTGTTCTTTTACATTATGGGGTTCAAAATTATTTATAACAAAATCCGCTTTTGACAGATAGAATTCATCGTCTTTCTGCCCTTTTATGCGTATGAGCGCATCTTCTTCGGAAATTCCGTCCCGTCTCATTATTCTTTCTTTTCTTGTTTCCACGGGGGCGTGAACAACAATAAGAAAATCGCATTTTTCCGTAAACCCCGATTCTATTATTGCCGCCGCATCAACTATTACAACATCATAATCCGAAAAAGCCCTCTCGGATTCTTCAAAAATCAAAGAGTTAATGGCGGGGTGCATAAGGGAATTGAGAAGTTGCGTCTTTTCGGGGGTAGAAAAGGCGACTCTTGCCAATGCGCCTCTGTTAAGGTTTCCGTCACTGTTAAACACGCCATCTCCAAAGGCTTTTTTCAATTTGTTTAACAATGGGGCATTATTTTCAATAACCTTTCTTGCTACCGTGTCCCCATCAATAATATATGCACCTTTTTCTTTAAGATAAGCGGAAACGGTTGATTTTCCCGCCCCCGTCTTACCTGTAAGACCAATCAGTTTTTTCAAAGTTACACCTCAATTACACTAAAGCCCGCCGCTCTTAAAAGACGGTTCAAAACCGCGAGATTATCGTCATTATTTTCATCCGGATATCTTACGAAACATTCCTTTGCGCCGATTTTATCAAGTTCACGCAGTGAATCAAAAAGGCAGTGAGCAAGGTTTTTATAATTCGCAAAGCCGTATTTGATATACGGTATTTTCAAATTTTCCGCCTTATCGTCGCTGAAAATCATTGCATAGGTTTCCCGTGGGTCAAATCCGTTAACATATTTACAGAAATCACTGAACTCACCTTTAATAAGAGTAATTTTTGCATCCGGTGAATAGTGCTTGTATTTCATACCGGGAGATGGGGCTGTGGCATTATTCTTCAACGGATTTAAAACCGCATCGTCAACATCCACCTCACCCAAAACGCTTTCAAGTTCTTTAAGGGTTACGTTACCCGGTCTTAAAAGCCTCGGTTTTTCTCCCGCAAGGGTGATTACCGTTGACTCCACACCCTCTTGGGAAGCCCCACCGTCTATTATGTAGGGTATTCTTCCGTTAAGGTCTTCAAAAACATGACTTGCCTTTGTGGGGCTCGGCTTTCCCGATAAGTTTGCAGATGGTGCCGCCAATGGAAGACCCGAAAGTTTAATGAGTTTTCTTGCAACCGGATGGGACGGACAACGCACCGCAACCGTGTCAAGATTTCCCGTTGTGCAATAGGGTACTTTCGAGGATTTGGGAAGTATTATCGTAAGAGGCCCCGGCCAGAATTTATCCGCGAGTTTTTTTGCGGTTTCCGGAACGGACTCCACCAAATCGTAGATTTCCGAAAATTCGGAAATGTGAACTATGAGAGGATTATCCGTAGGCCTGCCCTTTGCTTCAAAAATTCTGCTTACCGCAACGGGAGAAAAGGCATTTCCCGCAAGTCCGTAAACGGTTTCCGTGGGCATACCCACAACTTCCTCATTTTGAAGAAGTTCCACCGCTTTTTTGTACATTTCGTCACTGTCCCGTGACGTTATTTCTACAAGTTCTGTGTTCAAAATTATTCCTCTGAAACTTTCAATTTATCCGCAGTATCTGCGGTTATAAGAGCGTCAATAATTTCGTCAAGGTCACCGTTCATTATGGCTTCTATTCTGTAAAGCGTAAGCCCGATTCTGTGGTCGGAAACCCGACCTTGTGGGAAATTATATGTTCGTATTCTTTCACTTCTGTCCCCCGTTCCCACCTGAGAACGGCGTTCATCGGCAATTTCCGCACTTTGTTTCTCCCGCTCCGCTTCAAGCAGTCGCGAACGGAGAATTTTCATTGCTCTGTCGCGGTTTTTATGCTGACTGCGTTCATCCTGACATTCAACCACCGTACCCGTTGGCAAATGGGTTATGCGAATTGCCGATTCGGTTTTGTTAACGTGCTGACCCCCTGCACCGCTTGAACGGAAGGTATCAATCTGCAAATGGGTCGGGTCGATGTCAATATCAACTTCCTCCGCTTCGGGAAGAACAGCAACCGTAACCGTTGAAGTATGGATTCTTCCCCCCGACTCCGTTTCGGGAACACGTTGAACGCGATGCACGCCGCTTTCAAACTTAAATCGGGAATAGGCTCCCTCACCGGTTATCATAAAACTGATTTCCTTTATACCCCCCAAACCCGTTTCGTTAACGGATAAAACTTCGGGTTTCCATCCGCGGTTTTCCGAGTACATGGAATACATTCTGAAAAGGGAGTTTCCGAAAAGGGCGGCTTCCTCGCCCCCGGCTCCCGCACGGATTTCTATAATAACATTCTTATCGTCATTGGGGTCTTTGGGAAGTAATAATACTTTTAGTTTTTTGCTGAGTTCTTCCGCTTTCTGCTTGCACTCCGCAACCTCTGCTTCAAGAAGTTCCCGCATTTCTTTATCGGGCTTTTCTCCCAGCATTTCCTTTGCCGCCTCGCCGTCGCTGACGGCTTTTTTGTATTCCCGATATGCTTCAACCAATGGTGTAAGATTTTTCAGTTCTTTCATCAAGGAAGCATATTTATTCTGGTCGGAAACGGTCTCTGGAAGACATAGCAAGTCATTTACCTTTTCAAAACGCTCTTCAACTTGCTGAAGTTTATCTATCATCCGCGCTCTCCTTTATTTCTTCTCTTAAAACTTTTTTAATATTCTTTTCTGCCTTTGAACGAGGAATCAAAAATTCTCTGCCGCAACCGTTGCAATGCAAACGAAAATCCATACCGGAACGCAAAACCGTAAACTGTTTTGAGCCGCAGGGATGCTGTTTTTTCATTTCAAGAATATCACCCACACGAATATCCACCAAAACTCCTCCAATTTTAATTTTCTGAAATATTGTAACACACTTTTACATAAAATTAAAGAGTAAGATAAAAATAAATGAAACAGGTGATACACAAATGACAGCCTATCTTCCGGAAGGATTTTTAATTAACACAAAGGAAAATTCATTCTACCTTTCATCCTTTGATTCATTTTACAGAGCATTTACTGAAAAAAAGCATCTGGAGGCACGTGCGGTTTACTGCGACAGAGAGCATAATTTACATATTGACCTGGGCTTCATTCACGGTATAATTCCCCGAGAAGAATGTGCCATGGGGATCAGAGAAGGTAAAGTCAGAGATATCGCAATTATAGCAAGAGTAAATAAGCCCGTAAGATTTATGATAACCGATATCTGTGAAACCGAAGGGAGAAAAACAGCATTTCTAAGCCGATGCGCCGTACAGGAAGAATTTACGGAAAATCAACTTCCCAAACTTTCTCCGGGAGACATTATAACTGCAAGAATCACCCATCTTGAAAACTTCGGCGTGTTCTGCGATATCGGATGCGGAATAAACGCACTTTTACCCATTGACAATATCTCGGTTTCAAGAATTCCCCATCCCAACGTCCGCTTCAACGTTGGCGATGATATAAAGGTTATTATAAAATCCTTTGACGAGGAAGGCAGAGCCACCCTTTCCCAAAAAGAACTTTTAGGCACTTGGGAAGAAAATGCAAGCCAATTCAACATAGGCGAAACGGTGAGCGGCATTGTCAGAAGCGTTGAAAGTTACGGTATTTTTGTTGAACTGACTCCGAATCTTGCAGGTTTGGCAGAATATACGCCCACGGTGTTTGAGGGTCAACACACAAGTGTTTACATAAAAAGCATAATTCCCGAAAAAATGAAAGTTAAGTTAATTATAGTTGACTCATTTGATGCGGATTACCCTAAAAAGGAAACTCAGTATTTCATCAAAGACGGACACCTTGATTATTTCAGGTACTCCCCCTATTCCTGCGAAAAGATTATTGAAACAATATTCTGATTTCTCTTGAAAAGATATGTTACTGTGTTGTATAATTAAACAACAAAAAATGTTGGGAGATTTGATTATGCAATACAGTAATTTCAATTCTATCGGCAGACCCATATCAAAATTGGGTTTTGGACTTATGCGGTTGCCGAAAGCCGAAAAAGACGGCGAGGCAATCGACAGAGATGAGGCATTCAGACTTATTGACCTTGCAATAAAATCGGGAGTAAACTATTTTGATACCGCCTATGTGTATCACGGCGGTGACTCGGAGAAATTTGCAAAAGAGGCTCTCGGCAGATACCCCCGAGAATCCTATTGCCTTGCAACAAAACTTCCCGGTTGGGTAATTAAGGAAGAAAACAAACACACTCCCGAACTTTTCAACGAACAGTTAAAAAAATGCGGCGTCGATTATTTCGATTTTTATCTTCTTCATGCAGTAAACCGCGATATCATGGAAACTTTTGAGGAGGACAAGTCCTACGAATATCTGTCGAAACAGAAAGAACTCGGGAAAATAAGGCATCTGGGCTTCTCGTACCACGGGGATTTGGAATTCTTTATTGAACTTATTGACAAGTACAAGTGGGATTTTGTTCAACTTCAAATCAACTATTACGATTGGGAAAATCAAAATGCCAAAGCATATTATAAAGCCTTGGAGGAAAGAAATATCCCGTGTATCGTTATGGAACCTGTAAGAGGAGGTTCATTGCACACCCTGAATACCGAAGCAAAAGCGGTATTTGAGGAACTGGGCGACGCTTCCGCCGCTTCATACGCATTGAGATATGTAGCCCAACTTCCCAATGTTCTCGTAACCCTCAGCGGTATGTCAACATACGAACAGGTTGCGGACAATCTTAAAACATTTGCGGAGTGCAAGCCCCTTTCCGACACGGAAAAAGCAGCTGTTGAAAAAGCGAATGTGCTTTTCAGAAAAAATTTTGCAGTTCCATGCACGGAATGTAAATACTGCGTTGAAACCTGTCCCGCAGGAATTAACATTCCCGCTTGCTTCAAAGCATACAACGAATACAACAAAACAAGAAATATAGAGGATTTCTCGGCACACTACTCCAAAATCAACGAAAATCAGCGGGCAGAAAACTGTTTGAACTGTAAAGCGTGTGTTGAAAAATGTCCGCAAAAAATCGACATTCCAAAAGAACTGAGAAAGGTTTCCGAACTTTCGGAATAAGGTAAAAAATGAAAAAAATCATTTATTCCGCAATTTGCATGGTATTTTTACTGTCCGTTCTTTCCTCTTGCGGAACAGACAGGATAACCGATGTTATTACCACCGCTGAAACAGTGCTTATAAACGGCAAAGAGGTTGATACCGTTGAGGCTTCTATGGGGGCTTTTCAAGGTAAACAGGGGGATTACATAGAATTTCGTTTCAAAGAACCCCAAACTTTTAACACGGTTTTCATCAATGAAAAATCCACATCCGTAAGGCAGTTTAATATCTATGCCGAAGTTGACGGACAATTCAAACTCATATACACAAGCAAACTCATTTTAAACGAAAATATTAACCTTGAAAGAACAACCGCAACGGCGCTGAAAATAGAAATTGTCAACACTGAAATAGGAAATGACAGTTTTACAATTCAGGGCATAAATGCCTACAATATTGCAGAAAACAGGTGATAAATATGTCAATCAGATACAGTAACGACAAGAAAATCTTTAAACTTGACACATATAGCAGTACATATATTTTCGGTATCATTGACGGAAACTATCTTGTTCACTATTACTACGGCGCTCCCATTCCCGACACGGATGTGGAGCAGTTACGTATAAGACCCGGATTTGCATCTTTCTGTCCCGACAGTCCCTCTGCGAAAATCTTTAATTTCTCCCCCGATGTTACGCCATTGGAATATTCTACATTCGGTGCGGGTGATTTTCGTTTGTCCGCTTTTGCGGTTAAAAACAGCGAGGGCAACAAAGTTACAGATTTAAGATACGTGAGCCACAAAATCCACGGCGGCAAGAATAAACTTCCCGGACTTCCCTCTCTTTACGAAGATGTTGAGGGTGAAACGGAAACTCTTGAAATTCTTACAGAGGACAATGTCACGGGTGTGAAAGCCACACTCATTTACACCGTATTTGAGAAAAAGGGCGCAATCACAAGAAGCGTAAAGGTAGAAAACCCCACGGACAAGCCCTTTTATATCGACACAATTCACTCACTTTGCGTTGACCTGCCCGGTTACGATTACGATATGTTGGGTCTTTACGGCAGATGGTGCAAGGAACGCACTCTTGACAGATATCCCTTGCACCGCGGAATACAGTCAATTAAAAGCAAACGCGGTTCTTCAAGCCATAACCACAACCCTTTCACCGCACTTGTGAAAAAGGATGCCACCGAGGACTATGGCGAATGTTACGGTTTCAACCTTGTATATAGCAGTAATTTTTCCATTGATGTTGAGGTTGACGGCTTTGCTTCATCCCGTCTTGTTATGGGCATCAATCCCGAGGGATTCAACTGGTTACTTGAGCCTGGCGAGGAATTCTATTCACCCGAGGCGGTTATGATTTACACAAACAAGGGTCTCGGTGAAATGAGCCGTATGTTCCACCGACTTTATTCCAACAACCTTATAAGAGGCAAATGGAAGAAAGCAAAACGCCCCCTCCTTATAAACAACTGGGAGGGAACAGGAATGAACTTTGACCACGACAAACTCGTTTCCTTTGCCCGCCACGCTAAAGAAATGGGCATTGAAATGCTTGTTATGGATGACGGTTGGTTCGGTAAACGTGACAGTGACAACTGCTCTTTGGGTGACTGGTATGTTGCGGAATACAAACTCAAACACGGGCTTTCGGGACTTATCAAGGAAGTTAACGATTTAGGAATAGAATTCGGTATTTGGTACGAACCTGAAATGATTTCACCGGATTCCGACATTTACAGGGCGCATCCCGATTGGTGCCTGCACACAGAGGGACGTGACAAATCCATTGCACGAACACAGTATGTTATCGACTTCTCACGTAAAGAAGTTCGTGACCATATTTACTCAATGATGTATGATGTGCTTTCAAAAAATAATATCGCCTATCTCAAATGGGATTTTAACAGAAACCTTACGGAAGTGTCCTGTGCGGAACTCCCTCCCGAAAGGCAGGGTGAAATATTCCACAGATTTGTTCTGGGCACATACGAAATTATGGAGCGTTTAATCACCGACTTCCCCGATTTACTTTTGGAAAACTGTTCCGGAGGCGGCGGACGTTTCGACCCCGGTATGCTTTACTATTCTCCTCAAATCTGGACAAGTGACAACACCGACCCCATAGAAAGACTGACAATTCAATTCGGTACATCACTCTGCTACCCTGCTTCCACAATGGGAGCCCACGTTTCCGCAAACAAAAGAACGGGATATGAAACAAAGAAGAATGTCGCTCTTTGGGGCTCTTTCGGTTACGAACTTGATCCGGACAAATTAACTGAGGAAGAAAAGGCGGAAATCAAAGAACAGGTAAAAGAATATCACAAATATTATGATGTTATTCACTTCGGTGAACTTTACAGACTGATTACCCCCTTTGAAAACGAATTCAGGGTTGCCTGGGAATTTGTAAGCGAGGACAAAAAAGAGGCTCTCGCCACGGTTGTTCAAATCAAACGTCCCTATGACGAATTCTTTATGCTCCGCCTTAAAGGTCTTGACCCCGAAAAGATTTATGCAATCGAGGGTACCGACGAAAAGTACAGCGGTGCATACCTTATGAATGCAGGCCTCAACCTTACACACAAACCCAAGAAGGACGGAGAATCATACCTGATACACTTAATTTCTTGCTGATAAATAATTGCAAAACAGGATGTAAAAAACAACAGTTTTTTACATCCTTATAATTTACTTCATTTTAGGTTTTACATTTACGGAGTAGTACGTGTAATAGACCACAAATCCGGGTTTTGCTCCGTTGGGTTTTTTAATATTTTTAACGTCCGTATAATCAACGGTCACAAGGGTGGATGTTCTTGCGGAACTGTAATATGCCGCAATTTCCGCCGCTTCCACAATGGCATCGTCGGGTATCTCCCCTCCGTTGCTTAACAACAACGCATGAGAACCGGGGCATTTTTGAGCATGAAGCCAAATATCCCCCTTTTTACCTGTTTTAAAGGTAAGTTTATCGTTTTGGACATTATTTCTGCCGACAAGCACCGTAAGTCCTTGACTTGTTTTAAATTCAAGAGGCGGAAGCGCTTGCTTTTTCATTTGCTTTTTTACTGATTTTTTCGGTTTTATAAAGCCCTGTGAAATCAGTTCGTCCTTAATCTCACCGAATTCTCTTTCCAGGGTTGAGCGTTCAAGCATATCCCTTACGCTTTTAAGGTATTCTAAATCCTGTTCGCCCTCCTCAATGAGTTTAATAAGCATATTTTCCGCAGTACAGGCTTTTCTGTATTCTTTGTAAAGTTTTTGGGCATTTTGTGAGGGTGTAAGTGCGGGATCAACCGAAATTTTAATAACACTGTTATTATCGTAATAGTTTTCAACCTCGTAAACACTCGCACCTTTTTGTAATCTGTACTGAGCGGCGGTTATAAGTTCCGCGTTAATTTTCAATTCATCCCTATCGGCGCATCTGCGCAAATCCTCTTGCTGATTGTTCAGTTTTCGAGCCGTTCTTTCGATTGCGTTTTCAAGCAGTTTAAAAAGTTCCGCACCTTTGGAGCGGGTACGCAAAAGTCTGTCCCGTTCAAAATAAAAGCCCTCTAATAAGCAAAAAACATCTTCTTTTTCTATTACTTTATATGAGTTGCCGTATTGGGTTATGGGCATAAAAGAAAACTCCATGGGTTTTCCCGATTCGTCAAGTACCATTGTGGGCTTGGCTTCACCCTTTGTAACAATGCTCTTTAAGGAACTGATTTCACAAAGGAGATTCATTTTTTCTTCCGTTGTCAGTTCCCCCACACCTTTATCGTCACCGCAGACTCTGAAAGCAACTTCTCTTGACAAAAGAGGTGAAACACCCTGTAATGTTTTCAAAACAGCGGAGGAAAGTTTAGAATTTTCAAGGGTGAGAATTTCCTGACAAATATTTTGGGGTTCCTCGTTTCTTATATCAAGTTTCTCTTGGGCGGGGGGCAATTTATACTGAGCCCCGGGCAATACAAGTCGGTAGGAGGACTTCTCCGCGTCAACCCGTCTTAATGCGTCAACAATTCTGTTATCGTTATCAAAAAGAATCACATTACTGTGTTGAGCCATTATTTCAACGGCAAGAGTCAGTTTTACCCTGTCGCCTATCTCATTTGCAGAGTCAAAATTAAAAAATGCCGTTCTGTCAAGACCGTACTGTTCAACACTCAAAAGAGTTGCGCCCACAAGCCGTTTTCTGAAAAGCATACAGAGCATTGGGGGTGTCTGGGGATTTTCCGGCACGGACTCCACCACGGCAAAGCGGGGACTGTTTGCATCCGCCGAAAAATACAACTTATGCATACCGCCCCTTGTTCTCATTATAAACACCAACTCATTTTTTGAGGGTTGGTGGATTTTATCAACTTTCGCTCCCGTCAAAAGTTCATTTACCTTTGAAACGAGAAAACTCAAATACATTCCGTCCAATGCCATTGTTTATTCCTCTAAATATAATTTACGGGATTTTTCAAATTCGAAATTTTTACCTGAATTTTATTTTTAAATGCATTTGAAAGTTGTTCTCCCAAATACTCGCACACGACATTTTCCGTTTCGTAATGCCCTGCAACAAACAGGGAAACACCTACGGACTTTGAAAGCAAATATTCGTGGTGCTTTGCCTCCCCTGTCAAAAGAGCGTCCGCACCCACGCTTTTCGCTTCAGGAATCAAATCTCCGCCGGAGCCGGAGCAAAGTGCAACGGTTTTAACTGTTTTATCCGAATCGGTAAAGGAAACCCCGCCGCCCAAAGCGGATTTTATTCTCTTTGCAAAATCTTCTGCGCTGCAAGGGGAAATTTCACCGTATTTGAGAAAGCCCTCGCCCTCGGCGGTTTTCAGATTTTCAATTCCCACTTTTTTTGCAAGACAGTCATTGACACCGCCCCTCGCTTTATCAAGGCAGGTGTGGGAAGCGATGAACGACATTCCCGACGCCACAGCTTTATAGACCAAACTGTCCGATGTTATTTGAGAAACGGGGGTAAATATAAGGGGATGATGTGTAATAACAAGATCCGCACCGAAAGAAAGTGCGTCCTCCACAACATCTTCCGTAACATCAAGAGCAATGTATATTTTCTCCGCTTTTTTTTCAAAGGACCCCACGGAAAGTCCGCAGTTGTCCCATTCTTCCGCTGTATCAAAAGGCGCTAATGAATCGAGAAAATCATAAACATCTTTAACTGTCATTTTTACTACCTTTTCTTTCATTTTACTCTCTGTTTAACTATTCAAAAATTCATTCAATTTTTCGATTATTTCAAAAAGTTCTTGGTCTTTTTTTCCGATTTCTTCCGTTGCGTTATATTTTTTCTGCAATCTGTTAAGTTGTTTTTGTATGTGCATTTTCGCTTCTTCCGTTTTGGGAAGTTTTCCCATAAAGCAATCGGCGGGGGTAAACTCACGCTTTACTCCCGTATAAAACGCGTCAAAGGCTATGTAATATCTTTCGTCCTCTTTTACGGCAATTTCCTCACCTATTTCAAAGCCGTTTGAATAAAGAAACTCTCTCAAATCCTCCGCTCTGCTTTGGGGTTGGAATACAAAATGGATTTTGGGATTTTTAATCCACGGGGTTTCTTTTAATTTTTCGGCAATGAGGGTACCGCCCATTCCCGCAAAGACGATTTCGTCCGCTTCATTCTCTTTAAATTCATTGAGTCCGTCGGACAAACGAACGGAAATTTTATCTGAAAGCCCGTATCTGCTTACAGTTTTCGCGGCATTTTCCAAAGGGCCTTTTTTTATGTCCGCCCCAATAGCACCCGAAATTTTATTCTGCTGAATCAAGAAAACAGGAAGATAGCCGTGGTCCGTACCTATATCGGCAACAATGCCGCCGCCTTTTACAAGAGAAGCGGCGGCAGACAGCCTTGGTGTTAATTTAACAGTCATTATTTCTCTAAAAATGCGTTAATTTTTGCAATAAGTTCGCCCGGGTCAACACCGTGTACCATGCAAGCCTGTTCTACTGTTTCGCCACGGGAAGCAGGGCAACCGAGACAGTGCATACCCATTTCAAGAAAGAAAGGCGCCGTATCGGGTGCTTCGTCAAGAATTGAACCGATGATTGTATCTTTAGTAATTGTCATTTTTATTACTCCTTTTATTTAATCTTTTTCATAGTATATCATAACTTTAAGTAAAAATAAATACATATATGAAACTTTTTAACATATTTTCGCGGGGCTAATTGTTTGTTTTTACAATTGCATTAAAGGGTGCCGTATGATAAAATTAGAATATATATTATTTTGGGTGATTATATGTTTCAAAAAGATTTCAAACCGATTCTCAGATTTATGGTTGTCAGCGATGTTCATTACAAGGACGAAGAATGCATCGAAGAAGAACGAATGGCGAGTGCCATAAAAACCGCCTACAAACTTTCCGAAGAAAGTGATAGTTATAAAAAACTCGACGCACTCTATGTAGTTGGTGACTTTGCAAACAGCGGAACCGAAACACAGATGCTCAAATTCAAGAAAACCCTTGATGAAAACATCAAACCCGAAACACAGTATGCAATTACCATGGCAAGCCACGAATACCACGGGGGCGGTGTTGAGGCGGCTCATGAAAAATTCCAAAGAATATTCAATCTCCCCGTTGACGAGCACAGAGTCATTAACGGTTTCCATTTCATAAGCCTTACCTGTTCAAAGGGTACAAACTTTAATGAGGAAAAAATATCCTACGCGGCAAGGGAACTGAAAAAAGCAAGGGAAGATGACCCGAAAAAACCGATTTTTGTATTCCAGCATCCCCATATTACCGATACGGTTTACGGAAGCAAACTCTGGGGAGAGGATGAACTTTACTCCACTTTCACGGATTTTCCTCAAATGATTAACTTCTCGGGACACTCCCACGCTCCCATCAACGATCCCCGCTCCATTCACCAAAAGCATTTCACCTCTTTGGGTACGGGTTCTCTTTCATATACGGAACTTGACGAATTCGACAAATACTGCGGAACATTGCCGCCAAAAAGGAGCGACTTTGCCCAGTTCCTCATTGTTGAAGCCGACAGGGACGGCAGGGTAAGAGTTTATCCCTACGATGTATTCTCGGGCAATTTCTTCCCCTACATTTGGGAAATAGACGAGCCGTGGAATCCCGACAGTTTTAAATACACGGATGAAATCCGTTACAAAAATCCCGCCACTCCCTATTTTACGGAGGATGATAAAATAGATGTACAAAATGTAGCAAAAACAGGATTTACCGTTAGATTCCCACAAGCCAAAATCGACGAAGATTACGTTAACGATTACAAAATAGTAATCACTCAAAAAGACACGGGAATAATTGTAAAACAAACTGTTATGTGGTCGGAGTATTACTTCTGCAATATGCCCGATTTCCTTGAATACACTTTCACGGATTTAAAGCCCGAAACGGACTATGAAATAAAAATATTTGCAAACAGTTTTTGGAAAACAACTTCCGAACCCATCTTCGCGGAAGCAAAAACTTTATAATTCATTTTAAAGGAGGAATACAAAATGGAACAAATAAGAGTTGACGGAACGAGATTTGTTGACGAATACGGCAGAGAACGTATTTTCAGCGGTATGAATGTTGTTGATAAAAAGGATTTCAACAAAGATAAAAAAGGCTACGGCTACCCTGCCGAAAACTTTCCTTTTGAAGAATTCCGCGCAAGAGGTTACGATATAATCCGTCTCGGCTTTTCCTGGGGTGCAATGGAGCCGCAACCGGGACATTATAACGAACAACTGATAAGTGACCTTTGCGATTTCCTTGACAAATGCGAGGAATACGGCATTTATGCTTTCCTTGACTGCCACCAGGATGTTTATTCTTCCTATTGCTACGGCGACGGCGCTCCCCGTTGGGCAACCCTGACGGACAATTTTGTACCGAGAAAGCAAATCGCGGTTTGGGCGGAGCCCTATTTTTACGGAAAAGCCTGTTTCAGAGCATTTGACAATTTCTGGGACAATGTTCAGTACAATAAAAAGGGCTTGCAGGATTACTATGCAGATATGTGGAAACACCTTGCAGAAGCGGTAAAGGACAAACCCGCTCTTTTCGGCTTTGACTTTTTCAACGAGCCCTTCCCCGGTGCGGACGGCGGAAAAATTTTCAGAACTCTTATTAAAGGGCTTGTTAAAACCACTATCACAGATAAAAAAGTTGATATTATAAAATTGGCAAAAACAGGACTTTTCAGCGACGAAAAAGCAAAAGCCCTTGACCAGTATGACGGAGAGGTCTTCAGAAAGGTTTCCAAGGACTGCGACAAAATAGTCGAACACTTTGACAGGGATCGTTACTCCCCCTTTGTAAGCAAAATGGCAACCGCTGTGAGAGAAGTTACGGACAAAGGCATTATGTTCATGGAGAATAACTACTATTCAAACCTGGGCATTCCCTGCTGTAACACCCCTGTTACAGTTAACGGAGAAAGAGAAAGCAATCAGGTTTTTGCCCCCCACGCTTATGACCTTATGGTTGACACCCCCGCTTACAAATACGCAAGTAATTCCCGTGTGGGTATGATTTTTGACCAACACCGCAGCACCCAGGAAAGACTGGGAGTTCCCTGTATTGTGGGTGAATGGGGCTCCTGTGCCGAGGGTGACGGTTGGTACCCCCATATAAGATTTTTACATAACAAATTCGACTCTTATAAATGGAGCAATACATACTGGTGCTACTATGACGGCATTTTAAACGAGGATTTTATGAAAGTCCTTACCCGTCCCCGTCCAAAAGCCGTTACGGGTGAAATCATTTCATACAAATACGACCACGATGACGGCGAATTCAAATTAAAATACAACCAAAAGGAAAAATTCAAGGTTCCCACCGTTGTTTATGTTGACCGCAAACCCAAGAAAATTGAATGTGACGGAAAATATAAAATTATCGAACTCCCCGGCAATATCGGTTATGACATAGAGTTCAAAACCGGCATGGGCGAACAGGAAATCAAAATCAAATTTTAAATTGTCACAAACAAAGACTGCAAACCTACATTTTAAGTAAGTTTGCAGTCATTTTTCTTTTATTATGCTTTAACCGGCTGTGTTACATCCTCGTCATAATACTCTTCCGTATCATCGTAATAATCCTCGGAGTCGTACTCGTCGTAGTCATCAAAGAAGTTATAATCGTACCGACTCAAATCAATTTCGCCGTTCTCATATTTTTCCAAAACTTCTTCCACTTTGAGTCCGTCAATATAAACATCAACAACTTTACAGCGATTTTTATATACTTTTAATATAGCGTATGCTTCTGTCTGAGGACCCTCACAACGACCGTTTACTATATTTGACTTTTCATTTTCTTTGCTGTAAAGGTCCCAAGGAATATAATCAGCATCAGCTACCTCATATTCGTAATCATATACAAGTTGGTCCCAATAGTAATCGTTTTGTCTCAGGTATATATCTGTTTCGGGCTTGTTTGCCGTGGCGACACAGAAAGCATAACCGTCCTCGCCCTTTTCAAAAAACACATATCCCGGATCGTCATAATAATTCATACTGCTGTCAAATTCGTTACTTCCGACCCTGATTGTCGGTTTGGGATTTTCGAAATCATCATAAAAAAATTCAACATAATCAACGACAAGTTTAATTTCCTCGCCTTTTTGTTCCAACTGATTTTCTTGGTACTGAGTGAGTATCACCATAATTAACGGCACCAAAAGTTGGACGGCTATAATAATTGATAAAAATATTTTGCCCCGTGTTTTATTCATCGTTCTCCACCGCCTCTTTCATTATTTCTGCCTGATCTTTTTTAATTTTCCTTGAAATGTAGAAATTAGCACCGAACAAAGCGCCGCCGCTTATCAGGAACATCAATCCTATTGTTACCATATTCAAGTCAACTGCGGTAAGCACAAAGAACATTAAACTTAAAAGCATCAGTAAACCTACATTGAGAGGGAAATAATTTTTCTCGTTTGCACCCTTTATAATCAGTACGATACCCTGCGCGAATGTCACCGCAAATAATGCGAGACCCAGCAATACAGGTGTTTTTAAAGCACAAGCGAAAACGCTTAACACAGCCGCAATCGCACCCAAATAGCAGAAAGCCGTCTGATATTTATTTTTGTCCATGGACTTTTCGCCGGCAATAAAACCGAGCGTCAGAACTGCCACACTCAACAGGGCGATTACAATGTTTTCTCCGCTGAACAAATTCGACCAACCACTGTCATAGTAATACCAATCATCCAAGTTTATACAAGTTGAAACCACGGACAGTACCGATGTTCCCAACATACCCACGGGGTAGAACGGACTTGACCAACTGTCACTTTTATTCAATGCAAACAAACATACAAATAATGCCATTGGCAATGTTAAATATTCCCACTCGAGCATTACGCAAATAGCGAAAACCGACGCAATGGATGCCAAAACGCAAATCCACTCGGAATATTCACACCGTGCATCCGCAAATTCTTTTCTGTTGAGATATGCGTAAAGAACTCCGAGAACAGTCAAAACAACCAATACCGCTACCGCCAAATAGCTTTGGTCGGGGAAAAAGTCCGTAATTCCTACTGCCCCTGCAACAGAGAAGCCGAAATAGAAAACCAACGGCGTTACAACCTTAAAGAAATATAAAATCGGCAAAATAAGTACCGCGTCTATCAACAGGCAAATCAATGCACCCAAATGGAGTTCAAGAACCGAACTGATAAGTCCCACTGTGGAAACAACACCTATTGACCAGAGAATCGACGCTCCCTCCCGCCAGGAAAGATTATCAAACTTTTTAATATAAGTATAGACTGCGGCGCCCTGACCCAAAAGCAAGGGGAGGAACGAAATGGACGCCTTTGCAATATTCGGGAATTTATCCCACAATTCCACAAGTAAAATGATTAAGCCCGTCCCCACGAACAAGGAGCCCACTATTGAAAAAACCATAAAAAGTGTTTTCCCTGTTTTTACGTTTTCCTCAAGTCTTGTATTCCTTTTTTCTCCGTAAAGCAATTCTTCAACGGGAACATTGAACAGTTCCGAAAGTTTTTTTATCATTTCAACATCCGGTTGAGTTCTGTTATTCTCCCAGGAGGAAACCGCCTGACGTGAAATAAAAAGTTGTTGGGCAAGTTCTTCCTGACTCAAATTATTCAAGGTTCTCAACCGTTTGATATTTTTTGAAATTTTTGCCATTTCAATCACCTCTGACACTATTAAACCACATACCGCCTGAAAAGTCACTATTTTTTTCATAAACAAAGCGGCTACAAATTGTTGCGCCTTGATTTTAAAGGGATTTCGGACATTTTCTACATTTTGTAACACAAAAAACAAGTATTGTTTTTTGGCACAATACTTGTTTTTTATAGTTTATTTTCTTTTAGTGTTTGCTTTTATCGTCACGTTCTCTTATTACAAACCTGATGGGAGTACCCTCAAGTCCGTAAACCTCACGGATTTGATTTTCGATATATCGCTGATAACTGTAATGAAACAATTCCGCATTGTTGACAAAGCACACAAATGTGGGGGGTCTTGTGGATGCCTGGGTCATATAATAAATTTTAAGACGTTTGCCCTTGTCCGTGGGCGGTTGAACCCTAAGAGTTGCCGCCGCAAGAATTTCATTAAGCTGACCTGTTTTAATACGCATTGAATTCTGGGTATCAACGAATTTGATAAGTTCGTATAGTCTTTCAAGACGCTGACCTGTTTTTGCGGAAATGAAAATTATGGGCGCATAAGACATAAAAGAAAAATCTTTCATAAGTTGCTTACGGTAGGAATCCATTGTTTTCCCGTCTTTTTCGTAAGCGTCCCATTTATTGACCGCAATGATACATCCCTTGCCCTGTTCCAGAGCGCGTCCCGCAACCTTGCTGTCCTGCTCCGTAAAACCCTCAAGGGCGTCAACCATAATAACACAGACATTGGCTCTTTCCACCGCCATATCCGTTCTCAGAACGCTGTATTTTTCAACCGCATCATCAACCTTTGACTTTCTGCGAAGTCCTGCGGTATCAATGAACATAAACTTTCCATGTTCATTTTCAACAAAACTGTCCGTAGCGTCCCGTGTTGTTCCGGCGATATCGGAAACAATCATTCTTTCCTCGCCGATAATTTTATTAACAAGCGACGATTTACCCACGTTGGGTTTACCGATAACCGCGACCTTAATATAATCGTCCCCGTCATTTTCTTCCGAAAGATATTCCTCCGGAAGATGTTTTAAAACTTCGTCAAGAAGATCCCCCGTTCCGTGACCGTGTACTGATGATACGGGGAACGGATCACCGAGACCGAGATTGTAAAACTCATAAAGTTCCGGAGGCGGCGCGCCCAATCCGTCGCATTTATTAACCGCAAGTATAACGGGTTTACCGCTTTTTATAAGCATTGTTGCAACTTCTTCGTCAGTTGCCACAACACCGTCGCGGACATCGGTTACAAATATTATAACATTGGCGCTGTCAATGGCAAGCTGTGCCTGACGGCGCATTTGGGAAAGTATTATATCGTTTGAATAAGGCTCAATACCCCCCGTATCAACAAGAAGCATATTGTGCCCCAGCCACTCGCAATCACCGAATAATCGGTCACGGGTAACACCGGGGGTATTATCAACAATTGCAAGTCTTGTACCCGTAAGTTTATTGAAAAGAGTTGACTTTCCCACATTGGGTCTGCCAACGATAGCTACAACCGGTCTTGCCATATTTATGCACCTCCGTTTAAAATTATATCAAGAAATACTGCCCCGTCATTGAGAACGGGAGTAACTTTAATTCCCAAATCCTTTGAAAGTTCCCGTGGTGTAATATCATCCAAAAATCTGTCACCCTCGTTTCTCAAAGAAACACGGGGAATTAAAAGTTCGTCACCCAAATCAATTCCATTCAGTTGTTCCTTGAAATCCTTGCCTGTTAAGAGTCCCGCAACAGTAACAGTATCACCGAAAAAGTTATTTTTTATTTTAATGACATTAATATTTAAACCGGGGAATTTTTCTTCGGTTTTTTTGCAAAGGTTTGAAATAAGTTTATATGCCGCATACCCCGTTGCAACGGTTATATTTCTGTTAACGGTTTGTTTTTCTTTTTCTTCCAAAGCGTCAAGAAACTCACTTTTCAGCAAAGCACACATTCCCACTCCGTTATCAAGTTGGGAAAATTCATCGTAATATTCCGCTTCGGGAAGTTCCCGTTCTGCCAAAAGATAGAATTCATCGGAAGCGTATGCAAGTTTTCTGCCGTCATTATAGAAAGCAAAATGCGCATTGAACTCATCAATAATATCGATTACTTCCTCCGCCTCTTTCTTTGTATAAGTCCGCAAGGGGTAAAGTCCGTCACGGAATTTTGTCAGTCCCACGGGAACTGCGGCAATGCTTTTAACCGCGGGAGAATGTTTTGAAAGTTCTTCAAGGGAATAACGCAATTCATCCCCGTCATTGATACCCGGGCAAAGCACAAGTTGGGTATTCATTTCAATATCGTTGTCCGAAAACCTGTCGAGAATTTTAAGGGACTCCCCTGCGTGAGGATTTTTCATCATTTCCACCCGAAGTTTCGGATTCATTGTGTGGACGGAAATATTGATTGGTGATATATGCATATCAATAATTCGCTGAACTTCCCTCTCGCAAAGACCTGTCAATGTAATATAGTTACCGAAAAGAAATGACATTCTTGAATCGTCATCCTTGAAATATAGAGTATCCCTCATACCCTTGGGCATTTGGTCAACAAAACAGAAAATGCACTTGTTTTTACATGAATGTTGCTTGTCCATAAGGTAGGTTTTGAATTCAAGTCCGATATCCGCAAACTCGTCACTTTTGCGAATATTTGTATTCATGTTTTCGCCGTTCCTTGAATACTCAATTTTAAGTTTACGGTTTTGAATATAGAATCGGTAATCCAAAACATCGTATATTTCGCTACCGTTTATTTTTAAAAGTTCATCTCCGGCTAAAAGGCCTGCTTTTTCACCGTAGGAGTCGGAACACACTTTTTCAATTATAACAGACACTTTTTCACCGCCTTAATCCGTAACAGTCATATTTTGCACAATTTCTTCTGTTACAGTCCAATAGGGCGGGGAGAAATTTCCCACCGCCCTTTAAATTGAGAACACTATTGCACTTACAGATTATTCTGCGATTTCGATAACCTGTTTTCCGTTGTAGTCGCCGCATGCTGTGCAAACTCTGTGAGGTCTTTTGTATTCACCGCATTTGGGGCACTTTACAAGCGCAGCTGCATCCATTTTCCAAACGTTGGATCTTCTTTTGTCACGTCTTGCTTTAGAAACTCTTCTCTTAGGTACTGCCATTAGTACAACCTCCTATAAGATTTTAAAATTACTTATTCATCCAAAAGCTGTAATAGCGCTTCCATTCGCGGATCGATCGGAGCTTTACAGTCACATTGGGATTTGTTAAGGTTTTTGCCGCATATTGGGCAAAGTCCCTTACAATCATCGTTGCAAAGGTATTTGGTGGGAAGCGCGAGATTAACATCTTCCTCAACAAGTTCGTCAAGGTTAAGTCGCATATTGGGCACCTCGAGGAAATCGTCATTGTCTCCGCTTTCAAGGGCAACAACGAGAGTATGCTCAACAGGGAATGAAAAATGCGAAATTACATTCTCCGCACAACGATCGCATGGCGCCTCGTATTTAAGTGCGGCACTTGCCTTGAGATTAACGATTCCTGCCTTGTTTTCAACATAGCCGGAAACCTTTACCGGCTCCGTAACGGGTGCAAGTCCTGAAACGGTTATTCCCGACAAGGAAAGTTCATAGTCAAAGGGTATCTTCAACCCGTCGGTATTAAAAACAGATTCAAGTTCGATAATCATATACTATACCTCTCAACATACCCAAATATTATATTATCTAAATCCTGTTTTGTCAATAAGAAAACATAAAAAAATCCCCTCTTTTGCAGAGGGGACGTAAAAATCATCAGATTTTTTCTGCTGACTCGAAAAGTGCTGCGGGAAGCTTTGACTCGTCTTCGGAAACCGTGAATACGATATCAACATCATTTTCTGCAGAAACCTTGCTGAGTTTGTTAATAAGAGCAGCAAAGGCGTCATAATCTCTGCCAACAATTTTGAATGTGGCGTCAACAAAAATTTCTGTGATGTCGTGATCCTGAGCAACGATACCGCAAACCATACCGTAGAAAGCATCACAACCCTCTACACCGAATCTTTCGGTTTCGATAAGTCTTGCTTTGTGAGTTACTTCATAAGTAAGTAAGGGAGATTTTTCAATGCAAACTACTGTTCCGTTTGAACTTTCAACAGCTTCGTTAATAAGGTTGATAAGTCTTTTTGTTTTGCCGGAACCTTTGTTGCCTATAATCAGTTTAATCATAATGATTTACCTCCGTTGTATATTCTCTCGCCCAAAGGCGAAATTTACTATAATTTTTTATGTATGCAAATCCGAAGATTTGCAGTTTTAAGAAAGTCTTGCTTCAAGAACTTTCTTATGTTCTTCATATCCGGGTTTACCCAAAAGAGCGAACATATTTTTCTTGTAACTTTCAACACCGGGTTGGTCGAAAGGATTGATTCCGAGAATGTAACCCGATACGGCACAGGCTTTTTCCAAGAAATAAACCAGATATCCGAAATCGTATTCATTCATCTCACCGACTTCAAGAACCATATTGGGAACCTTTCCGTCCGTGTGAGCAAGAAGCGTACCCAGGAAAGCCTTTTTGTTAACATAGTCAACTGTTTTTCCTGCCACGAAATTGAATCCGTCGCCGTTTTCGGGGTCGAGACCGATTGTAAGTTCCTTTTTGGGCTTATCAAAGGTTACCACCGTTTCAAACATAACCCTTTCACCCTCCTGAACGTATTGTCCGAGAGAATGAAGATCCGTTGAAAACACTGCGGACGATGGGTAAAGTCCTTTTCCGTTTTTGCCTTCGCTTTCGCCGTAGAGTTGTTTGAACCATTCGTTCATCATTGTGTAATCCGGTTCGTATGAAATCATCATTTCCACGGATTTGCCCTTGCGGTAGAGAATGTTTCTCATTGCGGCATATTTGTAGCAATCATTTGTAAAAACATCGCCGTCTGCGAATTTTTCGCGAGCATCCGCCGCACCCTGCATCATTGAATCAATATCAATGCCTGCAACTGCAATGGGAAGGAGTCCGACCGCAGTGAGAACGGAATATCTTCCGCCCACATCATCGGGGATAACAAAGGTTTCATATCCCTCTCGGTCCGAAAGTTCTTTGAGCGTTCCCCTCGCCTTATCGGTTGTGGCATATATTCTTTTTGCGGCTTCTTTTTTGCCGTATTTCTTTTCGAGCATTTCTTTAAATACTCTGAAAGCGATAGTGGGCTCCGTAGTAGTGCCCGATTTTGAAATAACATTTACCGAAAAGTCCTTGCCCTCACAAAGAGCAACCGCCTCTGCAAGTGCCGATGAGGAAAGAGTATTTCCTGCAAAAATAATCCGGGGTTTTTCAATTAAGTTACGGTTTTGGGATTTGCAAAATTCGATAGCCGCTCTGGCGCCTAAATAAGAACCTCCGATACCGATAACAACAAGAACATCGCTGTCGTTACGGATTTTCTCTGCGGCTTTTTTTATTCTATTGAACTCTTCTTTATCATAATCGACGGGTAAATCCACCCAGCCGAGAAAATCGTTGCCCGCACCCGTGCGCGAATTAAGAAGTTCAACCGCCGCCGCAACCTCGGGAGCAATTTCTCGGACATCGTTTTCATTAACAAAGCCCTCAAGATAGCGTGTGTTGAGTTTTACTGACAAATGTTTCATCTCCTAAAAATCTAACTACTGTTACCATAGCAAACAATAGTTTTATTTGCTAATATTCTACAATAGAACGATACTTTTTTCAATAGAATTTTAATATTTTTACAAAAAATTTCTTTTGTTTAAAAATCGTTAATGCAATGTTCACTAATAATCCGAGGGTTTATTGTTGCATTTACCGAATACAGATTACTCTTGCCCTTGCTTATTACCGTAATGCTTGCCGCCACAACGGTTGTCAGCAACATAATTACAATGGCAAGAACCGTAAACACATTAAACAGTTTGTTAAATTCTTTCATTTTTCCAATTCCTTATCCAACATTTTTACTATACTTTTTCCCACAAGGGAAGCGGAATACACCGCCTCTTCCAAGGTATTTGCGTCCGTACCGAATTCCAATAAAAGTGAGCAGGGTGTAACATCCATATTATACTTTCTGTTGCAAAAGAAAATCGGACGCATAAGTCCCTCATAACTCTCCTCCACGGTATTTTGCAAATGAACCGCAAAGGTCAGATTTTCTTTCCAATGGGGGAAATTCTCAACCCCATCCCCCTCACAGCCGCTTATAATCATAACCTGTGCCGCTTTTTTGCCGTTAATAACCGCCGTGGGCTTACTCCTTGTTCCGTTATCGTAGTGAATGGCATCACGGTGTACGTCAAGAGTAAGCACAATGGATGGATATTCTTTCAGATATTTATCAACACTCACAAGGGAGCGAGCGTATGCGCCGTTATAACTGCTGTCATAAACATTTGTGTCGTGTATAACCTTGTAGCCTGCATTTTCAAGTTCCTTTGCCAGCTCGTCCCCCACCCGTACCATATTTTTACGCGAATCCTCGGTACGTGAATTATACTGATTTGAATACCAACCCTTGTCAAGAAGCTCGTACCCCTCGGTAGTATGGGTATGGTAAATCAGTACATACGGTTTGTCCTTTGTCACCGTTTTATAATCGGGTGATGTGTTCAAAAGCTTTTTAATGCTTATACTCTCGCTTGTCTTGTTGTTAACATCCACAATGCCGAAAGTAGTTGTAGTTGAGGTAGCACCGAATTGCTGTTCCTTAATATCTCCGCTTTTCTTCAATCCATTGTACAGTTCTTCCGCTTCTTTCATAAGTTCAAGTATATCCTCGGGAGTCTGTGCCGCCTGAACGGCACCGTAACCACCGCCGCCGAAACCCAGGGGAGAAAAACTTTCCTCACTTTCAATTCCGAAAGCGTTATCGGCAGTCAAATCCGCACTTTGAAGTTCCTGTTTCAAGGAACTGACTTTAGTTATTGCGCCCACAATCTCCGAACTTACATAATCACCGCCATATACCGCGGAAAACACAAGGGAACCGCACACAGTCAAGCAAATAAATTTATGAAAAAAATAAGATTTTCGCTTCAACAAATCACCTCCCAATATAGAATATGAGAGTCAATTTGCCGATAGAATTAAATCTACATAATACTGTACAACTCCTTGGGGGAAAGAGTGGGCTGTAAGGCACAATTTATGGCAAGGGCTAAAAGATAGGAAGCATTTTTTATAAGCAAATCTATATCTTTGGGAGCAACTATCATTCCGCTCCTTTCCCCTGCCGCTCCCTTATCAAGTTTTTCGGAAGGAACTCCCGACAGTTCTGCCGCAAGGGATACCGCATCAACAACTGTGGGAATTCCTATGGCAATTACGGGAACTCCCAAATAACTTTCGTCTATGCGTTTTCTTGTGTTGCCTATTCCCGACCCTGGTGCAATACCCGTATCGGACATCTGTACCGTTGTGCCGAGCCTTTTCACGCTTCCTGCCGCCAAAGCGTCAACGGTTATTACACATTGGGGCTTTACCGCCTGACAAATACTTTTTATATATTCCCCGGACTCAATGCCCGTTTCCCCCAATACACCGGCACGCACCGCCGCCACCGGTCTTAAATCCTCCGAAAAACCTGCGGCTCGCTGAAGTTCACCCTTTATATGCCTTGTGGCAAAAATATATGAAGCGGTCATGGGACCCAATGCATCGGAAGTAATACGTTCATTTCCGACTCCCGCCACAAGCACGGTGCCGTCCCCATCGGGCAAAAGTTTTTTTATGCTCTTTGTAAGTGCATCAAGCCGTCCGTCACTTACCGCCGCTTCATCGGAAAAGGGATTCATTTCAAGAGTTATATATTTTCCCACTCCCTTTCCCAATCGCTTTGCCGCACTTTCCGTTTTAATTTCAATAACCGTGGTTTTGCACTCGTCATTTTCCGACTCCGACACCTCGATTCCGCTGATATCTTCTTCAAGCATCTCCCTGCGTTCAAGAGCAAGATCCGTTCTGAAATCCAAAAAATCACCTCAAAAATATTATTGGTACACTTTTACCGGCTATTCAGAATAATATTTAACGTAAATATTGAAATAAAACTCATTATGTGCTAAAATATTCCGCGATAATCTGAAAAGGAAGTTATTATATGAAACTTGGTATTGTTGGTCTTCCCAATGTAGGAAAAAGCACTCTTTTTAACGCACTTACAAATGCGGGGGCGCAGGCGGCGAACTACGCATTTTGTACTATTGAACCCAATGTGGGTGTTGTTGCGGTTCCGGACAAGCGTCTTGACGCTCTGTGTGAAATGTATAATCCCGTTAAGGTTACTCCGGCAACCATTGAATTCGTTGATATTGCGGGACTTGTTAAGGGCGCATCTAAGGGCGAGGGTCTCGGTAACAAATTTCTTTCCCATATCCGCGAGGTTGACGCAATTATTCACGTGGTACGTTGCTTTGATAATGACGATATTATGCACGTTGACGGCTCCGTTGACCCACAAAGAGATATTGAAACAATCAATCTTGAACTTATTCTCTCCGATGCGGAAATTCTCCAGAGAAGAATCGACAGGACAACAAAGGCTATGAAGGGTGATAAAACCCTCGCCACAGAACTTGCTATTCTTGAAAAAGTCAAAGACGCTCTTGACAACGGTATATGTGCCCGCGCGGTTGAGTTGACGGATGATGAAAAGGAAATTCTTGATACGGTGGATTTACTTACATCAAAGCCCGTCATATATGCTTGTAACATGAGCGAGGATGATTTTGCTTCAAAAATCGAAAGCAATGTCCGTTACAATGCGGTCAAGGCAATCGCCGCCGAGGAAGGCAGTCAAGTTCTTCCCATTTGCGCGGAACTTGAAGCACAAATTGCAGAACTTGATCCTGAGGAAAAGGAAATGTTCCTTTCCGAACTTGGTGTTTCAACGGGCGGTCTTGATTTACTTATTGAACGCAGTTACGATCTTTTAGGTCTTATGAGTTATCTTACAGCCGGTCAACCGGAGGTAAGAGCATGGACAATCAAAAAAGGCACGAAAGCCCCCCAAGCAGCAGGCAAAATCCACTCCGACTTTGAAAGAGGTTTCATTCGTGCAGAAGTTGTTTCCTTTGATGTGCTTATGGAATGCGGCTCAATGCAGGTTGCAAAGGAAAAAGGTCTTGTTCGTTCCGAGGGCAAGGAATATGTTATGCAGGACGGAGATATTGTTCTCTTTAGATTTAATGTATAATTGATAGCATAAAAATATCGGCTGTGAAAAACTACCGTTTTTCACAGCCGATTATTATTTTATATTATTTTGTGTATTTATATGTTCTCACATAGGTTGCGATTGTCTTGTCATAGTCAAGGATTGTGAATGTGAGGGAACCGTCCTTATTCTTAACAACTGTCAAACCCTCCGCCTCGTTACCTGCCATTGCGGGAAGCGAACGGGTTGAAATCACTGTAATGTCACCTGTCTTAACATCCACCGCAAGAACATCGTCATCATTGGAGTCTGCGTTATCTATTGAAAGGTAAATAACACCGTCAATATATTCGCCGCCCTGGATTCTGATTATGGGGTACTCCAATTCAATATAGTGGTCGAATACAAGTTTTTTGTTGCCCTCGGCATCTTCAGCGGGTTCCAACTTAAAAGCACAAATTCTTTCAACAGGGCCTAAACGGTTTTCCGTTTCAACCTCTCTGCCAAAGTGGGAGGTGTAAATGAATTCATTGTCACCGTCAACTGTAAGCCACGGAATACCTTCGGGAAGATATTCGCTCGGCACTTCAAAAGCGTCCTTGAACTTAAGAGAGGTTGAATCGTATGTCATAACGAACTGCGTATTACCCCTGCCCGTCTTTTCACAGGAGGCATAAATCAAGCCGTTATAATAACTTATACCGCCTATATGGTTATTGCCCATATCACGATATTTTGAGGGAATGGCATCGTTATTTGTTACAAGACGGTTGAAATTTGCATCCCATTTGGCAAGTCCCGCCATATCGAAGGCAGTCATTGAGCCGGATGTATAAAAATTCTTACCGTCGGTTGTAATACCCTGGCCGGAATACATGGCATCAAAAAGGAGAAGCTGTTGCTCCGACTGAAGTTCAAAATTGCCGGTTGCCTCGGCACTTCCCATGTCAACAAAGCCCGTGAACAAACCGCAAATAGCAAGTAAAATGGATAAAATAGCATCAACAAAATGAATACCTGTCATTTTCTCAACTCCTAAAATATTATAGATAAATAATACTTCAATATCTCAACTTTGTCAATGTATTATGAACAATTTATTAAACCTTGCAAAAGGATTGATATATTCGGGCGAACATTGTATAATTCAAGGTAAAATAGTAACTCAAGGCGGAAGAATATGGAATACAAATACGAAATACACGCACATACAAAAAACACAAGTCTTTGCGGGCAGTTGGACGCGGAAGATCTTGTAAATAAATACAAAGCGGCAGGTTATTCGGGGATAGTTATAACCGACCACTACTCCCCCATGACCTTTAAGCCCACAGAATTTTTCAGCAAGAAAAAAGCTTTGGAGCATTATTTCCGGGGTTACAGAAAAGCAAAACAGTTTGAAACCGAAGATTTCACTGTTCTTTTGGGTGTGGAATTACGATTCTATGCAACTGTCAATGACTATTTGGTCTATGGTGTAACGGAAGAAATGCTTTACAATCTCCCCTTTTTACTTCCCCTTTATATACGAAGGGCAAGTAATCTGTTGAGAGAAAGGGGCTGTCTTTTTCTTCAAGCCCATCCTTTCAGGCAGTTTATAACAAGGGCAAACCCCAAATACCTTGACGGTGTTGAAGTTTTCAACGGCAAAGCCGATAAAGAAGCAAATGACAATTCGGAAAATTGGGCAAATGAAATCGGTGCAAAAATAAAAACAAGCGGCAGCGACTGTCACAGGGAAAGCGGAGTCGGCTTGGGCGGTATAATCACAAATGAGCCCATAAAATCAAACGATGATTTAATCAGAATTTTAAAAAGCGGTAATTATAAATTGATTAAAAATCAAAAATAAGAAACACCCTTTCTTACGCGTCAACGGTAGGAAAGGGTGAAATTTTAATTGCTTGCAGGAAAAAGCGATAGTGCTTTTTTCTCTAAGAAAGATACAAAGTTGTTGTATTTAATCACTTTTTTCACAAATTCAAAGACTATTGAAGTTATCAAAGAAATTAACAGAAGTGACACAATGGTCAATATGGGATATTTCATACTGAAAAGGACATCTTTTAACAAGTATTCTCTGTAAAATGTATGGAACAGGAATATATTCATTGAATACTTACCCAAGAAAGCAAAAACACCGCTTATACCCCTGCTGATAATACCTTTGCGTACAAAAATAAACCTATTACAAAATACGATTAGTATTACCGGTGCAACACCGAAGTGATATTCCCACAAAACCTTATACGGTACTCTTATCCATATATAAATACTTGCAAATAAACCGATAGCACCTATGACGAAAAGCAAAATCTCGTTGAGATTCTTGTTTTTTACAAGTTTAAAGTCGGCAATCTTTTCAAACACATCGAACCGTGCGAACAATGCTCCGAAATACACCGATGTCATAAATGAATAAGGGTTAATTACACCGGGAAATTCATTGTAAATCAAGAGTCTCGGGAAAATAAACACAACCGCAAACGTACTTATCCATCCGATTTTGTCCGTCAATTTTATAAGCAAAGGCACAAACATCACGAATATTAAAGCCGCACTCATATACCACAAAGAGTCGTTAAGTCTCGGCGTTCCAAACATTTTGGCTATTCCCAAAAAGTCAAGCAAAACATATACCGCTCCTCTTACAAAGCCGTCCTCAAAAAAGATTCCCTGGGGTACTTCTTTATAAAAAAAGAATATTACAAAAGCAATAATATAAACGAACCAAAAGCCGCTCATTGTTTTAAAATATCGGGAAACCATCCATTTGTTTGTATCGTTTATACTACCGGTGTTTTTCCTTGCGGACAGATACAAACCGTAACCGCTGATAAAAGCAAAAATTGAAACACAACTTTTACAATAATAGGCAAGTTGTATAAAGGTTTTTTCGTCAAAGGGCCAAAAAACAAAATCGTATCCCTCAAATCTCCAAGCACTGCCAAAGCAATGTATGCACATCAGCATGAATATAGCAAGACCTTTAATACACATTGAATCGGTTTTACTGAACGCAACAGCGCTCTTCGATTTTTCCACAACATCAACTCCTTACAATAACAATAGTACCATTTACCGAAAAGTTTGTCAACAAAGAACAACGGCTCAAAGAGGAATCCTTGAGCCGTTGAATATATTTTATTTCATTTATTTAATCATTGACTCTTCCCAGGAAGCGTAGGGTTCAATGCCGAAGATTGAAGCAACTGTGGGAGCAACGTTAGCAAGACCGAATTCGCCGTCTTTGAGTTCATAGGAATTCTTGCTGTAAATGATGAAAGGAACAGCATTAAGCGAGTGAGCGGTTCTTACTGCTATATCACCTTTTTTGTTCTTTTCAAGCATTTCGTCCGCGTTACCGTGGTCGGCAGTAATAAGAACGGTTACACCGCATTTATCCGCAACTTTGAGAACTCTTGCAAGACCAAGGTCAACCGCTTCAACGGCTGTAATTGTTGCGTCAAGGTTACCCGTGTGACCAACCATATCGCCGTTAGGGTAATTGCAACGGATAAAATCGTATTTACCGCTTTCCATTGCTTCAATAACCGCGTCGGTAACCTCTGCGGATTTCATCCAGGGTCTTTCATCAAATGAAACTTTGTCCGACGGAATTTCCATGTATGTTTCAAGTTCTTCGGAGAACTTGTCACTCTTGTTTCCGTTCCAGAAATATGTTACGTGTCCGTATTTCTGAGTTTCGGAAACTGCAAACTGATTCATACCCTTTGAAACAAGAAGTTCGGAGAGAGTATCTTTAATTTCGGGAGGATTAACAAGGAATCGTGCGGGAAGTTTAAGGTCGCCGTCGTACTGGAGCATACCCGCATAGCAAACATCGGGCTTTGCGCCCCTGTCAAAGGCTGTAAACTCTTCGTTATCGAAAGCCATTGAAAGTTCTATTGCACGGTCGCCGCGGAAGTTGAAAAGAACTACGCTGTCCCCGTCCTTAATTGTACCGACAGCCTCGCCGTTTTCCGCAATAACAAAGGGGGGCAAATCCTGGTCAATAATACCGTCGTTTTCTGCACGGTATGTTTCGATTGCTTCGGTTGCACTTGAGAACTGCCTACCGATACCTTTAACATGGGTATCCCAACCAAGTTTTACCATATTCCAGTTTGCTTCGTAACGGTCCATTGTGATAACCATTCTGCCACCGCCGGATGCAATTTTGCCGCAGAATGTACCGTCATTAAGTTCATTGAAAGCCTTTTCAAGTTCATCCACATAGGTAAGTGCGGATGTTGCGGGAACATCACGTCCGTCAAGAAGAATATGAGCACGAACGCTTTTTACACCCTCTGCTTTTGCCTTACCCAGCATGGCAATAAGATGGGAAATATTTGAGTGAACATTACCGTCGGAAAGGAGACCGATGAAATGCAGGGTTGAGCCATTTTGGATGCAGTTTCCCGCAACTTCTTTCCAAGCGGTTGATTCATATATTTTTCCGGATTCGATGGATTCGTTAACGAGTTTTGCACCCTGGGAATAAACCTGACCGCAACCGAGGGCATTGTGTCCAACCTCGCTGTTACCCATATCGTCATCGGAGGGAAGACCGACTGCGGAGCCGTGTGCTTTGAGGCGGGTGTTGGGACACTCTTTAAGAAGTTTATCAAGAACGGGTGTGTTGGCAAGTGTTACAGCGTCACCGAGACCTGTTTTCGAGTAGCCCACACCGTCCATTACAACAAGAAGTACTTTTTCAGACATTTTTAATCACCTTTACAGAAAATTCGGGCAGACGGTAAAGCCTGCCCTGATTTTTATTTTAAATTAAACGCTTGCCGCTTTAACAATAACAGAGAAATCAGCAGCCTTGAGAGATGCGCCGCCGATAAGTCCGCCGTCAACATCAACCTGGCTGAGAAGTTCTGCCGCATTGCCCGCATTCATTGAGCCGCCGTACTGAATTGTTACACGGCTTGCACATTTGGGGCAATAAATCTCCCCGAGAACCTCACGGATTGCGTGATTAACTTCGTTTGCCTGTTCTGCGGTTGCGGTTTCGCCCGTACCGATAGCCCAAACGGGTTCGTATGCAATGATAATTCTGTCAAGTTCTTCGTTGGAAACGCCCTGAAGGGCAATCTTTGTCTGTGAACGAACAACTTCCATTGTAACGCCTTTTTTACGTTCATCGAGAAGTTCGCCGACGCAAAGGATTACCGTAAGACCGCTGTCAAGAGCAGCTCTTACTCTCTTATTAACCGTTTCATCGGTTTCACCGAAATACTGTCTTCTTTCGGAGTGACCGATAATAACATATTCAACACCGATTGCTTTAAGCATGGGGGCTGAAACTTCACCTGTAAAAGCGCCGCTTTCTGCCCAATGGCAGTTTTCCGCACCGATTTTAATATTTGAACCGGCTGCTGCTTCCTGTGCTGCGAAAATGTCAATATAGGGAACGCAAAGAACTACGTCGCAATCTGCATCTGCAACAAGGGGTTTCATCTCGCTGATGATGGCTTTTGCCTCATCGGGAGTTTTGTTCATTTTCCAGTTACCTGCGATAACTGCTTTACGAAGTGATTTATCCATATCTATAAATCCTTTCACGATTTAATGTATTTGTTTGTAATTGTAATTAAGAAAGATTGATTATTTCAATTACAAGCGATAGAGTGCGTGGAGTTGGTGAGTCAATGCCCCCGAAGCGTATGTAGATACGCGAGTTCGGGTCGGTAACTCGACAAATACGCGTGCTATACCTTTGTTTATAGAATAATAAGTGATAGAGTGCGTGGAGTTGGTGAGTTAATGCCCCCGAAGCGTATGTAGATACGCGAGTTTGGGGCAATAACTCGACAAATACGCGTGCTATACCTTTGTTTATAGAATAATAAGCGATAGAGTGCGTGGAGTTGGTGAGTTAATGCCCCCGAAGCGTATGTAGATACGCG